>JABDDK010000035.1 GCA_013287665.1 Alphaproteobacteria bacterium
TTTCTATATGTTTCATCTTCTCTTCAAGGATGGCTATATCTTGTAATACTTCATCGAATGAGGGTTTAGACCCACCAAACAACATCATT
The DNA here is from genome assembly GCA_013287665.1 of Alphaproteobacteria bacterium. Classification (GTDB taxonomy): domain Bacteria; phylum Pseudomonadota; class Alphaproteobacteria; order UBA9655; family UBA9655; genus UBA9655. The sequence goes on from JABDDK010000035.1 coordinate 90, forward strand.
TCTCTTGTTTGGGTGTAGTCCCTTTCAAGGTCTTGTAGACGCTCTGAAATAGGCAGAAGCTTTAAACTATCAGCCCCAATCAAACCATAATTTGCCCAAGCTGAGGGAAAGAGGAGCGTTTTATTTTTGATAACATCTTGAAGAAGGTTCCCATTCTGCATCGCCCTCTCTGCAAAACCGGCCTTATGGAGCATGCTGAGATCATAGTAGTGCCTTGAAATCCGGACAGGTGTTGCTTTATCCATAGGACGATAGTGTTCGCCGTGGAGTAAGGTTGCTTTTTCCCAAAAAGTTCTAAGGGGAGATAAGCAGGGAATGGGTAAGGAGCTATCATCAAAAGCTTCAAATTCTTCCGCGAGATATGATTTTAAACGTTTTTCTTGGGTAGGGTAGACATCACCCCGTACGCCGAACTCCAGCAGTACACTTCTCTTTATGTAGTCTTGAGATCTATAATTCTCCTCAGAAAGCACTGAAGGGTAATAGAACCTCAAGGACTGAGGATCCTCATCGGGACTTAAGTCCCAAGTCTCACCTGTTAGGTCTTGTTGCAGAGATTTCTGCAGTGTTGATTTGAGGGTTGAAGTCACAAAATCATTACAGACGAGCTTCAATTCATCCAAGAGCTTGTCTCGTTTTTTTCTGGATGAAGCTGTGAGAGGATCTCTATCTCCAACAAAGCCTAAACTTGCTCTGTTCAGAGTTATGTCACAATCTTCTGAGAGGCGATTGATGAGGTTGTAACCCTTGGAGAGCGAGGTCCCCCCTTTAAAGACCATGCCAACGGGTAGAGAAAGGGAGAAGAGCTTATCAAGACACCAAGTTATCCAGAAGTCCTTCTCGATGACTAAAGGAAGAACCCCTTTGCGGTCAGCAACGATCCTAAATACATCCTGCAAATCTTGCCGAGTCAGATTTTGCTTAAGCATCTTGGAGAATCCTCTTGAGAAGGGGTTGCATCCATAGCGGTGTTTTAGGCATTAAGTTCATTAAAGTGTCCTTATCTTTGTCATTCAGCAAAGCACGAATTTTAGGAATAAGGAAGCCTCCATCAAGATTATCCTTTCCAAAATAATACAAGGCTTGAATAACAAGGCCAGCTCTTGTGCCCGCACCCAACATTTTCTTAGGGGATACATGGACAAACTTTAGAGATTGATTGCCAACTCTGACAGTCCTCGAGAGACCATCCGTCAAATAAACGGCTTGTGTAGGAATTTGTTGGGAAAGACCTAAGCTATGAGCTGCTTGAGCAGGATTAACTTGGAGGTGATAGTCAAACTTGTTTGCAAGAACTTGAGCCACTTTATCTGGATCCGGTGGAATCGGGCCAAACCTTGTATTGATGATGGGGGAATCGTAAAGTCCTGTTGCTAATTTTCGTATGATCCCTTGCTTACAAAGACGGAAGAGGGTTTGATCCACAGAGTTGCGGTCACTCATGTCAGCAAAATCCGAGGCACTAAAAATCCACCCTGCGCCCTTATCTGCAATGCGACTGCGTACGTTTTTCGTGTCCATAATCTCTCTCCATATATAAGAAATATTACGAGTTTTTCTGACAAATGTCAAGGAAAATAGAAAGAGCAAAGATTACATTAAAAAATTAGGGACGGTTTTGTTGTTCGCATTTATGTTTTTGGATTTGAGAAGAGAGAATCTGTATATCCTCTAATAAGCCTACAACAAACGTTGGGCAAAAATCTTCTCCAAATATCTTTTGGATGTCCTTGTAAAAGGATAGGGCAATCTGGACTTGGAGTTTCTCTTTTTGCTTCTTGAGCCTTTTAATCTGGTTTTCAATTCGGATGATCTTATCATCTAACGTCATATTATTTCCTTTCTTGGGGATGACTAAGTATATAAAATATGTTATTATTATACAAGATAATATATTGAAATAAATAGATAATCATCCATAAAACTATGCATAAATATATAACGAAAGATCGATCAGAAATGATTGATAAGACTGTCTTAGCGGACTTTGAAAAAAGTTTGATAAGCGCGCTTATACGTTGCCGATGGCAACCGCTCTTTGGTGCAAGCACCGCAGATGAAATCCAAGGAATCTGAATGGCCCTATATCACTTCAGCGTGAAAGTTTTGTCTCGCAGCAGCCGTAACACGGTGAGGGCTGTTGCGTATCGTGCTGGGTGTAAGCTGACCGATGAGCGGACGGGCGAAACTTTCAATTATGAGAAAAAGCCTGTGCAGCATGTGGAGCTGGTGCTGCCTCATGATGCTCCTGCTTGGGCAAAGGAGATTCAGGACCTGATTAAGGCTGACAGGAAAGAGGGTGTGCAGGCTTTCTGTGATAAGGTTGAGGCTGGGGAGAATCGCGTCGATGCTCAAGTCTACCGCGAGTTTGAGTTTGCTCTCCACCGGGAGCTAACGGACGAGCAGAACATTGCGTTGGCTCGGGAGTTTGTCCAGGAGCAGATTTGTGTGCACGGTATGGCTGCACAGATGAACTTTCATTTTGATGTGCATGAGGAAACGGGCGAAGAAAAGCCCCACTGTCACGTTGTTGCGACCATGCGAAAGCTTGAAGAGACAGGATTTGGACCTAAAGAAAGAGATTGGAATGCAAAGCCTTTCCTGTGTGAACTGCGAGAGAAGTGGGAAGAGTATTCTAATGCCCACCTCAAGCTTTATGGCCATGATATCCAAATCGATCATCGCTCTAATGTAGACAGAGGTATTGAGATGGAACCCCAACCCAAGATGGGGCGGAATGTTTTAGAGCTCGAAAAAAGGCTACAAGCCCGTGAAGGTAGCGATGGTCCCATTACAGATAGAGCCAAGATCTTTCATGAGACGGAGCTTCGGAATCTTTACAGGATTGTGAGGAATCCAGACATTGTCCTTGATATTGTTACCAAACACCATGCAACTTTCATGTGGGCGGACGTGCAAAAGGTCATTCATAGATATATAGATGAGGTTCCCCTGTTTCAACGACTTGAAGCGAAATTGAAGAATTCTAATGAGCTTCTTCTCTTAAGGCCTGGGGACAACGCACAAGCCATCTATACCACACGCGATATGCTCAAAGCAGAGAGATCCCTTGTGGAAAGTGCAGAGACACTGGATAAAGCCAAAACTCACGGTGTTACAGAGCAAGGAATCATTAAGGGTATTCAAGATGCCAACACCACCCTTGGGGAACTCTCCCGAGATCAAATCAAAGCCATTTACCACCTGGCTGATAGCGGTCAAATCAAGTGTATGGTTGGTATTGCAGGTGCAGGCAAGACGACCGCCCTTGGGGTGTGTCAAGACATCTGGAAGGCAACAGGGTACAATGTCTATGGCCTAACGCCTACGGGAAAGGCGGCTCAGAATCTGGAAGAGAGCGGTATCAAATCCTCGACGCTCCATAAGTTCCTGAAATCCTATGAGGAGGGCCGGTGTCAGTATAATGCGAATAGTGTCCTGGTACTGGATGAAGCGGGCATGGTGGATGTCCCCCGGTTTGGGAAGCTCATGAACGCTGTCGAGCAGCTGGGCGTCAAGCTCGTCGTTGTGGGGGACGGCGCTCAATTGCAACCTGTTGAGGCAGGTCCAGCCTTCCGACTTGTGACAGAGCGGTTAGGCAAATCGGAGCTCACCACGGTCGTTCGCCAAAAGTCCGAGTGGCAACGGGAAGCAACCGTCCTCTTTGGAAAGCAGCAAACACAAGAGGCCATTCAAAAATATGTGGATAAAGGCTTTGTGAAGGTTATTGATGAGGGTGAGGCTGCCGATATGCGAGAGAAGACAAAGGAAACCCTCGTCCAAGCTTGGCATGCTTCATTGAAGGATTCTCCTGACAAGAGCACCCTCATCCTCGCCCATACAAATAAGGACGTGAATGATCTAAATACACAGGCTCGTGGGGTCCTTAAGGAATCCGGCCATCTTATGGGACAAGAATATGCTTACACAGTTAAGAAAGAAGTCGAAGATGACTTTGGAAGCAGAGGTGTCCGCTCAGAAGAGAAGCCCTTTTCGCAAGGCGACCGGATTGTCTTTACCCGGAACAATTATGGTTTGGGAGTTAAAAATGGCTCACTCGGAACGATAACAGAACTGGATAAGCAAAAAGTCAAAGTGAAGCTTGATGACGGAAAAGACGTCACCTTCGCTCCTAAGCTCAATCCTCATTTCGATCAAGGATGGGCTGTGACCATCCACAAGTCTCAAGGAACGACGGTGGATAAGACGTACGTTCTAGCCTCATATGCGATGACCCAGAACCTGGCCTACGTCGCCATGACCCGTCATAGAGACGATACACATGTATTTGGAAGCTCTATTGATTTTAGGCAACCCGAAAAACTCCCCGAGATTCTCTCGAAATCAGGAGAGAAGCTAGGAGCCGCAGATTATCTGGACGCCGAGTCTTTGAATAAGCTCATGGAAAAGGAAGATAAGCTCCTCACTAAAATCTTCGACCGCGCAGCTAATGAGCTTGAAGCCATGGGTGTTGTTGCCAAAAAGGCCTTCTGGCAAGTTGTCGATCATTTCCTGGGCACTCGCCGTGATAAGGAGATACCTGCGCCGTCCAACAGTATTCGAGAGGAAGTCCGAGCAACTGAGGTCCTGCAGCAAAAGCCCAAGGTTTCCGATAAACTACAATCCGTCTTTGACGAAATGAAACACCCTGCCTTTGATAACGCGACGGTCGTTAAACGCGCCTTCGAAAAAGGCCTGAAAGCATACGGACAAGAACAAGCTATCGAATATTGGGACAGTAAAAAAGAGGCCTATATCCAATACCATCAGCAAAATATTAACAAGGTTGAGGCAGAGCTGCACTCGCCTCTCTTAAACAACCTGACAGACAAGTGGAAAGATCAGGCCCGCGGCTTTGCGCAGCAAGACCCCCTCAAAGTTCTCGGTCTCCTTGATAAGCTCAAGAACGATGAAATGGATAGGCGGGAAACGCGGGCTGCAGAGACGAGAGCCGCTCAGGAACATCAAGAAAGGCGTAACCATATTAATGGGGTTTACCAGAATTATAAGGAATTACAGTATAGGTTTAAGGAAAAGCCTGAGGATTTACTGAACCAAGACCTAAAAAAATGCAGCCAGGAGTTGATGAAGGATAAAGCCTTCATGGATAACCTCAAGGTTTCAGATGCCAAGGAAGCCATGCTCATTGAGCAGATTGCAACGAAGAAACAACTTCAGCAGGAGAAACAGATTGAGGAGCACATCCAGTCCATAAATCGGGACAGAGGCATGTCAATGTGAGGTCTTCTTCTTTTGAGGGATATAACGTTTTTAAATAAGGGTATCACGATTCAGTTGTTGCATATTTTGCAACAACTCCAGCTCACTATCCCTTTGAAGTCTTCTTCTTTTTCGTGGGCGAAGCTGGAGCGCTTTGTGCCTGCGACTCTTGGGCTTCACGTTCTTGTCTATCCAAAATCGTGTGAATGCCCGTCTGATAGACCATCCGTGTCTGAGCATTCATCAAGAAGACTGAAATGTAAGGCACTTGTAAGAAAAACAGCACAAGACCCATGATAGCTCCCGACAGAGACGCCACGAGAATGAGCGTCAAGTAAGGCATCCCCCATCTCAAGGCATAGCGTGATTCAATACCCTGGCAGAATTCATTGGTTTTACTGGTGACACTCCCCAAACGATTAACCTCTTCCTCAGCTTGTCTGACCAAGGGAGACAAGGCTTTCCCTATATCCAACTCACAGGACCGAACCACAGTCTGAAAGTGAGCCTCAAGCCCAGCCTTTATATCCCGCTCAAGCGTTTCCTGGATTTGGCTAACGCACCGCGTCTCAATCGAGGAAATGCGCCGTTCAACATCCACCATGCTTTTGTTATGCATGTCCTTCAGAGAATTTTGAAGATCAGACCTGATGATATCGAGCGAAATCTCCTTCAACGCCTCTTTCTCAAGATGCGAGAAGTTATTGGTATTATTTTTTGAATCAGAATGGGCCATGATTTTTTCCAAGGGGGTTATATAAGAGATTTTACTCCAATTTCTGATGGTTTTCAAATTGTTGTTAAATCGTGAATCAATTAACTTCCACCCAAATTCACAACAAATGCAATGCCTTAAATAGCTTTAGAAAATAAATAGTATTTTCTGAAATAATTACTTGACATATATATATATATATTGTAGAGTGGAAATAGAGAAGAAGATTCTTTAGTCTTCTACAAAGAACCTCCTTCAAAGTTTTAACTTAATGGGTTATGGAGGTTGTTTGATGAGATCCGATTTACATTCTCAAAACGAAGATCAAAACAATAACCAAAATGACCAAGGAAATGATCAATGCGATCATGGGAGGTTTCATATGAGTATTTTAGTCGGTGGTGGTGGACCCCTTTTAAACAAGAGCTTTACGTCAACAGATTCAGGAACAACGCTTTCATCGGGTCCTTGGAATATTACCAACACATCAGGTGGGGGCTTTACGGTATATGGTGATCCTTACCAGAATATCAGCTTTACGGTCACAGAAAGTACAAACAATACAAGCCTTGTGCTGCACGATATCAACGTTGACCTCGCGGGCAACGCTATCACTTTAGGTTCAGGCATCAACACAGTCTATGGCAATATCCAAGACTTGAGCTTCTCTGTGAGCAATACTTCGGTGGATTCTGTTGGTTCAACAAGCACCAACTCCGGCACTCCTGATCCCTATTTTACGGGAGTAACCACTTTTGCTACAACCTACGATGTAGGTATCAATAATGTAAATGTTGAATTGGGCGGAAACACCATCTCCGTCGGGAGTGGCGTCAATACAATCTATGGCACCATGCGCGATTTGACGATGTCTGATACGGGCGGTAATGCTATCACAGATGGAGCCGGCTCCCAACTCACCGTCGAGACCTTGATCAACAACGTCACCATCGATCTTACAGGAGGCGGTGTTGGTAATACCATCACAGCTGGCAATGGCGTCAATACGGTTTATGGCGATATGCGTAATCTGACCCTTACAGCTGGTGGAGCTTATGCTAATTCTACAGGCCTTCCTGCATCGACGAATTTCGCATACAATCAGTTTGCCGCATCCCCAAATATCCAAGCATTTACTGATATTCAGGGTCTTAACTTCACTGTGGGTGGCAACACCATCACTTTGGGAAGTGGCGTTAACACCGTCTACGGCGACATGCAATCATTGACCATGAATGCCTTACCCAGCTATGCCTATGGATACAACGCAATTGCGGCTAGTGGGGTGGGGGATACGAATAATAGCTACCCCAATTTCTTAACAACCCAGAGATCCGCTCCCAATCCTTCTTATACTTTCCCTCCTGCCTTTAATAATCTGAATTTCAATGCAGATACAATTACGGTAGGTAACGGGGTTAATGTGATTTACGGTCATCTCCAGACATTGAACATATCTGAGACGGGTGGGTCGGCTGTATCTCCCGGAGACTTTCCTGTATCACCAGGATTTGATCAAAGTACGCTTTTGAACCAGGTGGGCCTGCACGGTGGTGTGAAGGGTGCTGTTGGGCAAAGTAACGTCAATTTTACGAACATCACAATGGGTACAACTGGTTCGAGCGGCTTTATGGGCAATACCATCACTGCAGGGGTTGGCGTCAATACCATTTATGGGGATATACAAAACTACGTGAATGGGATTCAGTCAGGCACTGGCACAGGAGCGTTTCCCAGCTCTCCAGGCTCTTCCGTTTACACCCCCTTAACTTCTACTTTTTCAGTACCTTTTGATAACACCTCATTTTATGCTTCGTTCTTGACATATGACACATTCTTTATGGCAGGAAACACAATTAAAGCAGGTTTAAATGGATCAAGCGTCAATACCATTTACGGGTCCATGCAGGATTTCAGCTTTATCAATGTGGACAGTACTGGGAACCAAGTCCTCTTAGATAATGCAGAATTTTGTAACGTCTATGTTTTGGGTGGCATGGGTGTTTATGGGTCAGGCCTATTCCCTGGTTTTGGTGAAGGACCTGCCTTTATTCCAACCCTTACAGGCAACACGATTATGGTAGGAAGTGGTACAAATCTAATTTATGGGGATATGCGTGATTTGATTACTACGGATTCAGGCGGGGTGCAGAATGGATTAAATAATCCACTTGGACTTAATGGACAGCCTAAGACCATTAATGGTCCAAGTACAGTTCCCGAAGGCAGCGACCCCCCCTTCAACACAGCAAATTCAGATGGCGCTGAGTTCTTTATGGGAGATAACCATATTATAGCTGGGAACGGAGTAAATACCATATACGGCGCTATGCGTGACTATATCGACGTAAATGGTGGCGTGTATAATAATGGTAAGATAACAAGTAACTCTAGCACAGTACCTGTTATTGAAAATGAACCCAGTGGTGGTATTGACTTCACAGGTTTAGAAATCGATGCCATCGTTTCCATCGCCGGAAACACTATCACAGCTGGATCTGGTGTTAACACGATCTACGGCAGTATGCGCGATCTGACATGGGTCGAGTTTGGTGGCAATAGTATTAATATTGCGGTCGATAGTTTTGCTGGGGTATTTTCGTATGATACGAGTAATCTCATATCCATGGGAGGCAACTTCATTACGGCAGGATCTGGCGTGAATTCCATAGATGGGGACTTCCGGAATATAAATTGGTCTGTGAGTGGAGGTGTCAATTCGAGCTCACCTAGTGGAAGTACTTTTGAAATTCACGATGGTGGCGCCATGGTAAAATTAAACACAATGACCATGGGGGACAACACCATCACTGCTGGAATTGTCGGGGTGTCTAGTGTGAACGTCATTAGTGGTGATGGCGGAAATATGGTTTGGTCCGCCGTTGGAGGAACAGCTAGTGGCGATTTATCAGCTTGGAATGGAATTCTCCTAAATAATATTAGCATGGGAGACAATGCCATCACTATAAAAGGCGGTGGAACATCAACTGTTTATGGGGATGTACAGTCCATATCTTGGTCAGCTGTGGGTGGAAATGCAAACGGTGCCCATACGGGTGGTGGGTATGCAGAAGGTCAGATCTTTGGAAATACGGTCACCATGGGCGGCAATCATATCACTGATCTAGGGAATGGGACGACTACCATTTATGGAGATGCCCAAACGATCTCACTATCCGTTCAGGGTGGCACGGTAACAAACCCTGGGCAAGGATCCTATAATAACCTCTTTAATGGTCTAACAGTAATTACCCAAACGGATGCTGCAGCTTATATGACGGATAATACATTCGTGCTCGGAGGCAACACAATCCAAGCGGGCTCAGGAAATGATACCATTTATGGAAGCTTGCAAACCTTGAGTCTCAGTGCAAAGGCGGGCTCGGGATCTGGGACAGGTGCTTATTTCGCAGGGAACATTGTTTATCCCGATGGTGGAAGCACACCAGCCAATGGAAGCACTACCATCGTTGACACAGGCAACAGTTTTACCTTTGGGAATAATACGCTGAATGCAGGTAGCGGCAATGACACCATGATAGGTGACCTTGGGAGCCTGTCACTGACAAATCAAGGAGGTGTCATACAGAACATCACAATTACTTTCGGCAATAACGTCTTTAATGCAGGGAGTGGCACTGATATTATGTATGGAAACATGCTGAATAGCTCAAGCCTTGCGGCTTTTATGGTGAATAACACCGTTAACACAGGGACCAATATCTTTAATCTGAGCACCGGCAAGGCAACCGTCTATGGAGGAGTTGGTGACAACGTCCTCAGCTTTCAAAATGCAACCTCCGGCGTGACTGTTAACTTGAATTCAGGCACATTCTCCGGTAATGGCCTTGGAAAGGTAACCTGGACCAACGTAAATGGACTTGAAGGGAGTAAGTTCAATGACACCCTCATTGGGAATAGTAGTAACGATCTTTTCGTGGGAAGTGCAGGAAATGACACCATCACAGGCGGTAGTGGCGTGAATACGATTGATTATTTGAATGAGATTTCTAATTTGACTGTCAATCTCCTTACAGGGATTGCAATGAAAGCCGATGGAACGGATCACTTAAGCCACATCACGAACATTATTGGCTCACAATTTGGAAATGACTTTTTAACGGGAACCAATAACAACACAACCATAAATGATAGCTCACTCACGGATATCACCATTACCAATTCATCTCCTACTGAGACCTTTGGCCAAACAACCATTGTTCTTGGCAATGGGAATGATACGGTTTATGGGAAAATGCTTGACCTTAATCTAAATGCCACAGGCACTGCTGTCATCAGCGGGAGCAGCATTTCTTATGCAGGTAATTCCATCACATTAGGAAATGGTATGGATACGGTCTATGGCACCTTGCAAGATCTGACCTTAACGGCCAGTGGTGCCAGCATTATTGGTGGAAATGGAGGAGGCTCTAATGAATTCACCTTTGGGGCCAACATCATCACATTAGGAAATGGTAACGATATTGTATATGGTACGTTGCAGGATCTAACTTTAACAACCAGCGGTTCCGGCGTTATTGGTGGAAATGGGGGAGGATCTAACGCCTTCACCTTTAGCGGTAATACCATAACTGTCGGGGATGGTAGTGATACGGTCTATGGCACCTTGCAGGATCTGACCTTAATGGCCAGCGGTCCTAGCATTATTGGTGGGGAGTTTGGAGGCTCTAACGACTTTACCTTTGGGATCAATACCATATCAGCAGGGAGTGGAAATAATGATACCCTCTTTGGCACACTTCAAAACCTCACATTGGATACCACGGGCGATAGTCTTATAGGTGGGCTCGTCGCCGGCGAAAACTTATTGACTTTTGGGACCTTAGTCGGGAGCACTCTCATAGGGAATACCCTCGGTGCGGGAGGCGGAAATAATGATACTCTTTATGGCACTCTGCAGGATGCGTCTCTGCTGAACGGCCCCTTAGCTTCTCCTGATTTTGGTATTATCGGTGGATTATTTGGTGGAGATAACACCATTACCTTTGGTAATAACTCTCTGACAGTGGGAAATGGTGCTGGAGATCAACTTTTTGGGACTCTCCATAATCTAACCTTATCTGTAAGTTCAGCTACTAATGCTGCCAACACAACTGGGGGTTATTTTGGTGGAAACAACACTTTTTCCTTTGGGAATAATACTCTGACTGCAGGTACTGGGGCTGGTGATCAGCTGTATGGAACGATGCACGACCTCAGCCTATCTGCAGCTGATGGTAGCTCCCTTGGTAATTTTAGTGGGCAAGATACATCAGGAGGCAGTTTCAACTTGTTCCAATTTGGCAACAATACACTCACATCCCACAGTTTGGCTGGTGGTGGGGATACCCTTTATGGGGGCATGCATGATTTGGTCCTGGCGAATGATGGAAGGTCCAGTCCTTTTTCACCAAGCCTTATATTGGGCAATACCATCACCTTCGGAACCAATGTCCTGAATGCGGGGAGCGGTAACGATGTGCTGGTGGGTGAGCTCAATCACATAGACCTCTCAGGCGTTGCAACGATTGCAGATTTCCTCGCACAGAACACAGTCAACCCAGGACAGAACACGTTCAATCTTGGCACGGGTCATGACACAGTCGTCCTTGATCCAGCGATTGATATGGGAGTCAATATCCTGAATAGTTGGAATGCAAGCAATGACACGCTGCAATTCAATAATGCGACCAGTTTGGCAGCTGTACAAGCTTCAGTTCAGTCCATTGCAAGCGACGGACATAGTGGAACCCTTGTGACTTTTGCTCCCGTTGATACAAATCCAAATGGAGGAACAATAGACTTTACAAGCACAGCCTACACAGGCCAAACGCTCCTCACAGAGCTCGCCCCTCACATCGTAACGGTGATATAGGGGGAACGGAAGAATTTGAAACCAGAAAAAAATCCCTCGGCCGTGATAGGGCCGGGGGATTTTCTTTGAATATCAAACCTCAAAAAAGCCCCTTCACGAAAAGATAGACTTTTGAAATCTCAAGAGCTAAGCTTTCTATCAATGGGGGCTTCTCGAAGTCCTGAATGCGAAAAAGAACACCTGTGAGTGGGCGCAAGTATGGAGTTAGTTCAATGAAAACTATGTATAGTAGGGTAGGTTTTATGGGACACTCATGGGACATTTGGGGACAAAAAATGGTAACAAGTCTACATAAGCAGCAACGAAGAGAAACGCAAAACTTATTGATTTCATTGATATATTTTGTTATTGATCGTTGCCCATTAAACATTTTGTGCGTCTTGAAAACCGGCAAACGTGAGAGCGTTTCGTGGGTTCGAATCCCACCCCATCCGCCACTTGTCCGACGTAGCTTTAGCGAAGGCGGAGCCGGCTGCGCGCCGAAGCCTTGGCATAGGCGGGCTGGTGCAGAGTATAGTCTTTTAAATACCCCTCACCCGCCCTTTGGGCGACCTCTCCCACAAGGGGCGAGGTGAAAGAACCAAATGGTGATCCTGGATGTTGGAAGGTCGAAATATATCATATGCACGGGGTCATGAGCCCCTCTTAAAAAACCTCTCTTTTAATCTCAAAAGAGGAGAAAGGCTTGTCGTCCGAGGGCCTAACGGATCAGGAAAATCAACCCTATTACGAGTCATTGCAGGACTGATTTCACCACCAAAAGACACTCTATTTTGGGATAAAAAAAGTGTTTGCAATCAAATACTTAATGAATATCAACAAAACGTTTTATATGTAGGCCATAAGCTGGCCCTTTACCCGGATGCTTTTGTTAAGGATCAGATCACCTTATGGCAAAATGTTTCACGTGAAACATTTTTAGAAGTCCTCAAAATTTGGGGGCTGGATTCCTTTGTAAACAAAAGGATTTCCCATTTGTCTCAAGGTCAGCAAAAGCGATTGAGTTTGAGTCGCTGCGGTTGGTTAAAGCGCTCTCTCTGGATTCTCGATGAGCCTCATGCTGGGTTAGATGATGAGGGGAAAGCAATACTTGATGCTCTCATGGAGCGCCATTTATCTGAGGGCGGACTCATTGTCCTTGCAACCCATGACAAGATAACCTCGCGTAAAGAGATCATCCTATGATTTTACGCGAACTCCGCATCCTTAGGCTTCAGAAAGGAACTCTTTACGGCGCCCTCAGTTTTTATACTCTAGCCCTTTTTTGTATAGCCCTCGCCATCGGCCCTGAGCCAACAGTTCTCGGGCGAAGTGCACCCGCCCTGATCTGGATCTTATGTGTGTTAACGACGCTATTTTCAACCCCTCAGCTCTTAAAACAAGAGGAAAATGAGGGTATACTTGACGAGATGATGATGCGCCCGTCACACCCCGCTCTTTTTCTGCTCTCAAAAATGGCAGCTCTGTTTTTTTTCATGGGGGTTCCCTTAATCCTTGTAGGAGCAAGTCTCTCCCCCCTCTTTGCACTCCCCTTGGATGAAGTCCTCACGCTCATCGCTACACTTCTTATTGGCTTTCCCGCCTTGAGTAGCCTCACCATTTTAGGGGGGCTCTTGACCCTCAATTCCCGAGGTGACGGGATTTTGATAAGCTTGCTAATCCTCCCCTTAATCCTGCCACTCATTCTTTTTTCCCTTTCTGCCGCCCACATGGTGCGATTGGGACTTGATTCTTCCCCTTCTTTCTGTCTCCTTACAAGTGTGTCGCTTATTCTGGTTATCGTATCTATGACGGCCGGAACAAAGGCACTCAGATTTGCTGTTGAGGGATAAATGAAACACACCTGGGCACGACCAAGCTTTTTTCTGTATGTGACCAAGCCTCTTCTTCCCTGTGCCCTTGTTCTAACAGGGATTTTATTCGTTGTCGGCCTCTATATGGGACTTATTACTTCGCCCCCTGACTATCAACAAGGGGATGCCATGCGGATCATGTATGTCCATGTGCCCGCGTCTTGGATGGCCCTTCTTGTCTATGCTTTCCTTGCTCTCATGAGCTTGTTTGTGCTTGTCTGGCGCCATCCCATGGCCGAAGTCTTGAGCGTCAGTTGTGTTCCCATTGGGGCCCTCTTTACCGCCCTCAGCCTTGCGACAGGATCCCTCTGGGGGAAGCCCATGTGGGGAACCTATTGGGTCTGGGACGCACGTCTTACGTCGGTCCTCGTTTTATTGTTTCTCTATGGTGGGTATTGGGCTCTCTATAAATCCTATAGTCGTCCTGATCAGGGGATCAGAGCGGCCTCCCTCTTGGCGCTGGTTGGTGTCATTAATCTTCCGATTATTAAGGGATCCGTTGAGTGGTGGAACACCCTGCACCAGCCGGCAAGCCTTACGAAATTTTCGAATCCATCAATTCACCCCACCATGTTAACTCCCCTTTTGATCATGGCAGGGGCTTATTTCTGTTATTTCATCGCCTCGCTTATTTTGAGGGCACGGACTGAGTTGAACACCCGTAAACTGGAGGCAAAGAGATGACCCTCACAACACCCTATCTCATCTATATCATG
>JABDDK010000036.1 GCA_013287665.1 Alphaproteobacteria bacterium
GGTCACTATGTAGAAAAGGAGAATCCCATGAGCGACGTCGGTGGTGTATCATCAGCCCAATTAAAATCATTTATTGAACGGATTGAACGTCTTGAGGACGAGAAGGCAGCCGTGGGCGAGCAAATTCGTGAAGTTTTTGCTGAAGCTAAAGGCACTGGTTTTGATATTAAAATCATTCGTCAAGTTCTCAAAATTCGCAAAATGGAAACTCAAGAACGCCTTGAACAGGAAGAACTGTTAGACCTTTATCTGACAGCTCTTGGCATGACAGCGCCCCTGCAAGAGGCTGCATAAGATTCTTCAACGATACGGCTCGCAGAATTGATCAGAGCGCGCCCTAGAGGCGTCAGTTGAGCATGGGTATCAAGCATATTCATAGCCATCTTAAACCTCTTCCTGTGAGTCGCAAGAAGCTCTAAACAGTGGTTAATTTCGTTCGTAGGAATTCCTCCACGATCCAGAGCTTTTTGCAAAACATCAATGACTCGGGCAAGAACAAAGGCCGCATGGTAAATACCGATGAGAGGCCGCTTATCCGTCCTCAAGGGTGAGGCGTGTAAATCATCTGCGTTTACAACAATTTGATCATCGGTGTTGAGTAAGAACAGATAATGATGAGCTAATTCATGGATGAAAACATCAATCGTATCCGTAATCTTTTCAAACCCATAATTGAGATTTCTATAAATGAGACCAAATGCATTCATACTTGATCCATGTTTAATTTCATCGGCTTTAAACACGAGAATTTCACTAAACAAACACGATATCTCTTCAAAATAATCTGGGCAAACCCTTTCAATGATGCTTAACCCTTCCTCGCAAGCCGCTTTCATCCGTTCATATTCGAGAGAAGAAACAGAGGAAGCAGCTACTCTTACTGGTATTTCATGACATATGAGATTTTTAATTACGGTTTCATAGTAATCATCAAGATTTCCAATGTTTATATATTCAATATTATTAATAGTAAAATTATTTAAAGACAATTTCTCTGCAATGACATTAATTTGTTTAATGTTTTCTTCCTCAATTGCGGTCAGTAAATCAGAATGAAGAACACTCAAAAACCCTGAAAACTTTAATCTAGGGTTTAATGAATTTAGTGTTTCTGATGCTTTTAAAAATAGAGGTGAGGGAATCACTTCATCGCAGGCATTTAAAAGATAGTTAAGGCTTTCGATTAAAGATAAATTTAACTTACATCTTAAAGTTGAAGCTCTCCCACTTACAGGGAGAGCTTCATACAAATTTTCTATATTATCCAACAAGAAAAATCTTAACGAAATGTCGTTGATGTCAACGTAATCTTGGCACCATGGATACGGCTTTTATCAATTTTTTTAATCATATTTTCCTCCAAATTTAGGGATTAAATTATAGATCAACATGACAATTAACACATACCACTGTAACAATTCTTAAACTATTTTTTACTCTTTACAAGAGTAATTTTTTCACTGTTATATCAATGAGTTAAGACATTATTCCTCTCTAAGAATTTCTAAGAACCTCTTTTGAACCGGAGTTGGTACAACATCTGACCGCATTATATAATAATAGTCAAAAGAAGGCCCCTCCTCCTCGGGAAGGACTTTGATAAGGTTTAAATCCTCAATATACTCATAATCTCGCGTTAAGGGTATGATTCCCATTCCTTGAACAGCCGCTTCAATCCCATAATAAGCTGAGTTAACTGCTAAAAAACTTTCTCTCATTGAATGATAGGGAAGTCCTTTTTTCAAGTGCCAATCAACGTTTCCTACACTTCCTTCATTATCAGCATAAAAACTTATCAGCTTATGATTTTTAAGATCATCCAAGCTTTTAGGCATTCCGTAACGTTTTATATAATCTTTGCTCGCAAACAACTGTAAAGCATTGTTTTTTAATTTCTTATGTGTAAGGCCTTCTGAGAGTAGCTTCGGAAGTATTCCAACATCAGCCTTTGAGGACTCAAAATCAAAATCATCATTTGTTGCAATGACAGACAACTGCAAATCAGGAAATTCATCAACAAGCTTTTTTATCTTTCTGATAAGCCAAATACCATTCGTACCCGTTGTTGTAATAATTCTCAGATTGTTCTTTTGAACTTTCGGCTCTAGAATTTCAGTAGCCCCATTTTCCAGATTAGGAATCGTGCTTTGGGCAAGTTTAAAAAGACTCTTCCCCTTCTCCGTAAGCTCTATTCTTTTTCGTTTACGTACAAACAGCTTAACGTTGTAAGTTTCTTCAAGCTCAGTCAGATGTTTACTTAGCGTGGTGTGGTTTTTCTCTAAAGCAACTGCAGCTTTTAAGAGAGAACCTTCTTTAATAACATAGTAAAAAGACCTTAACTTTTCGATGTCAATCATAAAACAATCCTATTTTTTACCCAGAAATATAAGACAGGTAATCGAAGATGCAAATTTTGAGCAATCATAACTCCTATGAGAACTATAATTCCTGCTACAAATTGATGAAAGGAAAAAGTTTCTTCAAGGATGAAGTGAGAGAGAAAGATAGCAAAAAAAGGCATGAGAAGCATAAATGGCATAACGGAAGATCCCGGTGCTCTCTGAAGTAAACTGAACCACATGCTGGCCGTTATTAAGGTAATAGCGATCGCTCCAAAAACAGCAGCAAATAGGGCAGGCATCGTTATATTAACAATTTCATGATACGTTTCGATGGGTCCCTCTAAAAGAAAACATGTCAAAAGCATAGGTCCTGAGGCTGCGAGAGCCATCCAAATCATGTCTTGCAAGTTCCCCCCAATTTTGTACTTCTTCGTTAAGGCAGTCCCTAAGCCAAAAGAAACACAAGACGCAATTGAAATAAGGATTCCACTTAAACTATACTCCTCCGAAGAGGAGGTTGCAGATAGGAAATAAACTCCGAAAAAGGAAATGAATATCCCTATCGTTTGGTTCAGTGTCGGTTTTTCTCCCAAGATTATATAAAAAGCTAAAATAGTGAAAAAAACTTGAAGTTGTGTAATAAAAGATGAAATATTTGCGCCCAGTTCTTTTATCCCATAATTTGACAAAGCTAAATAAAGACAAAACACAAAGAGTCCGCAAATAAAATAGGTCCACAAACTCTTTTTTGGCTTAGGAATGAAAAAAACGAGAGGAACAACCAGTGCGACCCTAAGAAAGCCCAATATATAGGGTGATATCTGATCAAGAGCAATTTTCTGAACGATTAGGTTTACAGACATTAAGAAAACCAATCCAATTGCAATACTGATATCTTTAATCGTCATTCAACTCTCCTCAAAGCGATAGAAACCTTTGATCTTGTTTCTCGGCCAATTTTGTTGTCGATGTATTCTGCAGCTTTAAGTAATTTTTCCATATTTACACCTGTTTCAATATCGAGTCCATTTAGCAAATACAACACATCTTCTGTCGCAACATTTCCGGAGGCACCTGGCGCATAAGGGCATCCTCCTAACCCAGATACGGAACTATCAACTATGGAAATTCCTTTCTCAAGGGCTGCATAGATATTGACGACGCCTTGACCATAGGTATCATGAAAATGAACGGCCAGCTTTTCAAGGGGAGCCGGAATATCTGCTAACAAATTCAGGACTTGGAGAGGTGTTCCAACACCGATCGTATCACCGAGTGAAATTTCATCACATCCCATCTTGAGAAGCTTTTGTATGAGCTCATGGACTTTTGAGGGAGCCGTTGGACCTTCAAAGGGACAAGCAATCGCACAGGAAATATAACCCCGAACACGAATCCCCATTTCTTTCGCGCGTGGAACAAACTTAGCAAATGTATCAAGGCTGCCCTCAATTGATGAATTAATGTTCCTCTGACAAAATGTTTCTGAAGCCGCTGTGAAAACAGCAATCGATGTGACTTTATTTTCGAGAGCTTTATCAAATCCCACTTGGTTTGGCACAAGAATTGAATAGTCAATCTCAGGGTTTTTGAGTATACCCTGATAGACCAGATCACTCTCTGCAAGTTGGGGAATCCACTTATGTGAAACAAAACTTCCGACTTCAATAGACCTGAGACCCGTTTGTGAAAGCCTATTTATGAAAGCGATTCTATCCTCCACGTTGAGTGTCTTTGGCTCGGCTTGAAGGCCATCACGAGGACCGACTTCAACGATTTTAACTGTTTTAGGCAGCATCATTTGACTCCTCTAAATCAATAAGCTCAGTCCCTTCATGAACCACATCTCCAATCTTATAACATAACCGTTTTACAATACCATTCTTAGGAGCATTAATGAGATGCTCCATTTTCATGGCTTCTAAAATAACAAGGGGTTGGCCCTTTTTCACCCTATCTCCTTCTTTGACGTGGATCAGAACAACTTTCCCCGTCATAGGTGCGCTCAAACGATATTCTGGGTGCTTTTTGTCCTGTGGCACAAATTCAATAGGCGAAAGGGAATAGGTTTCGCCCTCATGTTTAAGAGAAAGTTTTCCCATGTCATCCAAATAAGGAATTTGTTTCCCAGAAAATAAGAGAGTATTTTCAATAAGTTGTGTTTCCATAGGTTTTCCCATCCCCTGAACCCACCCCTCCGGCGTAAAAGTTAAAGTGATGACTTTTGTCTCCCCATTTGAGGACCATTCCATAGAAATAGGTGAAAATCCTGTGAGTCGCCAATTGTGACTCTCCTCCCAAGGAGATGCCTCGTGCTGAGGGGAAGATAAAATCCTGATGAGTGTCGCTGCCACAAATACTTCATGGGGAGTTGATGGGGGGGGCGCTAACCTCTTTAAATGACGATCGATGTATCCGATATCAAAATGATTTTCACGAATGGAGGGATCATCAATGAGATTTTTCAAAAAGGAGATATTCGTTTTTACCCCTAGGATTGTGAATTGATCTAGAGATTCACTTGCCTTAACAAACGCATCTGGTCGATCATTACCCTTTATGATAGCTTTAGCAATGAGAGGATCGTAATAGGGAGTCACCTGGTCCTTTTGTTTAAACCCTGTATCAATTCTTATCGAGGGAGGAGTCTCTTTCATCCATAGAGGACCCGCCACCGGTTTAAAATTATGGTGAGGATCTTCAGCATAAAGACGAAGCTCTAGAGCATGCCCGTGAGAGGGTATCTGTTCTTGTGGCAAAGGGAGCGGTTCATTTGATGCAATCCGAAACTGCCACTCGACTAGATCAAGACCTGTAATAGCCTCTGTTACTGGATGTTCCACTTGAAGACGCGTATTCATCTCCATGAAATAAAATTGACCTTGTGCATCCACCAAGAACTCAACCGTACCCGCTCCTCTATAATTCACGGCTCGACCAATAGTGAGGGCTGCCCCATAAAGTTTTTCTTTCAATGCGTTCGGAAGGTGTGAGGGAGCTTCTTCAATCACCTTTTGATACCGTCTTTGAAGCGAACAATCCCTCTCGAAAAGATGCACGAGATTCCCTTGGGCGTCCCCAAAAATTTGAACTTCAATATGACGTGGCTCTTCAATTATTTTTTCTAATAAAACATCCCCATTTCCAAAGGCTGCAATCGCTTCCCTTTGGCATGATCCTAAAGCTTGTTCGAAATCTGACCCCGAATCAACACGTCGCATCCCCTTCCCGCCCCCACCCATGACGGCTTTGATCATCAAAGGGTACCCTATCTTTTCAGCCTCATGTACAAGGCTTTTTTGAGTTCCTTCATATCCAGGAATAACAGGAATACCAAGCTCGCGAGCGATTTCTTTCGCCTCTTTTTTTGAACCCATTTTCTGAAGAGCTTCAGGGGAAGGCCCTATAAAGATGAAACCAGCCTCCTCACATTTTCTAGCGAAAGTTACATTTTCTGATAGGAATCCATACCCAGGATGAATCGCTTCAACCTTTGCCTTCGCTGCAATTTCGATAATCTTTTGACTATCTAGATAACTAGAGATACCAATAAAAAAGGCTTCATCGCTCATTTGTACAGCGAGAGAATCAGCATCCGCTTCTGAATAAACAACAACCGTATGGATATTGAGTTTCTTTGCTGTCCTTATTATCCGAACAGCGATCTCTCCTCGATTGGCAATAAGAACTGATTTAATCATGGCTCATTTCGGCACCCAATTTGGGAGAGTTTTATTTAAATAAGCACCTAAGCCTTCTTGACCCTCATCAAGGACGCGCATATCTGCTATCAGTTTCGCGGTCATTCGACGAACCTCTTCGGGCACATTTCCTGAAATTTCGCGAATTAACTCTTTAGCGCGCTGTACGGCATGTGGACCACCACTTAAGATATTATTTATAATGCGATCCACCTCAGATTGTCCCTGATCGAGTTCAATAACCTGGTGAATCAAACCAATCTGTTGCGCAATGGATGCATCGAACTTTTCACCCGTTAAAAAGTATCGACTGGCCTGGCGTGCTCCAATGGCTCTGATGACATAGGGAGAAATAACAGCAGGCACAATACCGAGCTTTACTTCGGGAAAACTAAACATTGTATTAAAAGCCCCGAGGACGATATCACAGCATGCAATAAGCCCGAGTCCCCCTCCCATCACAACGCCATGAACAGAAGCAACCGTTGGGACTTTAATTGTGTCGAGAAGATGGAGCATGTAGGAAAGTTTTGAGGCATCCTCATAATTTTTAGCTTCATCATATTTAAAAGTTTTCTTCATTGATTCAAGATCAGCTCCCGAACAAAAGCTGCCTCCATTTCCTCGAAGTATCAGGGCTCTCACGGAAGGATTTTTATGGAGGTCTTCAAACGCATGAATCAGTTTTTGAATCATTCTCTCATCCATCGCATTATGAAGATGCGGACGGTTAAGCGTGACATGCGCTATGTTAGATTTATCGATGACATAATTGACTTCGTTTTCCATAGGATCCCTCTAAACTCTAAAAATTCCAAAATGTGTCGCCTTTACCGGAGCATTAAGGGATGCTGACAAGCTTAATGCTAAAACATGTCTCGTATCTTTGGGATCAATAATACCATCATCCCATAAACGTGACGTTGCATAGTAAGGATGCCCTTGGGTTTCATATTGTTTTCTTATTTTATCTTGAAAGGAAGGATCGGGATTCTTCTGAACTTCCGCCAAAACCTGGGCGGCTTGATCTCCCCCCATGATTGAAATGCTTGCATTTGGCCACATCCATAAAAAGCGTGGACTATAGGCACGCCCGCACATTCCGTAATTTCCAGCGCCATAACTTCCCCCAATGATCAGGGTTATTTTTGGAACAGATGCACATGCCACAGCTGTGACAAGCTTTGCCCCATCTTTGGCGATGCCCCCATTTTCATATTTTTTACCCACCATAAACCCACTAATATTTTGCATAAAAATCAGAGGAATGTTCCTTTGACAGCAAAGCTCAATAAAGTGAACACCTTTAAGAGCAGACTCAGAAAACAAAATGCCATTGTTGGCTATGATTCCAATGGGCATTCCCCAAAGATGGGCAAACCCACAAACAAGAGTCGTTCCATAATTTTTCTTAAATTCTTCAAAATCGCTGCCATCAACGATCCTTGAAATGATTTCCCTAACGTCATAGGCCGTCCGAGCATTAACGGGAATAATGCCATATAGATCTTCTGGTTTAAGCAGTGGTTCTTGGGGCTCTTTCATAACGACCGATAGAGTGGGCTTAACAAGATTAAGCGTTGATACAATTTCTCGCGTTATTCTTATGGCATCACTATCATTCTCAGCTAAATGATCTGCTACCCCTGAAATTGTCGTATGAACTTCAGCTCCTCCCAGCTCTTCTGCTGTGACAACTTCTCCTGTTGCCGCTTTGACGAGAGGAGGCCCTCCTAAAAAAATTGTTCCCTGACCACGAACGATAACGGTCTCATCCGCCATTGCAGGAACGTAGGCGCCACCAGCCGTACATGATCCCATCACCACAGCAATTTGGGGGATTCCTTTGGAAGACATGCGCGCTTGATTATAGAAAATACGACCAAAGTGATCTCGATCCGGAAAGACTTCATCTTGATGAGGAAGATTTGCACCCCCTGAGTCGACAAGATAAATACAGGGAAGATGATTCATTTCCGCAATTTCTTGGGCTCGCAAATGTTTTTTTACAGTGAGAGGATAATAGGTTCCTGCCTTAACGGTTGCATCATTCGCAACAATCATACATTCAGTCCCATTGACTCGACCAATTCCTGTAATCAAACCTGCGGACGGGACTTCATCCCCATAAAGACCGTTGGCTGCCATGGCACCAATTTCAAGAAAGGGGGATCCTACATCAAGAAGTTTCTCAATCCGTTCACGGGGTAATAATTTTCCTTTTGCTTGATGTTTGAGGTTCGCTTTTTCCCCCCCGCCCTTTTGGACAACCTCAAGTTTTTCCTTAAAATCCGCAACAAGCGATTCCATATGACGGAAATTCTCTTGAAACTCTGGAGTGGAAGGAATTAATGAAGTGTCCAAAACAGCCATTTAGAGTCTCTCTATGGCTATTGCTGTTGCTTCCCCGCCCCCAATACACAAACTCGCAATGCCCCTTTTCAGTCCCTTTTTCTCGAGAGCATTGAGAAGTGTCACAACGATGCGAGCACCGCTGGCTCCTATAGGGTGGCCAAGGGCACACGCGCCCCCAAAAACATTCACCTTTTCAGGGGGAAGCCCCAAATCATGGATCGCTGCCATTGCAACAACAGCAAAGGCTTCATTAATTTCAAAGAGATCGACGTCATCTACTTTCCAATTCAATTCACTTAAGAGAGCTTGAATGGCGGAGACCGGAGCCGTTGTAAACCATTCTGGTTCTTGCGCATGGGAGGCATACCCCCGAATGATAGCCCGCGGCTTGATATCATTTTCTTCCGCAAAAGAACGACTTGAAATAACAAGAGCAGCAGCCCCATCGCTAATGGAACTAGAATTTGCGGCTGTAACCGTTCCTTCTTTATCGAATGCAGGTTTTAATGTTGGTATACGTTCAAGCTTGACGCGAAAGGGACCTTCATCTTTGCTGACTTCCGTATTTGTTTTTTCAACAAATACAGGCACAATTTCAGAAGCAAAGGATCCATCTTCGGATGCTTTCAATGCCTTCCCCGTTGAGGAGATTGCAAACGCATCTTGCTCTTCTCGTGAAAATTTATATTTAGCCGCTGTTCTTTCTGCAAACACCCCCATATGAATATGATCAGCGGCATTTTCAAGCCCATCAAACAACATAGAATCGATAATGCGGCCATGCCCCATGCGATATCCTCCCCTTGCTTTATCGAGAAGATAGGGAGCATTGCTCATGCTTTCCATGCCACCAGCAACAATGACATCCGCGTCCCTTGCGGTTATTTCTGCAGCGGCAATCATGATCGCCTTCATTCCTGACCCACACACTTTGTTGATTGTTGTACAGGGTATGCTCGTGGATAAGCCCGCACCAAGGGCCGCCTGACGTGCTGGCGCTTGTCCTAGACCTGCAGGAAGAACACAGCCCATGAGGACATCTTCAACGAGAGACGGTGAAATGCCAGCTTCCTTAAGGGCGCCCTTAATTGCAAAGGATCCGAGTTGAGGGGCACTGAGCCCTGAGAGCTCACCTTGAAATGACCCATTTGGAGTTCTTTTTGCTCCTAAAATCACGATATCTTCTGTCATAAATTATTTCCCTTTCGTTGCGTTAAAAATATCTCGTCCAATAATCATTCGACGAATTTCTGAAGTCCCGGCTCCAATCTCATAGAGCTTTGCATCTCGCAAGAGTCGACCTGTTGGGTATTCATTAATATACCCATTACCCCCGAGACATTGGATAGCCTCAAGGGCCATTTGGGTGGCCCGTTCTGCAAGGTATAAAATAACTCCAGCAGAATCCATTCGACTCACTTTATTTTGATCACACGCTTGAGCTGTTGCGTATAAATAAGCCCTACACGCAGATGTCGTCGTATACATGTCGGCTAGTTTTCCTTGAATAAACTGAAATTCACCAATCGGTTTGTTAAATTGATGGCGTTCGTGAACATAAGGCACGACAACATCTAGACAAGCCTGCATGAGTCCTAAGGGCCCTGCTGCCAAAATTGTTCGTTCATAATCAAGCCCGGTCATCAAGACCTTAACGCCATGATTCAGGTCACCGAGTACGTTTTCTTCTGGAATAGGGCAGTCCTCAAAGACCAACTCACATGTTGGTGAACCCCTCATGCCAAGCTTATCTAGCTTTTGTGCCGTTGAAAAACCCTTCATCCCTTTTTTAACAATAAAAGCTGTTATTCCTTTTGGACCCGCATCAGGAGCCGTTTTAGCATAAACAACAAGCGTATCTGCATAAGGACCATTGGTAATCCACATCTTTGTTCCATTCAGAATAAAACCATTACCTTCCTTGCGTGCACTCATTCGCATGCTCAATACATCTGAGCCAGAACCACTTTCACTCATGGCGAGAGAGCCAACATGCTCACCGCTTATGAGTTTGGGGAGATACCGCTTTTTTTGGTCATGGGTTCCATGAAGGCGGAGTTGATTGACGCATAAATTTGAATGAGCTCCATAACTAAGGCCAACGGATCCAGACGCACGTGAGATTTCTTCCATGGCGATCACGTGTTCAAGATATCCCATTCCTGAACCACCATATTCCTCTTCGACTGTAATGCCTAAGAGACCCAGTTTTCCAAGTTTAGGCCATAAATCTATTGGAAACTTGTCATTTTGATCAATGTCATGAGCCCGAGGAGCTATTTCTTTTAACGCAAAGTCACGAACCGTGTCTCTCACAGATTCAGCGATGTCACCGAGTGAAAAAGGTAAGCTTTGCACGGGTTCCTCCCTTGTAATTCCTTGATGAGTATATCAGAAAATTGGGAACAGAACCATGGCAATTGATGAAATGGGTAAATAATGTGAGCTCATGAGAAGTGAAATTGCGAGGGCATCTAACGGAAAGGCACTGCCATTAAAGCACCCCACTAGGGTCGTCCCGGACGCGATTTTCCTCCAAATCTTTGATTTGGAAAGGAAAATCAGCGATCCGGGATCCAGAATAAATTATTTATTGCGTAGCAATGCAACAGTTTCCTAATGAAAGGGATTACGCCATTTCTTCGAAATGAGTATTGGCCCTGGATCCCGGACAACAAGAAAACTTGAGCTTCGCTCAAGCTATTCTTGTTTCCGGGACGACCCAGGTGGTTGGCAGTTTTCCTTAACTTAATGGCAGTGTCCCGGAAAGGGACCCCTCGCAATGAAAATTATTTCAGTTAACTAAAAGGCTCCGACACGGACTGTTAAACTGACAAGCTGACTGTTCTGCTTTGTTCTTCCTCGAGAAATTGTCCATCCCGCATTTATTGAAACATCGTTTGCGACCAAGAACCTTAATCCTGTTCCTGCTTTCCAGCCATCTTGACTCCGCGTATATTGTAGACGATTTCTAGCTGTTTTCGGTTTAGGAGTTTGAAATCCATGATCAAGCCCAATGTTCACGAAAGGAGCTATTTTATCAATTGTCCCCGTTACTTTTTTAAAGTTATAGGAAAAGTCTGCAAAGAAGAAAGCCGAGTCTGTGTAGGTCGCTGAACTTACAAGAACTCTCCCGTTGGAGTCCCTTGCCCTTCCTCTATAGGCGTTACTGTGTCCATACCCAAGTTGAGAGGCGACTGTAAAATTACCTATATTCCTCGAGGCGTTTATGGAAGGCGAAATAGAAAATACATTTGTCTTTGTTTTCGCAACTGTAAGGCCCGTTCCCCGTCGGTCATAGGTTATATTTTTATTTGGGGTATACGAATATCCCACAACAAAGTTGAAATAAAAACTCGGGCTAAAGTTATAAATGGCGTTAGCAAAAAAGCTATTTGAATCCGCCCTACCTCTAGATCTATTCACGAGTTGTGTTAACGGAGAACGGGACTTATTATATCCATTTGAATAGTAAAGTCCGACCGAAACCTGAGGGGTGAGGGTATAATCCACACCGATTACGCCTGAATAAAGCCTTGATTTCGTTTCAGAAAGAAGAAAATAATCTCTGGGGCGAGCATAACTCAATGTTCCCCAGATGTGACCGTGGTGTGCAACTTTTCGCACAGGCTTTTTCTTGGCTGTTTTTTTCTTTGTTATTTTTTTCTTCGGTTTCGCTTTCTTTAT
Organism: Alphaproteobacteria bacterium; assembly: GCA_013287665.1. GTDB lineage: Bacteria > Pseudomonadota > Alphaproteobacteria > UBA9655 > UBA9655 > UBA9655. The sequence continues at coordinate 12,086 of JABDDK010000036.1, forward strand.
AGGCGCCGCTTTTTTCGGATGATGCGCGACATGTACTTTCTTTGCGTGATGCGCATGATGCGGCTTTGCTGCAGGGGGACACGGTGCAGTTGCGACACCATGTGCTTTCGGCGCATGATGCGGTTTTGCTTCAGGTTGTGCTTTGGACGAAGTCGTCGACGTCGCTACAACAGCTTCCGTGTGCGGTGTCTGGACAGTTGTATTTTCAACGCCCCAACTTGTTGAAGGCATAAACAAGATTTGAGCGATAAGAGAAAAAGCTAGAACAGGCAAACATTTTAGAAATAATTTTGTTGTTAAATCCGATACATTGATTTTCATTTTTTTCTCTTTTTTTGGCCCCATTGTGGGCAATTTTGAATCTGTTTTATATAATACATATCCTGAAGATAATTCAAGATAAATTTTCTTAAAAGTTAAGATAAATTAATTTTTTTCTCTATCTTTTGGCGTTTGTACAGTATATAAGTGGGGCATAAAAATTATCGATTTTTTTAAAAAGGAAAAAAAAATGAAAAAATCACCGTTACTTCTCCTCTCTTTGGTCATTTTTTTATGGAACCCAACCTCTGTAACTCAGGTTTCAGCTGCAAGTTTGGATGATCAACTGGCTGAAGATTATGAACTTGATGAAGATGACATACATGACATCGATGAATGTGAATCCACAATTCAAGGTATTGAACAAAACTACTTAGTCATACTCGAACCTGAGGTGGAAGAGGAACACTTTACTGAATCTGAATTTGGATTAGGTATGGAAGAAGAAACCACCTCTAGCAATGACCTTGGAGGACAGGAAGAGCTCACAGAAGAGACGGTTGCAGAAGAACCTTCTACGCCATCTGACACTTAATCGTTTGGTCTTATCTTTACCTGTTTTTAAAATGTTTCACGTGAAACATTTTTAGAAACAGTTCACATTATGGGAATTTACCATGATAAGGAATGCTCAAAACATACTTAAGACACTCCTTACATTCCTTTTTTTAAACCAAGCTTGTTCAGCTGAAGTGGTGACCTATTCAACCGCCGATGAATATCTTATGGATACGCCCGTCGTCACTCCTTACGAAAAAGTATCTTTAGATTTTCATTCTTATGTCTCTCAAACTAAAAATGGCAGCAACGTTAACATCCCTGCTTTGATGGCGAATGTAGGCGTTTATCCCGACTTCCAATTCTATGGTGTCTTTCCCGCAACCCTTTCCGCCCCAAAACATCAGAAAACGAATTATGGATATGGCGATGTAAGGTTGGGCCTCAAGTATCGATTTGTGCATGAAACAGAAAGCCTACCCTCAATGGCCCTCTATCCTAAAATAACAGTCCCTTCAGGGGATGCAAGCAGAGGGCTTGGGAATAATACCTGGATTGGAAAATTTCCTCTATGGATACAAAAGAAATATGGGGACTGGAGGGTTACGACAGGCGGCGGATATATTGTAAATCCCAGTAAAAACAAACGGAATTATCCCTTTGGCGGCGTTCTTGTCCAATTCCAAATTACGCCATATTTTATGTTAGGCAATGAATTTTTTGCTGAAGGAAGAATTAGCGACTCTGAGGGCGCCAAGCTCATCTCAAATTTTGGAGGGAGCTATTTTTTTAATGATCATTCGTTTCTTGCCTTTAGTGCGGGCCACAGTATTGCCGGCGCAAGAAAGTTCGTTGCCTTTCTCGGCTATGGAATCACTTGGGCCCCACCGTCGCATTAAGGTATTTTACACTCATCTTCCTTCTCCTTCTTTCATTCTCCTATCTAGAATAAAATGGTGTTGCAACACCGCAGTCTTGGGAAGATCAAAGTAAAGTCACATCCC
>JABDDK010000037.1 GCA_013287665.1 Alphaproteobacteria bacterium
CGCAACTCCTTGTTTATTCATTTAACATTGGTTCCTTATATTCCTACAGCTGGAGAGCTGAAGACAAAACCTACTCAGCACTCAGTGAAGGAACTGCAAAGTAAGGGTATTCAACCGGACATCCTGCTCTGCCGTACAGACCGAAGCATCGGTGTCGAGGAAAGGCGCAAACTTGGTCTCTTCTGCAACATTAAAGCCGAATGCGTTATTGAAGCCCTTGATGAGCCGACCATTTATAAGGTTCCGATTAGCTATCATGATCAAGGACTTGACCGTGAGGTCTGCAAGCATTTCGGCCTTGAGTCCAAGACTTCACCCGATCTTTCCATATGGCAGCGGATCGTCGATACAGTGACACGACCCGAAGGCGACATAAAGATTGGTGTTGTCGGCAAGTACACTGAACTTTTGGATGCTTATAAATCCATTCATCAATCCCTCATTCACGGGGGAATCGCCAATAAAGTCCATGTCAGCATTGAATGGATTGATTCCACCCAATTTGACAATGGAAATAAGGCTAAATTGATGGAACGCCTCTCTCATCTGCATGGGATTCTGGTTCCCGGTGGTTTTGGAGAACGCGGAACTCAAGGAATGATTGAAGCCATTCAATATGCCCGTGAAAATAAAATTCCTTTCTTTGGAATTTGCTTAGGGATGCAGCTTGCCGTTGTTGAGGCTTTACGTAATATTGGCGGAAAGGCTGACGCAAATTCGACAGAATTTGGCCCTACTCCAATCCCTGCGATTGCCTTAATGACCGAATGGGCCAAGGGCGATATGGTTCAAAAGTACTTCCCTGGCGGAGATCTTGGGGGGACCATGCGCCTTGGTAACTATACCTGCAAATTAGCGGAAGACTCGAAAGCTCGAGAGATCTATAAGAATTCAAGCATTGAAGAACGTCACAGGCATCGCTATGAAGTTAATACGAATTATGTAAAGGACCTTGAAAACTGTGGACTTTACATGGTAGGAACAACGACCGATGGCGTTTTGCCTGAAGTTGCGGAACGTAAGGATCACCCTTGGTTTATAGCTGTTCAATTCCATCCGGAGTTTAAATCACGTCCCTTTAAACCCCATCCTTTGTTTTCATCGTTTATAGAGGCTGCACTTAACCAACACCGTCTTATTTAAAAGGTAGTAATTATGACACATCATGTAAAAGTAGGTTCTGTTAACATTGGGAATGATCTTCCCTTCACTTTAATTGCAGGGCCTTGTGTTCTTGAAAGTCGTGAACACGCTCTTGCGATGTCAGAAGCCCTTGTTAAATTGACGAATAAGCTTGGGATTGGCTTCATTTATAAGACCTCCTTTGATAAAGCAAACCGTACAAGTGTCTCTGGTGTTCGAGGACTCGGATTAAAGGAATCCCTCCCCATCTTTGCTGAAATTCGGGAGAAATGGGGTTGCCCCGTTTTGACGGATGTTCATGAAGCTGAGCAATGTGCGGTTCTTGCTGAAGCTGTGGATGTCCTTCAAATCCCTGCATTCTTATGTCGTCAGACAGATCTTCTTCTTGCTGCAGGAAACACAGGTAAAGCGATTAATGTAAAAAAGGGCCAATTCCTGGCTCCTTGGGACATGAAGAATGTCGTTAAGAAGATTGAAGAAACAGGCAATCGCAATATTCTGTTATGTGAGAGAGGCGTTTCCTTTGGTTATAACACACTCGTCTCTGATATGAGATCATTGCCGATCCTTGCACAGCTAGGATATCCCGTTGTCTTTGACGCGACCCATTCGGTTCAACAACCAGGAGGTCAAGGAACATCTTCAGGGGGTCAACGTGAGTTCGTGCCCGTGCTTGCCCGTTCAGCCGTATCTATAGGTGTAGGAGCGGTCTTCATTGAGACGCATGAAAATCCAGACATTGCCCCGAGTGATGGCCCTAATATGATTAAACTTGAAAATCTGCCTGCGCTTTTAGAAACCCTCATCAGTTTTGACAAATTGGCAAAATCTAATCCCCTTTCATTAGCTTCATAAGAGAGAATATTCATGAGCACCATAATCGATATCGTCGGCCGAGAGATTCTTGATTCACGCGGCAATCCAACTGTTGAAGTTGAAGTCGTCCTTGAAAGTGGCGTAAGGGGCCGTGCCGCCGTTCCCTCTGGCGCTTCCACAGGGTCGCATGAGGCTGTTGAAAAGCGTGATGGCGATAAAGAGCGCTATAATGGCAAGGGAGTTCTTGACGCTGTAGAAGCCATTAATGATGAAATCTATGGAGAACTGTGTGGGGCCCTCGCTCAAGATCAGATGGCGATAGACCAACAACTTATTGACCTTGATGGTACTGAGAATAAGAGCAGGCTCGGGGCGAATGCCCTTTTAGGCGTGAGCCTCGCTACAGCGAAAGCTGCCGCTTATGAAGATGGTCTGCCTCTCTATCGCTATATCGGTGGGATTTATGCCCATGTTCTCCCCATTCCATTAATGAATATCATCAATGGGGGCGCTCACGCAGATAATCCCATCGATTTTCAAGAGTTTATGATTGTCCCGGTCGGCGCACCAAGTTTTAAGGAATCCATCCGGTGGGGTGCTGAAGTTTTTCATGCTTTAAAAAAGAACCTCTCGGATGCTGGATTTAGCACAAATGTTGGAGATGAAGGTGGCTTTGCCCCTTCCCTCCCCTCAACGGAGGCAGCCCTTGATTTTATTATGAAGTCTATTGAATCCGCAGGATATGAGCCGGGTCCGGACATTGCCTTAGCCCTCGATGTTGCGGCTACTGAATTTTATAAGGACGGGAAATATCATCTTAAAGGTGAAGGCAAAACCTTAAATTCCGATCAACTGATCGCGTTTTATGAAACTCTCTCAAAAAACTATCCTATCCTTTCCATTGAAGATGGCATGGCGGAAGATGATTGGGAAGGCTGGCAAGCCCTTACAATCGCCCTCGGAGAACCCCTCCAGCTTGTCGGTGATGATGTGTTTGTAACCAATCCTTTACGTCTTGCAGAAGGAATTGAGCTGGGCGTTGCGAACAGCATCCTCATTAAAGTGAATCAAATTGGAACTTTAACCGAAACAATACGTACCGTAGATCTCGCTCATCGGTCAGGATATACAACGATTATGTCACACCGTTCAGGTGAGACAGAAGACTCAACCATTGCAGATCTTGCCGTCGCCTTGAATTGTGGGCAGATCAAAACGGGATCCCTTTCACGGTCTGATCGGATGGCAAAGTACAATCAGCTGTTACGTATTGAAGAGGCTCTAGGCGATCAAGCTGTGTATGGGCTTTAAAAAAGTATGCTGTACCTCCACGCGTCATCCCTGCGAAAGCAGGGACCCAGGGCATTAATTCATTGCGTAAGCAATGTAAAAGTTCCTACATTCCGTTGGAATGAGTTGTTTGTCCTGGGTTCCTGCTTTCGCAGGAATGACGCCGGTGGTTTTTTAAGTATTCTATTGATCCTATGCTTCTTTTTTGTACAAACTCAACCTTGTCTCGCTGATCAACCCAACTGGGATAAAATAATACACTCGCTTGACACCTTCGTCACTGATTACGTCAAGGAAAAGAAAGTTCCTGGATGTATCGTTGCAATCGTTGGCCCCCATGACATTTACTTTTTAAAGAGTTACGGCGTCAAGAAACTTGGGCAAACGGACAGAATTACAACCAAGACTCTCTTCCAACTCGGCTCTGTTTCTAAGACCATTACTGCCACTCTCCTGATCAAATTGTATGACCAAAACGCCATAGACCTAGAAGAACCCATTACAACTTATCTCTCTGATTTTAAGTTAAAGGATCAAGAAGAACCTCTCACGATAAGGCATCTCTTGAGTCACACAAGCGGAGTTCCTAGATATGGATTTAATGCCCTTATTGAAACACATCCGCCTCGCTCAGAGCTCTTACGAATGGTACAAACCGTCAAACCTGCCGCACACCCTGGTGAAAGTTTTGACTATCACAATGTCATGTTTGCTCTTACAGAAGACATATTGCATGTTACACACAATCAGCGTTTTGATCATATACTCGAAAAAACAGTCTTCAGCCCCTTGAGCATGGCCCATGCGTGTGTAGGGTTGAACTGTATTCAACAAAGCAAAGATCGAGCCTCTCCTCATATCAGGAATAAAAAAGGACAAATAATTCCTTTAGACGCCTATTCCCGGGCCTACTATGCCGTCTCTCCTGCAGGCGGTATCAATGCCTCTATGGAAGATATGATTCCCTTTCTCAAAGCCCATCTTGGAGGAAGACCAAATGTGTTAAGCTCAGGAGCGCGTAGCTTATTGCACTTGCCCCAAGTTACTGAAGACATGTCCCCTGAGGTCATGAAAGCAAAATCAGAACATATTGACAAAATGGGCTATGCGTTAGGATGGCGCTGGATGGATTATGGTGGCGAAAGAGTGGTTTACCACGGGGGCTGGCTCAAGGGTTTTCATACAATGGTTGCCTTTTTACCCGAGCATGAGGTTGGTATCATTGTCCTCCACAATGCAGAAACCAATCTACCTTGGAAAACAACGTGCGCGTTTCTAGATCAGTATTTGGGGCTTTCTAAATCCTAATTCGCCTTTAATTTGATGCTCAAATGAGACCCCGTTGCCTCAGCATACTTTCCAAGCGTCTTCAAAGTAATTGAGTTCCTTCCACTTTCAATCCGCGCAACAACAGATTGAGTCGTCCCCATTCGTTTCGCGATTTCTGCTTGCGTAAGACGAGCTCTAACACGTGCATGAATAAGCTCCCTTGCAAGTTCAAACTCAGGTTTAAGTTTGTCATATTCTTGGCGAAACGCTGGATCTTTTTTCCATTCCTTTGTAATTTCGTCAAATGGTATCGTTGTACGCATCTATTAACTCCTGCATGATTCACTTCATCTTAATTATAGCTTTTTTGCGATAAACGTCAACTATCTTTTTCACTTCATCTGATATGATCACAACCACATCAAATCGCACTAAGCAATAATGAGATTAATCTAAGGTAATCACCGCTTTCCCCCTTTTTACGGGGGTCGCAATGACGATTGTGACTCAAGTATAATTTCGCTTAATCGTCAGCGTCTTTCAATATTTTGCGTATTTCCTCACGCATTTCAGGGGTATCCTTCCCTTTATGCACTTGCTCTAAGTGCATCATTGCGAGTGGCATTATTTCTTCTTCAGTTCCAGAGATTGTTATTGAGCAATTCGAATCGCTAGGAAACATTCGGCAATCAAGCATCTTCCTTTTGTTTTCCATAGTACACCTCCTGTTATATATATTTTATTATGACATATATATATTAAATATTTGCTAATATTGAATAATTATACTTTCAATATAGTTTGACAAATATATTCTTTACTTGACTTGATAAACGCTCTATACTCCACTCCATGATTATTTTAGAAAACACACTCGATACTTTAATTCCGTCCCTTGTTGATATCGTTGAAAAAGCAGGGAAACTCATTTCGGATATATATAATGATGAATTTGAGGTCATCAAAAAAGAGGACGGCTCACCTGTTACGAAGGCAGATACGCTTAGCCATGATTTACTGAAAGCAGAACTTGAAAGGTTAACGCCAGGCGTTCCTGTTATATCTGAAGAAGATGAATCCTCATGGATTGTTAAAAGTCCTCAGTATTGGTTGGTTGACCCTTTGGATGGAACGAAAGGGTTTATCTATAAAACGGGTGACTTCTGTATTAATATTGCTCTCATGGAAAATGATAAGCCTATTTTCGGTCTTATTCATCTCCCCCTAACACGAGAGACCTATTATGGATTTAACGGGAAAGCCTTTCGTAACTTAGCTGGAGACCTCTCTCCAATTCATACACGTCACTTCCCCGCGAATGGACTCACTTTGCTATTAGGCGGATATGGGAAAAAATTTAAAGAACAAGAGGATTTCTTTTTAAAAACTTATCCTATTACGAAAATTATGAGACTGAGAAGCGCAATAAAGTTTTGCCTCATTGCCTCCGGCTCTGCAGATATTTATATGAGGTTTGAACCTTGTTATGAATGGGATACGGCGGCTGGACACGCGCTTTTGGAGGCTGCCGGAGGTATCCTCACCCAAGTGAATGGTAGCCCCTTTTTATATGGTAAAACACACCTTATTAATGAAGCCTTTGTAGCGTTTGGACAGAAGCCATGACCTTAAATTCCAATCAAGAGAAAGCCGTACATATTTTAAAATCGGGCCAGCTTATTGGGCTGCCTACTGAAACCGTATACGGCCTTGCAGCTGATGCAACCCAAGATATGGCTGTTGCACGTATATTTGAGGCAAAACAAAGACCCAGTTTCAATCCACTCATTATTCATGGCGCATCAATAGAGGCATTTAAATGTCATGTTGTCTGGAATGACACTGCTGAAAAGCTCGCAAAACGCTTCTGGCCAGGACCTTTAACCCTTGTGTTGCCACGTATGTCTTCTTCCTCCATTTCACTGCTGGCGAGTGGAGGGCTCGACACACTTGCCGTTCGCATTCCAAATCATCCTATCGCTCTTGATCTGCTGACTTCATTTAAGGGTTTACTTGCTGCTCCCAGCGCGAATCTTTCAGGCTCTATTAGCCCAACGCAAGCGAAGCATGTTGAAGAATCATTCCCCGACCTTTTCATCCTTGATGGGGGAGACGCAGTCATTGGTATAGAGTCAACGATTATAGACCTAACCGGCCCCTGCCCTACTCTCTTAAGACCTGGTGGTATTTCTGGGGAAGAGATTGAAGCTGTGATCGGACGCATAAAGCAATCTTCAGAGGCCCATATAAAGGCACCAGGCATGATGAAGAGTCATTACTGCATAACAAAACCCCTAAAACTTAATGTGCTTCAGCCCCTGGAAGATGAAGGTTATTTAGCTTTTGGTGAAACTCCATACGAAGGTCCGCATGTCTTAAATCTGAGTCCAACAGGAGATTTAACAGAAGCAGCCTCAAATCTATTTAAAATGTTGAGGTGTCTCGACCAATCTTCTTTCAAAGGTATTTCAGTCGCCCCTATACCCCTGAAGGGGATAGGGCTGGCTGTAAATGACCGACTGGCACGCGCTGCTGTACCTCCCGCGTCTTCACAAAAAGAATAACGAGGCCTGCGACTAAACAACTCCAGGAAATCCAATAACTATGCCATATATTATGGGTCACTTCAGCTGCTATAAAAGCAAAGGCGAGTGTTGAGTTACACACAGCAACGGATAACGGATCTTTTACCTTTTTCAATACTAATAAAAATAGAGCCGGGAAGAGGAGCGATATCAATAAACCACCGAGAAGGCCCATTTCTACGAAGGCTTGAATACTCGCATTATGAGGGTGCAAGAGGTTTGAAAACCCTTTAGCCAGTTCAGCATTATCCTGAATATGACGAGAAGATTCAGCTCCCCACCCTAAGAAAGGTCGATCAAAAATCTTAAAGGAATAAAATTCCCACCCCAAAAAACGATGATACAAACTTTCATTTACAACCTTGTTTAAGAGTGGTGAATTTAAAATTGTGGAGGGAGGAAGAATGTACATAAAAATCAAAGGAGCTAAGATCATATATAAAAAGCTTGAAATCGCAGCCATCATTGTCACCCAGCGAGGCAACATATAGCTCAAGCCAAACACAATAAGAGAAAAAATGAGTGAATATTGCGCTGTTTGACATAGGGATAAATAAACAAGCATCGACAATATAATAAACATAAAGATAGCCAATAGTTTCTCATTATTAATCCATGAGTAGGCACAAACCACGAAAATAGCTAACCCAATAATTGATCCTGATGGTTTAAGCTGGTTATTTATCTCAATAAAGGTTGCAAGATACTTAATATTTAATACGGATACAAAAGTCTGATAAATGAAGACAGAAGACAGTATCGTAACGGACAGAACGAGAACCTTATTCACTTTTTTGAATAATTCAGGATGAGGTTCTGAAAGTGCTGAGAATAAAAAATAAGCAAAAACAAATGAAACAGCAGTGCCCGCAAACGCTTTAAAAGAAGAGAGAGGAACGAACGACCATACAGTGCTCAGCCCTCCTAAAAGCAAGAGGAGAAACAAAATAAACAATGGTAATATATTTAAAATGGGAAGCCTAGAAACCTTGCCTTGATATTTAATTATAATAACCGTGATGATCGGCAGCAATATTGAAAACAATTGCTTTGTATAAACACATGAAATCGCAATAAGTATCGACAACAGATATAATATTTGGTTTTCGCTCGGTAAAATTTTTCTCAATGTAATAAAATATCCCATTTATAAAAATTTCTTTTTGGTATATGGTGTTATGTGTAATAAGGCAACTTAAAAATGAAATTTATTCAGCGATTCTTTCTGTTATCCCTTTTTTTTCTTCCTTTAGAAGTATCTGCATCTGGCTCACTCGTCGAAGGATCCTTAATTCGTGACGCTGAAATTGAGGATGTATTAAGATCCTATATAGAACCTATCTTTAAAGTCGCGGGTCTTGAACCTGATTCTCTCACGCTGTATGTGATTAATTCTCGAGAAGTCAATGCATTCGCCATGGGTGGCGGTCGCATTGGCGTTCATACAGCTCTTTTATTAAGAGCCAATTCAGCCTTACAAGTCATTGGTGTATTTGCACACGAAACAGCTCACCTTGCTGGCAACCACATCGCCCGTGGCGTTGATGACTATGAAAAGACATTGTTAAAAGGGCTCATTGGCGTATTGGGTGGTATTGCAATAGGAGCTGTCAATCCCGAAGCCGGCGCCGCCGTTATGATGGGTGCTCAAGATATGGCCATGAGAGGGTTCTTAAAATTCAGACGGGATCAGGAAGGGGCAGCGGATCAAGGGGCGGCCCGGTATTTAGATAAGCTAAAATGGTCATCACGAGGCATGTTTGAATTCATGAAGATTCTTCACAAAGATACATTTTATGCGCGCCAAGATCTTGATCCCTATCTAATAACGCACCCTTTTACAGATGAACGCTTAGATTTCTTTCAATCACATCTTAGCCTTTCGCCATATGCTGAAGGATCACTTCCTCAGAATTTCGAGTCAAACTTCAAGCGAATCCAGGTCAAAATTGCAGCATTTACGGAGCCTCCAGGAAAAACCCTTGCGCGCTATAAACCCTCTGATAACTCCCTTCTCGCGCGCTATGGTCGCTCCATCGCCTATCTTCAAAACTCTCAAAATGAAGAGGCCTTAAAGGAAGTTGATAGCCTTCTCCATGACTATCCTGAAGATGCGTTTTTTTGGGATTTGAAAGGACAAATCTTGTTTGAAGCGGGCAAGATTCGAGAAGCCTCAAGTGCTTATGAAAAGTCTGTACAGTTCCGCCCAGATATCCCTCTCTTACGGATCAATTGGGCTCATGCCTTAACGGAGAGTGAAGATAAAGCCCTTCTCGAAAAGGCCTATCATGAGCTCATGCGTGCGAAAGCGGAAGAACAGGACAATCCCTTCACCTATCGCCTTCTCGCCATTTATTATGGTAAAACCGGGAAAACAGGCCTGGCAGCCCTCTCGCTTGCTGAAATGTCTTATCATGTGGGAGAGTTTGACAAAGCCGAAGAGCAGGCTGAACGAAGCTTGAAACTTCTGAAAGAAGATAAACAAAATACGATTCGTGCAAAAGAAATCATCGAGGAAGTCAAACGCCTCAAGGAAGATGGCTGGCGTAAGGAAGGCGCACAACTTCACCTCTCCCCTGCGTGGGAGAGGTCGACACGAAGTGGCGGGTGAGGGGTATTTAAACTCCCTATAAGTCGTTTTGAATATGTGTTGGCGCCCCCTCACCCGCCCCTAAAGGGGCGACCTCTCCCACGCTGGGGAGAGGTGATGGTGCCTCTTCACCATGACGCATCCCTGCTATGCAAATTTTGCTCTTGTAATTACTTCCGTTAATTGCTATGTATATTTTATAGTAGTTGTGTGTTTATAAAATGTTATCAATATCACTAATTAAAATTAAGTTTTTAACGATCCTGAGCATGGTGTTTATGGGACTCTTTTCACGTCTTGTGTTAGGCTTCCCAACAACATTGATTTCTTTCTCATCCAATGTCCAGAACACCTCAGAAAATCATAGATTTCCGGATGGAGGGGCGCGAACATCCCTGCGTTTTATTCCTGCACCAAGACTCATGCAAAAGAGACGCCGTAAGCTTGCGAATGGTGAAACAAAAGAAGATGAAATCTTCTCATCTGAAAACAACTGTGAAACCACATGTTTTGAATTTATCGGTGAGGTTTTAGATCAATCTGACAACACTCACAACGAACGTTTCAGGCAAGTTCTTTAAAAAAAACTCCCCGCAGTAATAGCGAGGAGTTTTTCTCAGTTAAGTTATTTCGCCGCGTTTAATAAAGCTGCTAATGTGGTCTCTTCATGCTTTATTCCTTTTTTTGTGACTAATGCTTTCATATAGAGGACCTTATAAAGACCCAGATATGATTTGAAATTAGAATTCGTTTTGGCTAATTCAAAGATGAAGGGCTCACCTTTTTCATACCATTCACTGACGGGTTTGGAATAATTACTTCCTGGAAAGAAATCAAAAAAGTAACGCGTCCCTTGAAGTTGTTCTTTTTTAAGAACATACTCCCACCGTCTCTTAAAATCATCGACTTCAGCTTTTTCAAGATCAAATTTAGGGACATGGAGTTTTCTCTTTTCCCTGGCCGCATTATATTTAGCTGGGAAAGTTTCTTGCTTGCTTGATAGTGTCGGACCGTATTTATTTGTACTGTGCTCGAGATAATATCCGGGTTTGTCATAGAACTCTATGGTGCTAACATACTCTTGCTCAGGGGTTGTCGTTGGTTTATAAGCCACTATCCCTAATGAAGCGATTGCGTCAATTTCATTTTGATAGAGAGTTTTTTTAATTAAATTAGGCTCCGAGTCCATTTTAAGTTGAAGCTGTACTTGTCTTTTCACTAAAACTTTGAGTGCATCGGAGTATGGAATAGCCTCGTAGTCAGGCTTGCATCTCCTCACACGTTCAATGGCTTCTTCAGGGTTAAATTTGGCCTGAGCCATGCTTGACGCTGCAAGCAGGGAAATCGTTAGTAGATATGATAGTCGTTTCATGAATCACCTTTGATAATTAACATTAACAGAATAATTCATATAACTTAACTACATTTATATGTCCATACTAATTACAAAACAGTTACTATTCATAAACAAAATCGGCCTTATCCTTAATAGCTGCAGGTATTGTCGTATTCATTTTTAACGCTGCGCCTATATTCACATGAAGCACAAGCGTTTTCGGATTTTGAATTGGGATTTTTTTGACGGCTGTTCCTTTCAGAACCTCGCTCACCATCTCGGCCAGGGCGTCTCCTGAGGTACGCCAATCAACGCCGTATGCTGCAACGGCTCCACGCCTTACGATATCAACGTCACTTCCGAAAACAGGGATGTTGTGCGTAATGCCCATTTTTATAATAGATTCCAGAGCCGAGATCACTGTGTTATCGGTCGGCAATAAAATAGCATCCACTTTTCCTATAAGAATCCTAGCAACAATTGATACATCACTGCTTTTCGTTACAGCTGCAAGCTCTACATTTAGGTTATTTAAAGCACAAAACTCTTTTATTTCCTCAACTTGCTTTACCGAATTCGCCTCACCTGGGTTATAAACTATCCCAATGGTTTTAACTGTGGGAACGATAGCCCTGATGAGTTCTATCTGTTTTTCCGGCGGCACGAAATCTGTCAAACCGGTAACATTTTTATGGGTCGTAAGCTTTGCCGTCTCGGGATCGGTAACAGCACCGAAGACAATAGGAATTTCACTGGTTGCTGATGCCGCGGCCTGAGTCATTGGCGTTGAAAGTGTGACAATAACGTTTGGATCAAGACTAATGAGCTTATGCGCTATTTGAACAGCTGTTGTCGGGCTGCCTTGGGCATTTTCATAAGTCCAGGTTAAGTTTTTTCCCTCAACAAACCCACGCTTTTCAAGACCTTCCTTTAGGCCGCCTCGCAAGGTATCAAGAGCCTGATGCTCAACAATTTGGCCCACAGCCACGTGAACCCCTTTATCACTCTCAGCATTCAATGAACACCCTAAACAACTGATCAAGAACAAATAGGCAGTCAGTGCGACTCTGCGAAATGAATATGCGACACCACGGGGGGTATCGGCAGCAGGTGTTCTTAATGACGGCCTATTTCGTTCTTTCCGCATTTATTTCTCCATTACTAATTTGAGAGTTTACAAGTTATTTTAAGTTTTTCAGCAGTTTTCGGATTAATGGACTGCTTCAGACCTTGAGCTCTTTCAACAGGGATGTCTCCAGGGTTTTTCCCATTCAGCACTTCAGCAACCATTTCACCGACTTGGCGGCCCATTTGTTTCTGATCATAAGCATAAGCGGCAAGAGCTCCACGGTCAACAGACTCAGGATCGCTAACAAAAAGAGGCTTCTTTGACTCTAAACTAGCCGTTATAAGAGGTTCAAGCCCTGAAATAACTGTGTTATCATTACCCACAAAGATGGCATCGACACGACCCACAAGGCTGTGTGCAGCTGTCTTAACATCTGAAGACTTAGAGGCAGCAGCTGTCAGAAGCTTAATGTTCTTCTTTTGTAAGATTGGCCTTAAACCCTCAACAAAGGAAACCATATTTGATTCCCCAGGATTGTAGACAACCCCGAGCGTTTTGAGTTTAGGAACACAAGTTTCAATGAACTCGATTTGCTCCTTCAGGGGGGGAATATCAGCAACACCCGTCACATTCCCACCTTGATTTTTCATAGCTGAAACGACCTTCGCCCCCACAGGATCCGTAATGGCTGCAAAGACAACAGGCACTGTCTTGATATTTTGTACAACGCTCTGGGCTGAAGGTGTTGTAATTGGAATGACGACATCAAGCTTCATCCCTGCAAACTTTTGCGCAATTTGAGCCGCAATTGTTGGATTTCCTTGAGCGCTTTCAAAGACAATTTTTAAGTCTTTTCCTTCAACAAAGCCCTTCCCCGCCAATCCTTCAATGATTCCCTCCCGAATCGCATTCAAGGATGGATGATCAACAATTTGCGTAATCGCAATTGTTTTTTGAGCTTGTAAGGCAGATGATATAAAAAGACTTGCGACGACTGTAGCTAGCTTAAGGTGTTGTTTTAATTGTGTTAAACGTGTCATTTTTTTCTCTCTTTATTAGATGTTTTTGGAATAAATAATTTGAATTTAAATAATAACGATTCCGCCAACGCCAACAAGGAGAAGCTTTATAAGAATATTGAGTTGTATTGTTCATTTTTGTCCCTCCCCTTTTCCTGTGAGATCGATAAGTATATCAATGGAAATGAGAGAGGATGTCAATAGGTTAGTGATTTTTCACCTCT
>JABDDK010000038.1:0-2509 GCA_013287665.1 Alphaproteobacteria bacterium
GTCCCAATAAGCTATGGCTTGTTCTTGGCCATACGCCTGCAACCCCTTTTCAAAGGCGCGTTTAACGACCACGGCATTATCAAAGGCAGGCTGTTTCATTTCATCAAAGACGGATTGTAGCTTATCAGAAACCTTGGGCTTTTGCTGAAGGACCTCGTTCGCGCGTACTTCTTCCCGAATACTGTTGGAAGGCGCTTCTATCTCTTTATCACGGCGAGTGCCGAGGAAATGATCCGCAACTTGCCAGAAGGCCTTTTTGGCAACAACGCCCATGGCTTCCAGCTCATTAGCTGCGCGGTCAAAGATTTTGGTGAGGAGCTTGTCTTCCTTTTCCATGAGCTTGTTCAAGGACTCGGCGTCAAGATAATCGGCGGCACCCAGCTTTTCTCCTGATTTTGAGAGGATTTCTGGGAGCTTTTCGAGTTGCCTAAAATCGTGCGAGCTACCATACACATGTGTATCGTCCCTATGGCGAGTCATGGCGACGTAAGCCAGGTTTTGGGTCATCGGATATGAGGCCAGAACATACGTCTTATCCACGGTCGCTCCTTGTGACTTGTGGATGGTCACAGCCCATCCTTGATCGAAATGGGGATTCAGCTGGGGAGCGAAGGTGACGTCTTTCCCGTCATCAAGCATAACTTGGACTTTTTGCTTATCGAGCTCTGTTATCGTTCCGAGTGAGCCATTTCTGACCCCTAAACCATAATTGTTCCTTGTAAAGACGATGCGGTCTCCTTGGGAGAAGGGTTTATCTTCAGAGCGGACACCTCTGCTTCCAAAATCATCTTCGACTTCTTTCTTTATGGTGTAAGTATATTCTTGTCCCACAAGATGGCCGGACTCCTTAAGCACCTCACGAGCCTGCGTATTCAGATCATTCACGTCCTTATTTGTATGGGCGAGTATGAGGGTGCTCTTGTCAGGAGACTCCTTGAAAGATGTGTGCCAAGCTTGGACCAGGGCTTCCTTTGTCTTTTCTCGCTTATCGAGAGTCTCACCCTCATCAATAACCTTCACAAAGCCTTTATCCACATACTTTTGAATAGCCTCTTGTGTATGCTGCTTTCCAAAGAGGACGGTTGCCTCCCGCTGCCACTCGGACTTTTGGCGAACGACCGTGGTGAGCTCCGACTTGCCTAAGCGTTCTGACACAAGCCGAAAGGCCGGACCTGCCTCAACAGGCTGGAGCTGGGCTCCGTCCCCCACAACGACCAGCTTGACGCCCAGCTGCTCGACAGCATTCATAAGCTTCCCAAACCGTGGGACATCCACCATGCCCGCTTCATCCAGCACCAGGACGGAATTTTCATGATACTGACACCGGCCCTCCTCATAGGATTTCAGGAACTTATGGAGCGTCGTGGATTTAATCCCGCTATCTTCCAAGTTCTGAGCGGCCTTTCCCGTAGGCGTGAGGCCATAGACATTGTACCCTTCGGCCTTCCATATATCCTGACAGACACCAAGGGCAGTCGTTTTGCCAGCTCCAGCAATACCAACCATACACTTGATTTGACCCGTATCCGCCAGGTGGTAAATGGCTTTGACCTGACCCTGAGAGAGCTCCCCAAGGGTGGTGTTGGCATCTTGAATACCTTTGACGATTCCTTGTTCTGTAACACCATGGGTTTTGGCTTTATCCAGTGTCTCTGCACTTTCCACAAGGGATTTCTCAGCCTTCAGCATATCCCGTGTGGTATAGATGGCTTGTGCGTTATCCCCAGGCCTTAACAGAAGCAGTTCACTGGAATTCTTCAGCTTCGCCTCAAGCCTTTGAAACAGGGGGGCTTCATCTATATATCTATGGATGACCTTTTGCACATCCGCCCACATAAAGGTGGTATGATGTTTGGTAACAATATCCAATACAACGTCTGGATTCCTCACAATCCTGTAAAGGTTCCGAAGCTCAGTCTCATGAAAGATCTTGGCTCTTTCAGTGATGGGACCATCGCTACCTTCACGGGCCTGCAACCTTTTTTCGAGCTCTAAAACATTCCGCCCCATCTTAGGCTGGGGCTCCATCTCAATGCCTCTATCGCTATTAGAGCGATGATCAATCTGAATATCATGGCCATGAAGCTTGAGGTGAGTGTTAGAATATTCTTCCCACTTCTCCCTTAATTCACACAGGAACGGTTTTGCATTCCAATCTCTTTCTTTAGGGCCAAATCCCGTCTCTTCAAGCTTTCGCATTGTCGCAACAACATGGCAGTGAGGCTTCTCTTCCCCTGTCTCCTCATCCACATCAAAATGAAAGTTCATCTGAGCGGCCATACCGTGCACACAAATCTGCTCCTGGACAAACTCCCGAGCCAACGCAATGTTCTGCTCGTGCGTTAGCTCCCGGTGGAGAGCAAACTCAAACTCCCGGTAAACTTGAGCATCGACGCGATTCTCCCCAGCCTCAACCTTATCAGAGAAAGCCTGCACACCCTCTTTCCGGTCAGCCTTGATCAGCTCCTGAATCTCCCGTGCCCAAGCGGGAGCATCATGAGGAAGGACC
>JABDDK010000038.1:2519-13071 GCA_013287665.1 Alphaproteobacteria bacterium
AGCAACAGCCCTCACCGTATTACGGCTGCTGCGAGACAAAACTTTCACGCTAAAGTGGTAAAGTGCCATTCAGTTTCCTCGACTTTCATCTGCGGTGCTTGCACCAAAGAGCGGTTGCAGGCGGCAACGTATAAGCGCGCTTACCTCACTTTTAAAAAAGTTCGCCAAGACAGGCCTATCAATCACTAATGATCGATCTCTCTTTATATACTTATGCATGGTTTTATGATTATTTATGTAATTATTTCAATTAACTAGATTGATTAATAATACCATATTTGTTATATTTAGTCATCAAGAAGAAAGGAGAGAATTTCATGAAAGCAGATAAGATGATGAACACTTTAGAACTCACATCACACAACACCAGAAAAGCCAGAACAAAAAAAATGATTTTGTTGGGAGGTCTGGTTTCTAAGGCAAAAATAGACAATTGGAACACCAATGCCCTTCTTGGAGCCTTCCTGTCCTTGAAGGATAAAGAAGCCGATCAGCTCCAGATAGAGGCTTGGACCTACAAAGGCGATAAGGCTTTTTCGAAAGAGGAATCATCCTCCTAATCCCTCTAAAACACCCTATTTCCCTCAATCCTTCTCACTTCAAAGGTGAAGGACAAACGGAAATTTTGTGCTATCCTTCACTATTGAAAACAACCCGAAGGTGAAGGACAAACGGAAACTTTGTGCTGTCCTTCACTATTGAACACAATCCAAAGGTGAAGGACAAACATAAATCTTGTGCCGTCCTTCACTATTGAATACAATCCAAAGGTGAAGGACAACACAAGGAACATAGAATGACAATCATAGGTCGCGTGGCTGAATTAAAGACTTTAAACCAAATACTTTCCTCGAATGTCCCTGAGTTTTTAGCCATTTATGGAAGGCGAAGGGTGGGGAAAACTTACCTTATCCGCAGTTTCTTCGAAGACCAAGATGTTCTTTTCTTTAATGTTACTGGCACTAAAAATGGAACCTTGAGAGAACAAATTCGCCACTTCACAAAAGAAATAAGCAGGATTTTTTATAACAATGCAAAGCTCGCCCAAGAAAAAAACTGGGATTTAGTCTTTGAAATGCTGACAGAAGCTCTGGAGTCCGCACCACCCAATAAAAAAATAGTTTTCTTTTTCGATGAATTCCCTTGGATGGCAGGTCGAAATTCAAGACTCTTGCAAACCTTAGAGTATTATTGGAACCAATATTGGTCCCGGAACAATAGAATTAAGCTCATTATATGTGGGTCTTCCGCATCATGGATTATAGAAAAGATCGTGAATAACAA
Source organism: Alphaproteobacteria bacterium (assembly GCA_013287665.1). GTDB lineage: Bacteria > Pseudomonadota > Alphaproteobacteria > UBA9655 > UBA9655 > UBA9655. The sequence goes on from JABDDK010000038.1 coordinate 3,804, forward strand.
GGGCGGACTTTATAATCGTCTCACCCGGAATATTTACCTTGAGCCATTTAATTTAAAAGACAGCACACTTTTTTTAAATTCCATAGGTGTTAAGTTAAACAACGATCAGATATTGCAGATATATATGGTCACAGGGGGTATTCCTTATTATCTCTCCAGGATTGAGCGCGGATTATCGGCGACACAAAACATTGAAAAGCTAGCTTTTCAGCCAAAGAGTTTTTTGGTGGCAGAATTCGATAACTTGTTTTCATCTCTTTATGAGGATCATGAAACATATATTGAAATTGTCCGACTTATTGCGAGTCGCCGTTATGGAATAGGACAAGAAGAGCTCTTGAAAGACTTGGGAAAAACTTTACAGGGGAAAGCCGGTCTTAAAAGATTAAAGGCCCTTCAAGACTCGAATTTTATTATAAGCTTTAAACCTCACTTTCATAAGAAAAGAGGAATTTATTACAAAGTCATTGATGAGTATACTCTTTTTTACCTGGATTGGATCGAACCTATAAAATCAACATTGCTCTCAAAGAGTCTGATGAGAGGATATTGGGAGAAGCAGCAACACTCAGCTGCTTGGCATAGCTGGTCAGGGTATGCTTTTGAGGCTGTGTGCTATAAACACCTCCCGCAAATAGGGCACTCATTGAAAATGAGCCCTACCGCAATACCCAATACGTGGCGATATAGCCCCCAAAAGGGAACGGAGGAGCCGGGTGCCCAGATCGATCTCTTGTTTGATAGAGACGATGATTCTCTGACGATATGTGAGATTAAGTATACGGGTAAGCCTTATGTTATCGATAAGCAAGAAGCAATGAAGTTAAAACAGAAGATCGCCGTGTTTAAAGATAAGACCCGAACCAAAAAGCAAATCTTCTTGGCCATGATATCAGCAAATGGCCTTAAAAAGAGCCTGTACTCAGAAGAAATGATCGATGGGGTCGTTACTTTGGATGATTTGTTCAAAGAAGAGTGAAGGTGGCTTGTTTCATGTTTCATTCCTTAGGGTGTGAAACGTGAAACAAGATGACCTAAATTTTGGGGTCTTGTTTCACGTCTGTTTCATGTTTGTTTCACGAACCCCAACTTTAACCTACTGTAATATAACATTTTTTTAGATCTTGTTTCATTTTGTTTCACGTTTGTTTCACAAAAGGGAGCTTGTTTCATGTTTCACTCCCTAAGGAATGAAACGTGAAACAAGATGGGCTAAATTTTAGGTCTTGTTTCACGGTTGTTTCATGCGTGTTTCACGTTTGTTTCACGAGCACCCTCTGCAACATGCTGTAATATAACGCTTTTTTGGATCTTGTTTCATTTTGTTTCACGCTTGTTTCACGAAAAGAGGTCTTGTTTCACTGTTTCACACACTAGTGAATGAAACAGTGAAACAAGATTTCAGAGGGTTATTTAGTTGAGGGTGGGGAGATTTTGAGCTTCTAAAGTTGCGAGAGCGATTTGGATTTTTTCGGCGAGCCAGTCTCGTTGAGTCTCGGATGAGGAAAGGTCAGTTAAGATTGTAATGAAGGCATCCAGATAAGCCATGCGATGAGCCTGGAGAGTAGATGCTTCTCCGTCGTACTCTGCAATAGATAGACGCTCTTCGTATGCTTCCGCGAGACTTGCGAGCTGGATAATTGCGGGTTTTACGTCAACCTTAAACACCTCTGCTATGATAGGCTTTGAATTACTCTTATGTCCCTGCAATCTCTCTAAAGCTATATCAGCTAGGGCTTTTAACGATGTTACATCACTGTTAGTTGAGCCCATTGTATAACTCCTTCTCATTGACTTCTTTAAACCTCCGGTTAACTGTCGCAGCACTCATGCCCGTTTCCTGGGCGACTTGTCTCTGGGTCAGGCCGCCCTTCTTGAGCTCAATCAGCTTGGACATTTGTGTGTCCTCAACGGGGCGAACCTGCCACAGGAACTTCCCCTCTTCCTCTTTGAGAGAGGCCTCAAACGGAGCCGCATCCTCTCCAAAGAAGCCACGAGCCTTTTCATAGTGAACCTCGAACCGGGCACCCTCCCTGGGATCATAGTTCTCAGGCTTACGGAGGGTGATGACCGTATCGAGTAGATCCTCCTTCCTGGACGTCCCTCGCTGAGCACCAGCCTTATTCGAGTGATGAATGAGCAGCACAGAAATGCCTCGTCTCCGAAGTTTGAGAAACCACTCTTGCAATGGAATCCAGCTTTCAGATTCGTTCTCCCGTCCCCGTCTGCATAAGGACGAGTGGTTGTCAAGGATGAGCAGCTTTACGTCGTTTAAGTGCTCTTCAATGATCTTCTGTCCTTCCGGTGTCGAGAGATCAGCGATCCCCTCACTTTGCAGGTCAGGCGTAATGATGAGCAGGTTATCCTCGGAGGGTGTTTCACTGTCATGACTCTTGATAATCTTTGCAAGCCGTTCTTGCATGGCAGACAAAGACATTTCCCCATCCACGAATAAGACTTTACGCGGCGTTCCAACGGTCCATTTGCCATTGAAGACCTGGCCTCCCATGGCAACTGCATAAGCAATCGTTAGGGAAACATGAGTCTTTCCAATGCCTCGAGGGGCGTGGATCATGGCAAGGCCTTGCTCGGGGAGGAAAGGACTTAAGATCAGTTCTCGAGAGGGTATCTCTAGGGATAAGAGTTCTCGAGCATTCAAGGCTTTTAGAGTCGTTTGTTTGCAAGGCGTTTGAAGCTGTCGCTGTACTTCCTCAAGTCCCTCCCGTAAATGGAGATCATTGAAGTCTGTTGGTTTGGAGGTGGTGTCTTTAAAGGATGGAAACACAAAGGAACAGCCGTACTTAAGAGCCGCTTGCTGAGCATTTTCCCGCCCTATATTGTGGTCTTTCCACACATCATCATCTCCTGCAATGATAAGAGGACTGTTGGGGTAGACCTTCTTTAGCTCCTCAATGACGGGTTCAAGACTATAGGCATCAAAGGCAACAACAACAGACGCAAGGGTTGCCATATGTACACTCGCCCCTGTTGCATAGCCCTCAACAATATAAATAGTCTTACCGTCTTCAAGTACACCAATCTGATGGAAACAACCCTTCTTTTTACCCCCTTTCAGAAACTGTTTCTTTCCATCAGGCTCTATCCATTGAAAGCTCCAGAGTTTACCTTTCGCATCCCGAAGAGGAATAATAAGGTGCTTCCCACCAAAGCGGACGCCATAGGCGCCCACCTTTTTCCTAGCGAGATAAGGAGACGAGCCCGTTTCAGACGCACCGTTCCACTTGGTGAACGCTATTTCTACAGCCGCCTCATGTTTCCTTACGATTTCCTCCTCTCCCGTTTTCCAAGCCTTTACTTCTTGCTCACGAAGCAGGGTTTGATCCATGGGCGATAAGTTAAGATTCCCCACGCTCCACTTCTTATGGATACCCTGACTCCAGTCTCCAAAGGCCCCTGCCATGCCACGAAAGACAAACCACCCGTCCTTCCTGCCTTTTTTACCTGTGGGAAAACGATAGATGACCCCATCAGCAATGATCCGATCCTTATAGATAACCCCCGCATCTTCCATGGCTTGAGCAAACTCTTGCTCATGATTAAGCATCATATGTGCCCCCATGATTAAGACCTGCTGTGAATGATTGGCTTCACAACAAGATTCCGTGTTCGTGTGAGAGGGCTCTCCGCGTAGGTGTCCGTACACACAGTTCTTCTTTCAATAAAGTTGAGCAGGTCTTCCTTGCGATAGCGGCACAACCTTCCGACCTTGACGACAGGGAGGTTGTACTTATGGGTGCACTTCCATACGGCAAGTGTTTCTTCTTTAATGTTCAAAAATTCAGCTGCTTCCTTGCGGGTTAAGAGGCGTTGTTGGGTGTTGTATTCAGTCATACTTTCTTTCCTTTGTTGTTAGTATTGCCCTCATTCATCACAGTGAAAAAACTGCAATTCCTGTAAAGGATAAAGAGAGTATAAATAAAAGAGTGAATATGCTGAAGTTCCGCAAAACTATTTCTGAAGTCATGTGCCGGATTGTGCCGCTTTGTGCCGAAATAGATTTAATGAGAAATAACCAGATGTAACCTCCGCAAGACTTTTGCGGAGGTTAAGTTTATCTATCTTAATGAAAAACACAGAAAAACGGCTTAAGGTGTTGAAATATAATAATATTAAGCAAAAAATCCCATTTTAGGCTCTAAATGCCCTCAAAAAGCAACTTTGTCACATTTTTTTCCTCGACTCCTGATTCCTGGCATACGACGATGTATGTGAGTTTTTTTATGAAGGATAGGTTCGTGTTTTGTTGAGCTTCTTTGTTTGGTGGAATGCATCTATTTTTAACTGTCATAGGATTGTCTTGGAGAGTTTCCCCGATCAAGCCGAGGACAGAGTTTTAAAAACGAGACAAGCGCGCTTATACATTCCCGTTGGCAATGGCGCTTTGTCGCAAGCGACGCAGATAAAAAATGAAAGGAAACACCTTCAAACCAAATCCCCCGGCTCTCACAACCGGGGGATTTTTTCTTTCTGAACACTGAATACTGCCTTAGCCCCATGGATTGATAGAGGCGGTGTCGCTATGAATACTCAAAGCATTGTGGCTTGCAAGATCCGTAAAGCTTGAAAAGCCTGCCTGTGAGGTAGAGTGTCCTTCAAGAATAACCGCTCCCTGCGGCAAGTCAGCGGCTAAATGAGCAGGTGCTGCTGTCGTCACATCAGTGCTTAGTGTATATCCTGTTGCGGGAAGTACCACATGGGTTCCTGGATCGCGAACGTTTCCAGCTCCCGTTAATGCTGTAGCGGTTCCTGATTGATAGATATACTGTGCCACATCGGACAGAATTTGTGCAGTAGATGTTAAGGGAGCTTCATGGCTGATGAGTCCATTAATTCCCGCTTGATAAACACTCGCAAGATTACTGTCCGCACCTGCCCCGTGGAAGATAACAGCAATCTCCTTTTCCCCGTTTACTGTAAAGTTTACGAAGGTTGAGACCGCATCCAACAAGTGCGCGTTGCTAGAAGCCGATCCAGAATTATTAGCCCCGATCACGTTTCCAAAGACCAGCTTGTCATTGGATAGGTTGAAGTGCTCCACAATCTGAGCCCCCTGCATCATCATTGAGCCCGTATGATCATCCAGAGCAAAGACGTCTTGATCATGGCCACTTCCGTCAACCAGCACAGCATTGCCCCAGTCGATGAAGTTGATGTTGGGGTCCCCGGCTGCATCCGTTTTGACCAAGAATGCATTCAAGCCTGTCAGATTCAACGCATCTCCGCACAAGAAGTCATTACCTGCCCCGGCATTAAGCGTGTCATTCCCAAAGGTGATCGTGCTGCCGGTGTCAAAGCGAGGTTGTCCACTCGTATTGATGTAAGTGCCAGAAAAATATGCCCCAGCATTCCCGTCTCCTGGTATAAACCCAGTAGAGACTCCATCTACAGTTCCGTTTGTGGCTGAAAAATTCAGATTCTCCATATTTCCAAACAGTACATCATTGCCTGAGCCAGCAGTGATTATGTTGCCTACCATGGTAATCGTGGTATCGATCATAATGGCAGAGGCATCTGTAAGAAAAGGAATTCCCTCCGTCACCAAAACGCCTCCGTTGGTTACTGTTCCGCCCTGAAGGGAAAGTGAAAGTTGCTGCATATCACCGTATACGGTATCAACGCCATTCCCAACTTGAATCGCATTATGTCCTAGGTTAACGGTGTCGAGGCGCATTATAGCACGCGCATTTGAACCTCCCCCAAGAGGATTTAACGTAGTGGGAGTGCCATCCGCATAACCACCAGTCGCGGACCAGTTTAAAGCATGCATATCCCCATAAACGACATCTGCTCCATACCCTGTTGTTTTAATGGTGTTATTCCCAAGAATGAATGTATTACTGTGATTAATATTAGTGGCAGTGAACCCTTGGGTCGCAACTCCTCCTACAACAGACCAATTAAAATCATGCATGTCACCCGCAATAATATCAATACCACCACCGGCAGTAATAATATTATGTCCCATCATGAATGTATCACCCACTTCGGTAACACCCTCGATACCTTGACTAGGTGGGGTTGCTGTATTATTTCCCCCGCTCTGTGAGAACGTCATATCATAAAGGGTTCCATAAATTTGATCTGCACCATTGCCAGCTTGTATTGCATTCCCTCCCATTGAATAAGTGCTCAACGCAGAGGCGCCCGCTTGCACATCTTCCGTTAAACTATGGAGTGGGGGGATTAGAGAGGTTAAAACCACTGCCCCCGATACCATTAAGGGTGAAATCATGAAGATTTCCATAAATAATATTTGCACCATTTCCAACAGCGATCATATTACCGGCCAAAGAGAAATTACCGACGAAGGAAACATCATCTAAAAGAACATTTACATTTCCATCAATTATACCACCAGTTGCAGAGAAAGTTACATCGCCTATATCTCCATAAATAATATTAACCCCATTTCCTGCAGTGATGATATTTGGTCCCATACTTATGGAATTATTAAATATCTCATTATCAGAGTACCCAGTTCCAGTGTTGGTAGCATTCCCACCGGAAGTGCTTTCGTTCAAAGACTGGAGATCGCCGTAAACAACATTAATGCCATTTCCGACAGTGATCTTGTTTCCTGCGAGATTGAAGGTATTCGGATTTCCTGTATCTGTAACAAGTCCATCATCATCGACACCCGCATTAGGACCAATACTTGAAAGACCAAAACTTCCAGCACCACTGGCCGTACTGCCATTTAATTCTAAATTCAGGGACTCCATCACGCCGTAAACAAAATTAATCCCACTTCCAAGGGAAATGGTGTTACCTCCCAGATTAAAGGTGTTACCATCCAACTGGTCGACAGAGATACTGCCATTGGTGGCTGTGTTTCCTCCGGCGATTAAGGTAAGATCGTCTAAATTTCCGTAAACGAAGTTAATGCCATTACCCGCCGTAATGATATTCCCCTTCATGGTAATAACATCGTTTTCCATGAAGTTGGTATAGGTGCCCCCATTGTCAGCCGTGCCACCTGTAATGGACATCGTCAAATCACGGATATCGCCATAAATGACGTTGATACCATTCCCAAGGGTAATAGTGTTAGGCCCAAAGGTAAGGTTTACATTATTTATTGCCTGACTCGTATCTGTGCCACCATTAATGGTGAAAGAAATATCCTGATAGTCAGGATAGACGGTAAATATACCGCCTGAAAGATTCGTAATTGTCAGTGGACCCGTGGAGATCGTCTCTCCTGTGGGTTGACCCGTATTTAAGGGTGTTAAGCTCAAATTTACCTGATTACCTAAAACACTCATATGAAACCTCCCGTGATCATGATGATCACAATCTGCGTCATGCTGGTTATTGTTTTGATCTTCGTTTTGAGAATTTAAATCGGATCTCATCAAACAACCTCCATAACCCATTAAGTTAAAATTCGAAGGAGGTTCTTTGTAGAAGACTAAAGAATCTTCTTCTTTATTCTCAGCTTACTATATATATATATATATAAGTCAAGTAATTATTTTACATATTTTCTATTATTTTCTTAAATAACTTAAGCCCTTATATTCATTGGCGATTTGGAGAAAGCTTGCGTGTTACCCACATCTCTAAGGCGCTTGAGAACTAAACTTACAGCAACAATTCCACACTTCAGTGCCCTTCTTCCCTGAAATTTAGATATACATAGATTTTTTCTATGATAAAATGCTAGACTCTACCCAAAGGATTTCAAGACTTGTCCTCGAGAACTCGGGGAACAGGGTAGGCAACCGAGTGGCGAGTCCGATGAGCGTATTCTTATACGTGACAGAGGGTGAGTCCCGAAGGTTAACGCCCCCGAAAATTGAAAGCCGAAGGGTATAACTTACGAGCTTAAGATGAGAGTATATATATTATGGAAATGATTAGTCCCAGAGTTGATATCGCCTTTAAAAAAATATTTGGCGTTGAAGAAAACACGGATCTTTTAATCTCTCTTATTAATTCTATCGTCTCCGAAGAAGACCAAGTTTCGGAGGTCACTCTCCTGAACCCTTATAATGCTAAGAACTTTAGGAATGACAAGCTCTCGATCCTCGACATCAAAGCCAAGGGACAGCATGGGAAACGGTTTAATATTGAAATTCAGATCAGCGATGATGGAGACTATGATAAAAGAGCGCTTTATTATTGGGCTAAGCTTTACACGGAACAACTAAAGGCTTCCGAAGGCTACGGCCTTCTCTCAAAGGCCATTGGAATCCATATTCTGAATTTTACATCCATCCTAAGCGCTCCTAAATACCACAATGTATTCCATATAAAAGAAAAAGAGACGGGACTTCATTATTTCAAAGATTTAGAACTGCATACGATTGAGCTCAAAAAGTTTTCAGCAAACGGTCGTGAAGAGTTAGCAGACGTTGTTGCAAAGGTCAAAACCTCGCTTGATATGTGGGTGGCTTTTATAACCCGCCACGAGCTTTTGAACAAAGATAACCTCCCCACAACCATGGATAATCCTGCGTTGAAGAAAGCGTTGAATGTTATCGATGAGATGAACTTTGGATCAGAAGAAAGAGAGTTCTATGAAGACCATCTCAAATGGCTGAGAATGGAAGAAAGTACATTGAAAAAGTCCGAGGCTAAGGGATTTGAAGCAGGAGAGCAAAAGGGAAGGAAAGATGAAAAAATAGAAATGGCGAAAACTATGCTTTTAAAAGGAATAGATATAGCTACTGTTACTGAAATATCAAAATTGCCTAAGGAAGAAATAGAACAACTGCTTCCCTAACTGGAGTCAGAAAAAAACAGAGACAAGTAGCCCTGTCCCTGCTTTCAGGCCAAATATTGTACCACCACAGTCATCATTGCGAGGAGCCGAAGGCGACGTGGCAATCCACCTTAAAAATAAGAAAAGATGGATTGCTTCCCCCGGCTTTCGCTCGGGGTCGCAATGACGCTCGTTGGATGGATTCGTAATAATACTATTTAAAGAAATAGCCGCTTTTTCTTGAGCTCTATGTCTTCTTCTAATTTATCAGAAAGATCCATAAGATCTCGTAAGTCTGATCGAGCGATTTCGAGCTCAAGCCAAGCTTTGTCAATACATATGTGAGTTTCCCTGAGATTGTAAAGAAGCAGTTGAGAAGTGTGCTCAAGTTGAGCTATTGTGTCGCTAACCATAGTTAACTCCTGTGTAGTTGATTGTGGCCAGTGGGGCAGAGGCGTTATCAGCGCTTCTGTCTCACGCATATCTCACCATGAGATAAGCTACCTTTAAGTCTACGGGATTCTTTCTTGTGAATCAATA
>JABDDK010000039.1 GCA_013287665.1 Alphaproteobacteria bacterium
GCCCAGCCAGGAGGGGATGTAACGCCAAAGCCATCCCTCAGATACACGATAAAGCTTAGTTGGAAGATCCATCGCTTCCACGATTGCCAAGGCTTGATTTTCCAGAAAAAGTTGGCCCTCATCAACGAGAATCCAGGCATGGCTTGAATTATTTGTAGACAACCTCGATAATTTCATAGGATTTGTGGCCTTTCCCAGGCGTTGTGATATCGCATGAATCTCCCTCTGCTTTTCCGATTAAGGCTCTTGCGAGGGGAGATATGATGGAGATCAGTCCCTTTTTAATATCTGCTTCATCGACGCCGACGATTTGATAGGTATTGCGTTCGCCTGAGTCATCATCTTCAAGGGTCACGGTGGCTCCAAATTTTACGTCCTTACCGGAAAGCTTAGAGATATCAATGACTTCAGCGCGTGCAACTTTGTCTTCAAGCTCTTTAATGCGTCCTTCGATGAAGCCCTGTCTTTCACGAGCGGCATGATATTCAGCGTTTTCGGACAGATCAGAGCGAACATCTGAATATAATTACAACATGCGGTCCGTTGCATCGGATCCACCCCGAACAATTCAGCGAGGCCAGAGTCAATTTCTACCGTAAAATTGATCATCTTCTCAAACCCCGCATCGGATTGTTCTTGGAAGGGGATGAAAACCTGGATGGACTCGTAAGCCTTCTGGAGATTCACTATAAAAAGGCTCCCCTAAGTTTGATGATTTATGGGAAAGGCTTAACCGAGGAGAATCAAAGAAAACTAAAACAAACTGGTATTCCACAGGTTTTATGGGTCGGTGAAGAACCAGACCCCTATCTTGGTTTCCTTGCACATAGTGATGGGATTATTGTAAACAATGCCTCTCCGCTGATGATGGTGGAGGTGAGCTCAATGGGAAAATACCTCTCTGTCTATCTAACCCAACCTTTAGATCAGTTTACGCAAACACTTATTCAACAGGGTATCGCGACCGTGTTCGATGAGTCATCTGTTTTGGTATCCCGGGCGCAAGCGCCTTCCTTACAAGAAACACAACGTGTTGCTAAGCTTTTAAAAGAATTTATTCCCAAATAATCTTCTCATCCTTCGTTATGGCTTCTCTAATCTGCTCAATATAGCGATTAAACACGGCTTCACGTTTGATTTTAAGAGTAGGTGTGGTCAGTGCATTTTCAGGCGTCCAATGATCCTTTGCCACAAAGACATGGCTGATCTTTTCAAAATTCGTAAGGTCATTGTTGATTTCATCTAATGTGATTTGCACTTCACGCGTTACACTCTCGACACCTCTATTTCTTGCTGCATCAGAAAGACTGACGATCATGACGGGATGCGGTAAAGTGAGGCCAATTAAACAAAGCTGCTCCACATGTATATTATGCATAAACCTATTCTCAATAGGAATCGGATTCACAAATTCACCTTTATCCGTTTTAAAGGAGTCTTTCAGTCTTCCCAAAATCGTAAGGTAGCCCGCCTCATCAATTGAGCCTTTATCTCCTGTATGAAGATAGCCATCTTTTGTAAAGGCCGCTTTTGTGGCTTTGGGATCCTTATAATATTCCACCATCACAATATCTGACTTCGACAGAACCTCGCCGTCTTTCCCAATCTTTATTTCAACACGGGCTCGGGGGAGACCCACAGTACCGTCCTTATTTTTTTTACTATTTAAGGTGCAGGTCAGTAAATTTTCTGTCATTCCATACCCTTCCAAAATCTCAATATCAAGTTTGCGGTACCATTTAATAACGGCCGGAGAAATGGGGGCCGATCCAGAAATAATGACAGTCGCACGACCGAGTCCTAAAGCCTTTTTTATTTTCTTCTTTATGAGTGAAGAAACAACAGGTATCTCCAAGAGTATATCGAGTTTTTTTTGTGATAATTTATGGTAAATCCCCATTTGAAACTGAACCCAAAGTCTCGGAACCGCAATAAATACATGGGGGGATGTATCTTCAATATTTTTTGCAAATGTCGCGAGCGATTCGACAAAAGACACAGTCGTCTTTCTTAAAATACTCCCATATTCAATGCCTAATCTTTCAATAACATGCGCAAGTGGCAGGTAAGATAAAAACTGACAATAGACTGGGAGAGGGTAATTTCCGATGTCAACATCATGCAAATACCCTTTCGCATAATTGACCAAACTTCTAAATGAATATACGACGCCTTTAGGTTTGCCCGTCGTACCGGATGTATAGAGAATTGAATACATATCATCGATATCGGGTTTTTCGTTTTCCATAAGGGGTGAATAGTGTTCTATGAGATCATTCCATTGATAAGTGGAAGGCATCGTTTCATAAGGAAAGGCCACACGTGGTATATTCTTTGGAATTCCTGGCTCTTGAAGGGTCCAATTATCTAATTTTCCGACAAATATGAGTTTTGCTTCAGAGTGACCTAGAATATAATTGATGATGTCCGGATGTTGAGCTGCATAAAGAGGCACGCTTACCATGCCTGCCATAACGATGGCAAAGTCTGTGATAAACCACTCGGCACAATTTTTTGAAAGAATCGCAATGCGGTCTCCCTTTTTAAACCCCTGTTGCTTTAAGAAGTTGGCAATTTTACGAGCCTGCTGCATGGCTTCCGCCCATGTGAAGTCATGATACTTCCCATGGATAGGCTGGCGTAAATAAACCAAATCAGCATATTTCGTTTCATTTTCATATAGATAATCTGTGAATATTTTTTCTTTTTTCATAATGATCTCCAAATGAAATGAATTGATCCAATATCTACACTCATTCTAATTAAAAAAACTTAAGGGACGGTTAAAGTTACTACCCGACATTTCCCCGAGATCGTCATTGCGAGGCCCGCAGGGCCGCGGCAATCCATCTTTTTCTATTTTTAAGATGGATCGCCACGCCCATTTCATGGGCTCGCGATGACGCGTGTGGGGAAATATCAGATGGTAAGGAGTTTTCCTTGTTCTGGCTCTCTAAAAGAGGTATAATGCTTCAAAATTAAATATAAATGAGGACGAAATGACAAAGTCAGAATTAATCCATAAGTTAAGTGAGCAGTTTTCAAATATGTCCTTAAGGGATGTTGAAAAGACCGTAGACATCATTTTTTCAGAAATTAGTAATTCATTGGCAACCGGAGGACGCGTAGAACTACGAGGCTTTGGCGCGTTTTCAGTGAGATACCGTGAGCGCCGTCTCGGCCGTAATCCTCGGACGGGTGAAAAAGTTGAAGTTGAAGGAAAGCACGTCCCGTTCTTTAAGGCTGGTAAAAGCCTTCGTGAGCGGATTAACACGGGGAAGAAGTAGGGTCATTCACCTCCCCCCTTGTGGGAGAGGTCGACGCGCAGCGGCGGGTGAGGGGTAAACAACTCATTCCGAAGGAATGTAGAAATACCAATTTCCCCCGGACACTAGTGCGCCTGCGCCGCTCCCCTCACCCGCCCTTTCGGGCGACCTCTCCCACAACGGGGAGAGGTGAAGGAATCTCCTATAGGTGTGTATAACAAAAATTCCTAAAACAAAGGAAACACTCATGTCGCAAAAACCCGCTCAAATTTATCTTGTTGATGGCTCAGGCTATATTTTCCGGGCCTTCCATGCCTTGCCTCCTCTGACACGATCGGATGGCGTACAGATTGGAGCGGTTCTTGGGTTTACGAATATGCTGATAAAGCTATTGCGTGAGCAAAATCCGGATTACCTCGTTGTTATTTTTGATGCGGCACGAGAGAATTTCCGCAATCAAATTTACCCGGCTTACAAGGCTAACCGAGAGGAAACACCGCCAGAGCTGATTCCTCAGTTTTCATTGATTCGCAAAGCGTGTGAAGCTTTTGATGTCCCCCATATTGAGAAGGAAGGCTACGAAGCTGACGATTTGATCGCGACCTACGCCCATTCTCAACCCGGTGAGGTCACGATTGTCTCGTCTGATAAGGACCTCATGCAACTTGTGGGAGGATCGGTGAGGATGCTTGATCCAATCAAGAATCGAATGATTGGTGTTGAAGAGGTTAAGGAAAAGTTTGGTGTTCCCCCTGAGCAAGTCGTGGATGTGCAAGCCCTCGCTGGGGACTCTTCCGACAATGTCCCCGGTGTTCCAGGCATCGGTGTGAAGACGGCTGCTGAGCTCATTCTTGCTTATGGGAATTTAGAAAATCTTTTGAGTAAGGCTGGCGAAATCAAACAACCCAAAAGACGTGAATCCTTAATCGAACATGCAGAAATGGCTAGGATTTCAAAGGAACTCGTAACACTTAAAGATGACGTGCCCGATGCCGAGCCTCTTGAGGCATTTGCCGTTAAGCCTTTCAATCCCGAAAAAGCCTTTTCGTTTCTAAGAGAACAGAACTTTAATGCCCTGGTTCATCGACTGGAAAAGGAAGCGCCCTCTGCTCCTCAACAGAGAGCTTCCTATGAGCTGATTCAGGACGTTGAGTCTTTAAAAAAATGGGTCTCGCAAATTCACGAAAAAGGCTATGTCGCCTTTGATACGGAGACAACCTCACTCGATGCCATGGAAGCTCAACTCGTCGGGATATCCCTTTCGACAGAGGCGAATAATGCCTGCTACATCCCCCTCGGACATAAGGGTGAAGCCCGCGATCTTCTCTCTCCCGGAACGGACCCTCATCAAATCCCTTTGAAGGAAGCCTTGGATATTTTACAACCGATGCTTAGCTCCCCCGCGGTGTTAAAAATTGGTCAGAACATCAAGTATGACGCTCTTGTTTTAAAGAAATATAACATTGAAATCAGTCCTTTAGACGACACGATGGTCCTCTCTTATATCCTTGAGGGAACCCAACATGGCCACGGAATGGACGAACTCGCGAAGCTTCACTTTGATTACGACACCATTAAATACCAGGATGTGGTGGGCTCGGGTCGCTCTCAGGTCACCTTTGATAAGGTTCCTCTTGAGAAGGCTCTCACCTATGCCGCTGAGGATGCAGACATTACCTTGAGACTTCATGAGGTGTTAAAGCCCCGTTTATTGAAAGAACACCAGTGCACTGTTTACGAAACGCTGGAACGGCCTCTCATTCCTGTTCTGGTGGACATGGAATATCGCGGCATTAAGGTCGATCCCCTTGTCCTCAAAAGGCTCGGCGGCGATTTTGAAAAGCGCTTGGAAGAGATTGAAAAGCAAATTCAAGAAGAGGTGGGTGAGACTTTTAATGTGGCGTCTCCAAAGCAGTTGGGTGAAATCTTATTTGAAAAGCTCAAACTTCCGGGCGGGAAGAAAGGAAAAAACGGGTGCTTACGGAACAGCGGCAGAGGTTCTCGATAGCCTCTCTGAACAAGGCTTTCCCATTGCCGACAAACTCTTGGAGTGGCGTCAACTTTCAAAACTTAAAAGCACCTACACAGATGCTCTCATGAAGCAAATCAATCCCAAAACAGGACGCGTCCATACATCCTATGCGATGGCTGTAACCTCGACAGGGCGTCTTGCGTCCTCTGATCCGAATCTTCAGAACATTCCTATTCGGTCTGAAGAAGGCAAGAAAATCCGATCGGCTTTTATTGCAGCCCCAGGGAAAAAGCTATTAGCTGTCGACTACTCGCAAATTGAGCTCCGCCTTCTCGCCCACATGGCAGGACTTCCAGAGCTTCAGAAGGCCTTTAGGGAAAATCAGGACATCCATACTCAAACAGCTTCGCAAGTCTTTAATGTTCCTCTGGATCAGGTGACCTCAGAGCTTAGACAGCGCGCAAAGGCGATTAACTTTGGAATCATTTATGGCATCAGCCCTTTTGGACTCGCAAAACAATTGGGAATCAGCCGTGAAAGTGCGGCTCACCATATAGAGACCTATTTTAAGCTATATCCTGGCATACAAGATTATATGGAACGCATGAAGGCAGAGGCTCGAGAAAAAGGTTACGTCACAACCCTTTTAGGACGGCGGTGCTTCATTCAAGACATCAACACGAAAGATCCTGTGAGGAAGAATTTTGCGGAACGTCAAGCCATTAACGCCCCTCTCCAAGGAGGAAACGCGGACATCATTAAAAAAGCAATGATTAAGCTGGATCGGTTGTTTAAGGAACAACGCCTTGCCGCTCACATGCTGCTTCAAGTCCATGATGAGCTCATTTTTGAGATTGAGGAGAAAGACCTCGATAAGGCAACGCCCTTGATTGTGAATACGATGCAATCAATCGTGCAATTGTCAGTCCCCCTTGTTGTCGAGGCAAATGTAGGGAGTAACTGGGCAGAAGTGTAAGCTGCTCCAAACCTACCGCACTGGCGTCATCCTCGCGAACGCGGGGATCCAGTACAAATAACTATTGCGAAGCAATTAAACTTGTTTTCTGCAATAAAAACATAATACATTCCTATGGAATGAAGTATTTATCCTGGATCCCCGCGTTCGCGAGGATGACGCCAGTGGGGTTGACAGCAGTGTGCTTTCACAGGGATGGCCTCTGTCTGTGACTTCTATTCCATCCTTCTCTTAAACATCCATGACGCAAGTGATAGGGTAACAATTGCAATGAGTGCCATTGGCCAGCTATGGGAGAGAACTTCTGAGGTTGGCATATCCTTTAAGAATAGGCCCTTAATGATAATCAGGAAATGCTTCATGGGAAGAATGTTCGTCCACGGTTGAAGCCAGGTCGGCATATTTTCAATGGGTGTTGCGTATCCTGAGAGCATCGTCGTTGGAACCATAAAGACGAATGTCCCGAGCAGGGACTGTTGCTGGGTTGCTGAGAGGGATGAAATAAACAAGCCAACACCCACAATTGAGGATAAAAATATCGTTATGCTTACAAAAAAGAGAAGATAGGATCCTAAAAAGGGAACATCAAAAAAAGTAATAATCATAAACATCATAAACACCCCCTCCCCAATTCCAATAATGAGAGCGGGGATGGCTTTCCCTACGAGAATTTGCCACGGCTGAAGGGGTGAAACCAAGAGTTGGTCAAAGGTGCCCGCTTCACGTTCCCTTGAGACAGACAAGGATGTAACGGTTACGGCGATCAGCAAACTTAAAAGGGCAACTAGAGAAGGTCCTGTGAAATAAATGTAATCAAGGTTGGGATTAAAGAAGGACCTGGATTGAACCACAACTGGCTCAGTCACTTCAACACCTTCTCTCTTCAAGATATCAACATTAAAGGTTTGAAAGATTTGATTGAGATACCCTGTGACAATCTGGGCAGAGTTTGACCGTCTTCCGTCAAGAATGACTTGAACTTGTGCTTGCTTGCCCGCTGCAAGAAGACGAGAGAAATCCTGTTGGAATTCAATCGTCACCATTGCTTTTTCCGTATCGATGAGTCTCTTCACGTCATGAGGATCCGTCAGCAGATACACATGCTTAAAATAAGGAGCGCCTTCTATACGTTGAATAATTTCATGACTGTACCACCCCAAATCTTGATTATAAATTCCAAGAGAAATGGAGTTCACTTCAAGCGTAATCGCATGGGCAAAAATGAAAAGCTGCAGTATGGGTGGAATAACCATCGCAAACCGACTTTTCGGATCACGCCAAACGGCTAATATCTCTTTCATAATTAAGGCTTGAATACGGTACCAAATTCTACGAGCCTTTATATATCTATTTGTAAAATTCATAGTCAATCCAATACCTTAGCAATTCTTCTGAGGGATAAGCCTAAAAATATGGCCCCTATCACAATGAGGGCCATCAGATTCGGGATAATAATTTCCCATACTGTGCCCGTTAAGAAAGTCGTTTTTAAAATATCCACAAAATATCGGGGAACAAATAAGTACGTGATTGCTTGGATAGGCCAAGGCATTGAGGAAATTTCAAAGATAAACCCTGAAAGCATAATCGCCGGCAAAAAGCCAACAATGATGGCGACTTGACTCGCAACAAACTGACTGCGTGCAAGCGTGGAGATAAGCAACCCTTGGCTTAACGCCGCTATAAGATATATGGACGTTGTCATAAAGAGAATCAAAAAGGAGCCTCGAAAAGGCACATCATATAAGAAAATGGCGACACTGAGACAGAGAACCATTGAACCAAGCCCAAGGAAAAAATAAGGAATAAGTTTGCCCAACAAGATTTCACTTATGCGAATGGGCGTCGACATGATGGCTTCCATCGTCCCTCGCTCCCATTCTCGAGCGATCACCAAAGCGGTCAGCAGGATCCCAATTAAAGACAATATGATCGCAAGAGAACCAGGAACCAAAACCTCTCGACTCTTGAGCTCAGGATTAAACCAAACACGAGCTTGCACATCTATCGGGAGAGTAAAGATATTCTTCTTCTCAATCAGCAACTGATCTGTCCAATTCTTGAGAACCCCTTGCGCATAATTGAGCACAAAGTTGGCCGGATTGGGTTCACTTCCGTCCACGAGAACTTGAAGTGAAGCTTGAGTTCCGCGCAGTAAATTCTGTGAGAAATCTTGGGGGATGACGACAACGCCTCTCAAAAGACCAGCTGATAAATCATCCTCTAATTTTGTCCTGTTATAACTTGTTGTGACCTCAAAATAGGGCGTTCCGGTAAAGGCCGCCTCAAGGCTCCGAGCACTGGGTGAGGTATCTTCGATTAAAAGACCGATGGGTAAATGATCCGCATCTAAGGAAACGCCATATCCAAAAATAAACATCAATATGAGAGGGAGCACAAAAGCAATCAGGGTTGTGCTTGGGTCACGAATGATTTGAATGGATTCCTTTTTGAGGTATGCAAAAAATCGTTGGGTGGAAAAACCACTCATACATGAGCCTCATTATTATGCATATCGCTTCGCTCAATTAACGTAATAAAGGCATCCTCTAAAGTCGGGTTGGGTAAATCCTTAGATTTGACACTTTCCTTAAGATCATCAGGAGTGCCGGTTGCAATGTTTTTAGATTGATAGATAAGAGCGATTCTATCGCAATATTCCGCCTCTTCCATAAAATGGGTTGTGACCATAATGGTTATACCTTTTTCGGCCATGCCATTGATATGGGTCCAAAATTCGCGTCGGGTTATGGGGTCCACGCCCGATGTTGGCTCATCGAGGAAGAGAACGTCAGGGTCATGCATTACGGCACACGCAAGAGCGAGACGTTGCTTATATCCAAGAGGAAGAAGACCTGAATTACTTGAAAGATAAGATTCCAAAGCAAAAATCTCTATCATGAGATCTATGCGTTTTTTTCTAAAGTTTCCTCTCAAACCATAAACACCTGAAAAGAAATCCAGATTTTCCTTTACGCCGAGGTCAGAGTAGAGTGAGAACTTTTGAGCCATGTACCCAATTTGGGAGCGTGCTTGAGAGGTAGCCGTTTTCAAATCATGACCAGAAACAAGGGCTTTCCCTTTTGTCGGTTGTAACAGTCCACACAACATTTTGAAGGTAGTCGATTTCCCAGCGCCATTGGGGCCTAAGAGTCCAAAAATTTCCCCTCGTCTGATGGTAAAAGAAATGTCACTTGCAGCGGTAAAATCCCCAAACATCTTGGTTAAGTGTTCTGTTTGAATAGGAGCAATATGAGTCTTCCCTTTTTTCGGGATCGAATTAGCAAGAAGGGAAGTTCCCCCAGGACCACCGCCGAGGGTATCCACAAAAGCATCCTCAAACCTAGGAACAGCAGGCGTCCAGGGATACTCTTGACTCTGAATGGAAAAATCTGGCTTACAGACGATTCTAATCTTGTTACCTTGAAGGACTCCGTCAGTTATTCCCTTTGTATTCAATAGGTTAGACAAGGCCGTTCTTCGACCTTTTTCAGGGACATCTAGAAGAAAGACACGTCCATCAACGATTTTCGTGAGTTCACTAGGGGGACCATTGAAGAGAAGTTTTCCTTCATTAAGCAAAAGGACTTCATGACATTGACTGGCTTCATCAAGGTAAGACGTTGACCAAACAATACTCATTCCTTGCCCTAACAGCACTTTCATCATTTTCCAGAGTTCACGACGTGATATGGGATCAACACCAACAGTTGGTTCATCAAGAAGCAAGATTTTAGGGCGACTCAGAAGTGCACAGGCAAGCCCCAATTTTTGTTTCATTCCCCCGGAAAGCTTGCCCGCAAGCCGATCCGTAAAGGGCTTTAATGAGGTGAAAGAGAGCATTTGCTCAAAGGCCTCTTCCTTTTCATGACCTTTGAGGCCCTGTAAGTCCCCATAAAGATTAAGGTTTTCTATCACCGTGAGATCTTCGTACAACCCGAATTTTTGTGGCATATAGCCTGTGATATCATGGATGGCGTCGGAATCTTTTAGTGTATTTAACCCCAAAACAGTGATCTCCCCTGATGTGGGGAGCAATAGAGAGGTCATGAGTCGAATAAGTGTTGTTTTACCTGCTGCATCAGGCCCCACGATACCTGTTATAATTCCTTTATGAATGTTTGCAGTTATATTATCTAAGGCGGGCTGAGTCATTCCTGAAAATGTCTTCGTTACACCCGTAATTTCAATGGCATTTTCAACTGAACTTCCCATTCGTCTGGTTTCACCCGCCCGTGTTTAGTTTAACTGTAACGGGCATTCCCTGACGAAGTTCCCCCTTTGGATCATCGACAATCACACGAAGCCTATAGACAAGATCGGTTCTGAGTTCAGGCGTTTGAACGGTTTTAGGTGTAAACTCAGCTTGCGGGGAAATGAACCCAATCTGACCTTTGTATGGCTTATCCGGGAATGTATCCGTCGTTACAGAGGCTTCCATTCCTGGCTTTAACAGACCCAAGTCCGTCTCTGAGACATAGGCTCGAATCCAGACAGGCTCATGAAGGGATAGGGTATAGACAACCGATCCCGGCGCAACAATGGCTCCCGGTTCTCTCACACGCGTCAAGATATATCCATTTGAAGGTGAAAGGATTTTGGTATCATTTAAATTAATTCTTGCACTTTCAAGCTGAGCTTTTGTCACATCCATTGCAGCTAACCCTGCTTCAATATCCTCAAGTCGAAAGCCTTCTTCAGCAAGACTGAGGGCCTCTTTCGCACTTTGCAGGAGGGCTTCAGATTGTACGGTTTGCGCTAAGGCATCATCATAAGCCTGTTGCGAGGTGGCCCCAACTTTAACTTGCTGGCCTGCTCGTTTAAAGAGAATCTCCGCGTTTTCAAGGGCCGCTTTTCTTTCTTTCACAACGGCCTTGGCTTCTTCAATTTCCTGGGGGCGATTTCCCTTTTCCAACTTTGCAAAATTAGCCGCCGATTGCGCGAGTTGGGCCTTCGCTGCCGCATAATCCGCTTCATAGGGATCCTTATCGAGGATAGCAACGATATCTCCCTTTTTCACGAGATCGCCTTCCTCAAAGGAAACACTTTCAATACGACCCGGTATGCGAAACCCTAAGTCAACTTGTCTTATATCAACGTTCCCATAGAGAACTAAAACCCCAGCGTTATGTCTGTCTTTGATGAAGTGATACACGAAATAAAGGACGCAGAGCAGAAGTAAGGCACTCACAGCCCCGATAATCAGTCGTCTTTTCTTATTGGTTGCGAGCTCGGGCAGTGGATTTCTCCTGTCACTTCTTATTATTTTGCGGCAATCCTACCATAGGTTCGAGCGTTTTCATATATAGATCATTACCTGCAAGTTCGTCATTGCGAGTCCCTGAAAGGGGCGTGGCAATCTATCTTTCTTCCTTCCTATCTTTGTGAAATAAAAAAGGAAGATGGATTGCCGCGTCGGGACTTCGTCCCTCCTCGCAATGACGATTGTGGGTTCATCAGAATACATTCTTTGAATATTTTTCCGAATACCCTCTTTAAATTTTAAAAAATAAGGCTTATATTAAAGATGTCAGGGAAACTTGACTATAGTGATAAACGTCTCTCAGAATAGGCGTTACGGACCCGGGGGCGGAGCCCGGCATCTCCACCATTAACTTATGGGGATGAATTAGGATCGACGTGCGTAGTAAAGGTAAGATTTTCACTCGGCATGGTACCACCGATATCGGGCTAAACATAGTAAATGCAAAAGCAAATACTTATAATCGTATGGTTGCTAACTTAAACGCTAGCAATTTTAATGGGGTGAATGCTGCTGTAATGGCTGCTTAATCCTGTTAGCGATGCGGTTCGAGGGGCACCGGGCAACAGAAGCCCCTCACTTTTTTTAAAGACAGAAGGAAGAGACTGTGGACGGGTTTAATTACGAAGAAATGGTTCAAGAGGGCCTCCGCGGTGTTGTTCGCGAAGCCTTGGAAATGACAGCACTTGAGGGTCTCCCTGGTGCACATCACTTTTATATTGCCTTTAATACGGAATATCCCGGTGTTCAAATCCCAGATTATTTAAAAGAACGCCACCCTGAAGAAATGACAATCGTCATTCAGCATCAATACTGGGGCCTCGAGATTGACGATATTGGATTCTACATCACGCTGAGCTTCAGTGATTCCCAAGAGCGGATTTATGTCCCCTTCCATTCACTCGTCAGCTTTATGGATCCCTATGCGAAGTTCGGCCTTCAGTTTACACCTCCTCCTTTCTTTGAGCTGGATGAGGAGTCTTCTGAAGTAGTGACTCCGCATGACAATGGGGACAATGTCATTACCTTGGATAAGTTCCGGAAGAAGTAATACAATCGGATGAATGTTTCACGTGAAACATTTATAACAATATGCCTTATATTTCAATAGCTTATGGCAATGTATCACAAATTGGGAATTCAATTCCCAATTTGTAAGTCGGGCTCTCACCGTTACAAAACCTCTTCCTGGCTATTGTTAAAATTAAAGGTGGCACGCTCACCTCTCCCTTTGTGGGAGAGGTCGCTCGAAGAGCCACTGCCATTAAGTTAAGGGAAAGCCCTCCCCGCTGGGGTCGTCCCGGGGATGAGAAATGCTAAGCGGAGCTTAGATTTCTCATAACCCGGGATCCAGGGCAATAACTCATTGCGAAGCAATGTAATGATTCCTTCTTTCCTCCGGAAAGAGTATTGGTCCTGGATCCCGGACAACAAGAAGACTTGAGCTTCGCTCAAGATATTCTTGTTTCCGGGACGACCCAGGTGGTGGGCTGTTTTGCTTAACTTAATGGCAGTGGCTCGAAGAGCGGGTGAGGGGGCCGTCGTTTCAGTAAGA
>JABDDK010000040.1:0-349 GCA_013287665.1 Alphaproteobacteria bacterium
CCTGGGTTTCCACCTTGCACAAAGGAAGATATCAAGAGTTGCTTGGTATTTATGACAACTGAGTTTGGCAAATAGCTTATATTAAGTCCTAAGAAACTAGGCGCAGTAATGCTGGAAAAAGTGCCGGCTACTCCTCCATTTGCAGTCAGAATCGTATACGTTTTATTAGCAAAGCTAAAAATACCGCCATTAGGAGCAATGGTAAGCTTGCCTCCAAGAGTAGCGCCGCCTGTGGCTTGAAGCAAATCACTTAAATTCTGCGGGACGATTGTAACGAGGAAATTACCTGTTGCCGTTTGTGTATAGTTACCATTAACCCTTAAAGTCCCAATACCGTTTGCCAGAGAAG
>JABDDK010000040.1:359-12465 GCA_013287665.1 Alphaproteobacteria bacterium
CTCCATAACTAGTCCCTGCATTCACCGTAACTGGTGATGTTAGACTCCCGGTATTGAATAGAGTACCATTGCTCACAAGGGTAGGTCCTGTATAGGAATTGGCACCTGAAAGAGTAAGAATCCCGGTGCCGATCTTTGTAAGAGAGCCACCAGCACCAGTAATAACCCCGCTGATGGAGGCTGAAGCATTGAGTCCCCCTAGAGTTAAAGTCTGATTTCCCAAATTAACATTTCCTGCTCCAGAAAGAGAACCAATCCTTATTCCAGCAGTCGTTCCGCTAATATCAACAAGTCCCCCTGCATTGTTTATTATTTTTGCGTTATCTGCAGCGGCAGTCGTATTAAAGTTTGTTGTTCCATTGTTCGTAACCCGATTGGCGCTTGTCAGAGTAGCAAAGTTAACATTGAAGATCGTACCAGTATTGACAGTTACAGGACCACTTAAAGATCCTCCATCTAACTGGAGAGTTCCATTGTTGACAATCGTTGAGCCAGTATATGTATTCGGACCTGAAAGAGTTAGGATATTTGTTCCGGTCTTGATAAGAGACCCCCCAACTCCACTAATAATGCCGCTGATTGCATTGAGGGTGTTGAGTCCCCCGACAGTTAAAGTTCGATTTCCCAAATTAACATTACCAAAGCTATCGAGAGAACCAATCGACGCTCCAACCGTTGTCCCACTTATATCAACAAGCCCCCCTCCAGCATTTATTACAGTTGCGTTAGCAGCAGAAGCAGTTCCAATAAATGAAAGCGTACCTGTAGATGTAGCAAGGGTTTGCGGATTAACTGAATTGTTTGTGACCCCAATTCCATATAAGGTGAGATTATGCCCGCTAAGGTCAATGGCATAGCTGCCAGCAGTATTATCAAATAGAAGTTCTCTAACTTGTGTATTTGCACTTAAACTAATGATTGGAGATATGTTTAAATTAAATTCAGCAATTGCAGTAGGACTATTGGGTACGATATTCGTATTCCAATTCGTATTTGTATTCCAATCTAAATCGGTTGCACCAGTCCATATGTCGTTTGCGAAGGTTTTTTGAATCGAAAGAGGGTTTATGATTATGACAAATCCAGCAAGACATAAGTAGGTTAGCTTTTTTACGGGGTTGTTAAATCTCTTAAATTGAATTTCCTCTGTCATAACTTTTCTCATTCTTGTTTTTTTTCTTTTTAATCTAAATTGTGTTCTTTCACAACAGTCATTAGCAACATCTAACAAAAGTCAAGTTCCCTTACCACCCGGAATTTAAAAAATAATTAAAAAGTGTTATACTCCCTAAGAAGTTGAAGATAGGGAGGATAAGAATGAGATTCTTTAAGTATAGAGACACTAATATGAAGGGAGAAAACAATGAATAAATATATAGTGGCTGGTTTTTTACTTTGTCTGCAAACGGATGTCATGGCATTGAGCCTTGCAAGCAAAGACTTTGTTCAGGGCGGGGCCCTTCCTCAAGTCTTAGCGTGCGATGGAAAAAATATTTCGCCTGATATTAGTTGGACTGACGTTCCGTCTGGGACAAAATCACTCGCCCTCACACTTGAAGATCCGGATGCACCAAGGATAGGCGGCTTTGACCATTGGGTGCTGTTTAACCTTTCCCCTGATCTTAAGGGACTTGCACAAGGGACGACTGATTTTCCAAAGGGAACGGGTCTGGGAAGTAATGGCACAAAGAAAACGGGATATTATGGGCCTTGTCCTCCAACGGGGATGCATCGGTATTACTTTAGACTCTATGCTCTCGACAAAGCCCTTGATTTGCCTGAAGGTGCAACGAAACAACAGGTATTAGAGGCATTAAAGGGGCATGTTGTGGGTCAAGCTGAACTTATGGGCACCTATGAAAAGGCTAAGAAGTAGCCGCATCCTCAATCATCAGACTTACCTTCACCTTTCCCCCCCAGGTGTCGAGCTTGGGAGAGGCGAGAAGGGTGAGAGGTCTACGGCTGCAGTCCATCAGAACATCTCCTAAAGCGGAGTCTTTAAGGCGAAAGCCTATTCCTTCAACAACGACGCCGTCTCCTTGAGAGAAGCGACATTTGATGTGTTGATCTTGAATCAGTTGGTATGATTCAACCATCACATCGTTGAAAACAAACTTGAGGCCGGGGTTCCCCATACCGAAGGGGGCAAGAGCCTCAATTTCAGAAAGTAATGAGGGCGTTAGGGACCTAAGGTCAAGATATCCATCGCACTTTAATTGAGGTTTTAAATCAACTTCCTCTTCACACCGTATCAGCTCAGACATCAGGAAATTTGTCAATTGAGGGAGTTGTTCTTTGGTCAGGGAAAAACCTGCCGCCATGGCATGGCCTCCGCCCCCCAATACATATCCTAAGTGATGGGCCTTATGCACAAAACGACCAAAATCGAAGCCTGGGATTGAGCGAGCTGAGGCTTTTCCAATTCCCTCAGGATTCCACGTAATCACAGCTGTGGGTTTGTGAAATCTTTCCTTAAGCCGTCCTGCGACAATCCCAATGACACCCTCATGCCAGCCGTCTCTTGAGACGACAATTGCGGGAGCCTCTGGATCCACTTGCAATAAGGCTTGATCGGAAGCCTCAGCTTCCAGGACGCGGCGCTCTTGATTGTATAGATCTAATTTTTTTGCGATTTCATATGCTTCTTCCGGATTTTCAGTTGAAAGAAGCCGGGATCCTAAAAAGGATTCACCGACTCTACCGCCCGCATTGATACGTGGGCCAAGGACGAAACCCAAATGATAAGGGGTTGGCTTTTCATCAAGACCGGAGGTATCAGCAAGGGCCTTTAGACCTATATTCTTCCGTTTAGCCATGACCTTCAGTCCTTGAGAAACAAAGGTCCGATTAAGACCCGTAAGAGGCATTACGTCACAAACCGTACCGAGAGCGACCAAATCCAGAAGGTCCATGAGGTCAGGCTCTTTGACGGAAGAATAGAAACCAGCGTCTCTTAAAGCGCGGTTGAGAGCAACGATACACAAAAAGGAAATGCCGACAGCTGCAAGATGTCCGAAAAGGTGAGTGGATTCAATGGACTCATCGATGCGGTTCGGATTCACGAGGGCAAATGCCGAGGGGAGCTTGGCTTCAGATGCATGGTGATCGAGAACAATGACATCCATTCCTTGAGCTTCAGCGATAGCCTCAAAGGAAGTTGTCCCACAATCGACCGTTATCATGACGGCGTAGCCTTGGTCTCTAAACTTTTGAATTCCAGGGATATTTGGGCCGTATCCTTCCTTAATGCGGTCGGGAATATAGACGGCAACTGGGATTCCAATGGCTTTAAAGAATCGCGTCAGAAGGGCACTCGATGTGGCGCCATCCACATCATAATCGCCCCAAATGACGATTTTCTCATTTGAGGTTATGGCGGTAACAAGCCTTTGAATAGCTTTGCTCATGTCCTTTAACTTTAAAGGATCGGGCAGGTCTTGGCGTAGGGAGGGCTTTAAGAAGGAGGGAGCTGTTTCCAAATCATGACCCCGCATGATCAGAAGGCGAGAAAGAGTTGGGGAGAGGCCCAGTTTTTGCATAAATGTGAGGACGTGACTTTCTTCAGATGGCCTTAAAATCCACCGTTTATGAGATAAGGACTGGGGGCAAATTTCTGTCAATTACACACTTTCCTGATTTAAGCTCTGTAGTCCTTCTTTATACGTCGGAAATAAAAGGGAGGGAATCAATTCCTTTAAGAGACGATCATTTTTGACTCGCTTAGAATCAGTGTAAAAACTGCTGAGCATAGGAGAGAGCTTTGCATCTTCATAGGGGATCAATGGCGGGGGATCTATGCCGAGAAGAGATGCCCCGTATGCAACCACGTCATGACTTGGGGCCGGGCAGTTATCTGCAAGATTATAAATTCGACCGATATGAGGGCTTGAGATGGAAGCTTTGAGAGCTTGTATAATATCCGAAACATGGATACGTGAGAAAACGACGCCCTTCTTAAAGATGCGGTGAGCGCGTCCAGCCTTAAGCTCGACAAGCACATTGCGACCGGGCCCATAAATTCCTGCAAGGCGAAAAATATGAATGGGAAGATCGAGTGTAAGCCATTGGTGTTCAGCTTTAAAACGCGCGATTCCTTGGGGAGACGTAGGGTGAGTTGTCGATGTTTCATCTACCCATGCTCCCTCATGATTACCATATACACTGGTCGAGGAGAGATAGCCGACCCATTCAATATGTTTAAAAGATCTGAGTTCTTGTTTAATATAAGGAATGAGAGGATCGCCTTCCTCACCAGGGGGAATGGAAATAAGGATGTGCTGACATTGACTTAAAGCATCGAGTATGTCCTTAGAAAATGGGCCTCCTGTATAGAGAAGCTGGTTCGGCTCTTGCGGCGTGCGAGACGTTCCCATACCCCCCAAGTCATGTGCGACATACCCATACCCAAAGCAAAAGATCATTAAAAATCGAGATTGGCGTAGTTGGGCGGAGCCACAAGTCCAGGGACAACGTCGATCAAAATGTCCCTAAAGCTAGGACGTGACTTGACACGGGAGTACCAGAGTTTAGCCGTAGGATGCTTATCCCAAGGCACATCACCAAGATAGTCAATGCAGGAAAGATGAGCAGAGGCAGTGATATCTGCGAGTGAGAACTCGTCTCCCCCCAACCATTTCCGACGATCACACAGCCAAGAAATGTACTCCAAATGATCATGAATGTTGGAATTTCCCATGCGAATCGCTGCAGAATCCGGCCCCCCTTGCCCCATCCGTCGTTTTAATACTTTTTCATAAACGAGGTTATGGGTGACTTCCGCATTAAATTTCTCATCAAACCAAGATGTCACGCGGCGAACTTCAGCTCGATGAGCGGATGTCTGTCCTAAAAATGAGGGTTCGAAATAGACCTCATCCAAATATTCAGCAATGGGATAAGCATTTGCAATGTTCTTTCCATCATCATCCGTTAATACGGGAGGGATACCTTCAGGATTTAGCCCTAAAAAAGAAGAAGGAATTTCCCAAGGCCTGATAGCTATGGGTTGAAAAGGGAGCTTTTTTTCAGCCAAAAGGATTCTGATCTTTCTGGAGAAAGGGCAAAGCCAATAATGATAGAGTTTCCGCATCGCAATTATACCTTGGATCGAGTTATGTTTTATGTTATCCAAGGCCAAAGTCTAGCACAAGGCGGGTACATGACTCTAGAGCAAATATTACTTCTTTCGTTTATTCAAGGAGTCACTGAGTTTCTGCCCGTCAGTTCCTCAGGACATTTAGTCCTCGTTCCAGCCCTTTGTGGTTGGAAAGATCAAGGAATCCTTATAGATATTGCGGCTCATTTGGGAACGCTCGGATCCGTTCTGTTTTATTTTCGAAAAGACGTTGCCTCTCTCTTTAAAGGGAGTTTTTCTTTGCTGAGGGGGCAATTCAACGAAAATACGCACCTTCTTATCAATCTTATTATAGCAACCATTCCAGTCGTGTTGCTGGGATTGTTCTTTGACAAAGTGATTGGGGATTCTTTAAGAAGCGTCATAGTGATTGCTTGGGTGGGAATTGTATTCGGGATCGTTCTTTATGTTGCTGATCGATATGGCCACTTAGTGGAAACAGTTGCGGACACAACCGCAAAGCGTGCCATTGTTTTTGGACTCGCTCAGTGTGTGGCCCTCGTCAATGGCGTCAGTCGTTCAGGGGCTTGCCTTACAATGGGACGTTTTATGAACTACAAACGGACGGATGCGGCGCGTTTTGCTTTTTTAATGTCTATCCCTACAATTACGGCTGCAGCAACTCTAAAGGGGTATCAGCTGTTTAAAGGGGGGGATATTTCGATGGTAGGGGACGCCGCTAAGATGGCTGTGTTTTCCTTTATCTTTGGGTTTTGTGCTATTGCTTTTATGATGCGCTGGCTACAAAAATCAAACCTCACACCCTTTGTGATTTACCGGATTATTTTGGGCGTTTTTCTATTGTTTGGCGTTTATTTTGGGTTAATAAATTCCGTTCCCTGCTCTTAGAAGTCCATATTCACTTCTAACTTCTTAGCTGAAAAATTTTCCACATGGTCTACGTAGTCTCGAACGGCTTCATAGACCATGGCCACGATGGCTTCGTGTGGAGGAATTCTATCTTTAGCTACAGTTACCGTTATCTCTCGATCTGGTTTATTTGGAGGACGCGAATTGCATTTATAAAATTTAAGATTTAAATAATATCTCTCTGGTTTTGCATTATAGTTTTCATAGTATTGTGGACCAGCGCATGGATACTTCATAAACTTTGCATCAGCATCTAACTCAGGGAGCAAAGCGTAATCCACCATAATCAAGCTAATACTTTTATAATCCACAGGTTCATCAGCAAGGTTTCTTCGAATATCTCGAGCAATGTGATCGAAATTAACGGCCTTAAATTCAATGGCACGCTGTGAGGGGGCTACATGAATGTAGGGAAGAGGTGCCGTATCAACTTTTGCATACTCAAGCATTTTTATTTTTTGGAGCTTTTCACCATGTGTTGAGCAGGCCGCTAGAAGACAACAAGCTGTAATACTTAAGGTCCTTTTCATTTAATTTCCCCCTTAGACCAATCAACACACGTTTGATCAGCTACTTATTTTTCTTATATATATCATAAATTTGAGGAAAGAACCATGGATATTGATCAAAAGATTAGACGTTTTTCCAAACGCGTCTCTTAACGATATACATAAGAACTGTAAAAACAATAAAATAAATCAGGACCTTATATCCCATTTTTTTACGTGTTTCGAGCTCAGGCTCTGCAACCCAGGATAAAAAAGTGACAACATCCTTCGCCATTTGATTGACTGAAGGTTTTGAGCCATCGCTATAGGTTTCAAGGCCGTCTGAAAGGGGAGGAATCATCGCGATTTGTCCACCAGGAAAATAGGGGTTATAGTGCATCCCTTCAGGGATTTGAACGTCTTTTGGAGGCACACTCTGATAACCCGTTAGAAGCGCATAAACATAATCTGGCCCCCCCACGCGCGCTTTCGTAATAAGAGACAGATCCGGGGGGAGAGCGCCATTGTTTGAGGCTCGTGCTGCCTTTTCATTTTTATAAGGACCTGGAATAATATCGTTTGGTAAAGCTGGTCGTTCAGCAGGTTCTCCATCATCATTGATAGATGGCATTTTATACTCGGAAGCTAAAGCCTTAATCTCAGCGGGTGTATACCCTAAGGCTGCAAGGTCAATAAAACGGATATGCTTCAGGCTATGACAGGCTGAACAGACTTGTTTGTATATCTGAAACCCATGTTGAAGGTCCGTTCGATCAAAGGTTCCTGTGGGACCTTGGAAGGACCAAACCTCATGAGGAAGAGGTGCAGTGGGCTCTGTTGCAGAGACAGGACTCAGCATGAGGAAGGTGAATATAAGGATTCGAACAGCTGCTCTTCTATCCTTCCCTTTCCTTAAGACAGGTTCGCTCAGGCTTGTGGGGAGAGGCCTTGTCTTCTCAAATTTTCCTAAAATGGGAAGAAGAATTAGGAAGAAGGCAAAGTAATAGAGGGTTGTAATTTGGCCGAGGAATTGGTTTGAGATTCCTCCCAAAGTAACGTGAATAAAGTCAGGGGAATGGGCGCCAACAAAACCAAGAACGAAGCAGTCAAAAACAAAGCTCCAGAAGACCCATTTATAGATCGGTCTAAAGGTTGCACTTCTCACCTTTGAGGTATCAAGCCAGGGAAGGAAGAAGAGCACCCCTATAGAGCTAAACATGCATAAAACACCCACAAGTTTATTCGGGATAGACCGCAGAATCGCATAATAGGGAAGGAAATACCATTCGGGGACGATGTGGGGAGGAGTGACAAGTGGGTTTGCTGGAATATAGTTGTCCGGCTCGCCAAAGAAATTGGGATTGAAGAAGATAAAATAGGCCCAAACGAGCGCAAAAACGCCCAGGCCAAACAAGTCCTTTACCGTATAGTAAGGATGGAAGGGAATGCTGTCCCTCGGCTCTTTCCGCTCAATTCCTAAAGGATTGCTGGATCCATGCTGGTGGAGAGCGACAAGATGAAGGACAACAACGCCAACAATCAAAAACGGCAGGAGATAGTGGAGCGCAAAGAATCGATTAAGTGTTGGATTATCAACGGAAAAACCACCCCACAACCACTGAACAATGTCCTCCCCAAACGGGAATACGGAAAAGAGGTTCGTGATGACGGTTGCGCCCCAATAGCTCATTTGCCCCCAGGGAAGAACGTATCCCATAAAGGCTGTCGCCATCATCAAAAGGAAAATCACGACACCAAGAATCCAGAGGACCTCACGGGGTGATTTATAGGATCCATAATAAAGCCCGCGAAGCATATGAATGTACACAATGATGAAGAACATTGTCGCTCCATTGGCATGGAGATAGCGCATAAACCAGCCGTAATTAACGCTCCGCATGATGTACTCAACGCTATCAAAAGCGGTGGCAACATTGGGTTCGTAATGCATAGCCAGAAAAATACCGGAGAGAATCATAATAACGAGGGTGATCCCAGCAAGCGAGCCAAAGTTCCACCAATAGTTCAAATTCCGAGGAGTGGGGTAGGCTCTAAGTTCATGATCTATAAAGGAAAAAACGGGGAGGCGATAATCAATCCATCTCGCAATTTTGGTGAGACTACCCATGGGCTGCCTCGCTGGTTCCAATGCGAATACTTGTAGCGGTTACAAAAGCATATGGCGGCACCGCAAGATTTGCAGGTGCTGGGCCTCTTCTTA
Organism: Alphaproteobacteria bacterium; assembly: GCA_013287665.1. Lineage (GTDB taxonomy): Bacteria > Pseudomonadota > Alphaproteobacteria > UBA9655 > UBA9655 > UBA9655. Next base: position 9,073 of record JABDDK010000040.1, read on the forward strand.
CACGACCGGACGTATCATAGAGTGAGCCATGACAAGGACACTCCCAACCCCCATATTTTCCACGGGTTTGCGTGGGTTTGTTTCCTGTTGGGATGCAACCGAGATGGGTACAAATACCGATGACAACAAGCCATTGATCGTGCCCTTTTTTCACCCGCTCTTTATCGGGCTCTGGATCCATAAGTTCGGAGAGCGGGACTTGCTGCGCAGCTGTAATTTCTTCTGGAGTTCTATGACGAACGAAGATGGGCTTTCCCCGCCAAACAACAGTAATGGCAGTCCCTGCAGGAATGGGTGCCAAATCTACATCAATAGAGGACTGCGCAAGAATGTCTGAAGCGGGGTTCATACTATCAAGAAAAGGCCACGCAAAGTAAGCCGTCCCCACAGCCCCAATGGCACTTGCGGTCAGATAAAGAAAATCGCGCCGTGTCGGTTCAGTCTTTTCTTTAACGGTTTCTTCAGTCATGAATTAAAGTGGGCTCCCAACAATTTTATTGCCCACTTTATAGCATGTCTATGGATTTCGTCGAGGGTGATTTGTGATCCTACATTATATTCGCACCCAGCTCAGGGATTTTATCCGCTGAGATGACTTGCTTAACATTCTTTGGATTTGTAACCTCAACCTTCAATTGAACGGTTGGATCAGGCGTCTTGAACTCCATAGACTTAAGATCGATCGCCGTATAGCCACTTGTCAGTGGCATTGCAAACAGCGTTTTATTTCCCTGATAAACGGCGTTATTTTTAACATAATAAACGTTGTCATCTAAATCTTTAACCGAGCTCCATAGTGTTGGTTCAGCGCCATTAAGCGCAGGCACTGAAACGGAATCAATAAGGCTGCTGGCTTGAGCCAATGCAACTTGCCTTGACGATGGTGTTGGAAAATTGTTGACCAACACAGCTGCTCTCGCAAAGCGGCTGGGTGGTGTAAAATCTCCAGGCGTTCCTAAGAGATTCGCTTCACCTTTGTGGGTACTCGTGTCGTATATTTTTGTGTAATCAATGACAGTTTTGCTGAAGGTTTCATTGGGTGTCTTACTGTCAGCCAAGAGACTGTTGTAAGCGCTTACGTTTTTCAGCTGCCATTCAAAATCAGGTGCATTCGTAAGGATATCGCCTGCATTTTCATGGATGTTGACTTTGCCATCAATGAACTCAACAACAGCGCTGTTTCCCGTCTTGTCCCGAATGACAAAGTGAACGGGCATATCTTTGATAAAGATACCCTCTTTTTGCTCTATGGCAGAGGTCACAAGCTGTTGGCCGCGGAGCAATGTGAGCGCCTCAGCAACAGTTGTGGCTTGAGATAAAACGAAGGCTCCAATATCATAAATTCCAAGGACTGGCTTTGTGTTTTTTGAATCGTAGCTTGGATATTTTGAACCTGGAAGATACAAGGCCGCAATCGAAAGCCCTTGTGTATTCATACCGTCCATAAGCTTACCGGCTTTAAAGGCACCGCGCCCAAAGAAACCATATTTATTAGTCCATGAGGAAAGCTGCTTGCTCGGAATTTTATCCGCATCAATAATGATATCTGATGTGTTCTTATCGCCGATATACCCCACCTTATCCTGAAATCCAATGTTAACAAGGAAATCAAGAGTACGAGCTTCAATATGATATCCGCCCTTGTTCACGAAGATATCGCTACAAGCGGAGGCGTCAATTGAGAGGGTTGTAGAGAGGGCAATGGCGGTGAGTAGAACTTTCATAAAATGGTCTCCTGTTTTAGAGATTAGGTTTATATGAAAAGTGTTAATGAATGGTTAAATTGCCCATTTGTGGTTTTGCCATTTCGCTTGAGGTGTGATATTCACACATGAAAAGCTAGAAGGAATGCCGATGCATCTCGTTTTATTTCAACCAGAAATTCCCCAAAATGTGGGCACACTCATGCGCTTTACAGCGTGTCTTGGGGTTCCCTTGGATATTATTGAGCCGTGTGGCTTTCTCTTTACGGATAAGCACCTGAAGCGGGCGGGAATGGATTATATGGAGCTATCGACGACCCGCAGATTTGCGTCATGGGCTGATTTTTGTGAGGCGCGAAAAGGCGCTCGGCGTGTGGCTGTCACAGCGTCTGCTCCTCACTCCTACACAAAGTTTTCCTTTGAGCCAACTGATGTCCTGATTATGGGACAAGAGAGCTCAGGGTTTCCGATCGACATTTTGGAAGATTGTGATGAAACGGTGGCGATCCCGATGGTCCCTGGCACGAGGTCGCTTAATCTTGCTATTGCCGCATCGATTGTAACGTCTGAGGCGTTGCGCCAAACGAAAAGGTTACCCGCCCATGGATGAACAAAAAAAACGTGCACAAGAGTGGTTTGAAAGCCTGCAAACCCAACTGATCGAAACATTTGAGCGGATTGAGAAAGAAGCCACACAACCTCAATACGACACAGAACCGGGTACATTTATGCGCAAGTCCTGGCCTCATAGTGGAGGAGGGGGAGGCACGATGGCCATCCTTGAAGGTCGCGTCTTTGAAAAAGCAGGGGTGAATGTGTCCACAGTCTTCGGTGAATTCTCTGAAGAGTTCCGAGCACACATTCCAGGCGCTGAAGTGAATCCCCAGTTTTGGGCGAGTGGTATTTCCCTTGTCATTCACCCGCGCTCCCCTCATGTGCCGATTGTTCACATGAATACACGCATGATTATTACAGAAAAGCTATGGTTTGGGGGAGGGGCAGACCTCACCCCATGCTTCCCGATTGAGCAAGATACGAAGGATTTCCACGTGGCCTTAAAGCAGGCTTGTGACCCATTTGATAGCGCCTACTATGAAACGTTCAAACAATGGGCGGATGATTATTTTTACCTTCCCCACCGTGGCGAACATCGAGGCGTCGGTGGCATTTTTTATGACTATATCAATAGTGGGAACTGGGACCTCGACTTTGCCTTCACGAAAGCGGTAGGACAAGCCTTTGCCTCCATCTACCCAGAGATTGTCGGACGGCATGTGAATGAGCCCTGGACAGAGGAAGACCGAAAAGCTCAGCTTAAAAAGCGGGGCCGCTATGTGGAGTTCAATCTGCTATACGATCGAGGCACCCAATTCGGCCTCAAGACAGGCGGGAATGTGGAGGCTATCCTGATGTCACTACCACCCGTTGTTGAGTGGCGCGCGGCGTAGCAGTGCTCAGTTATCAGAAATCAGTAATCAGAATGCAAAATGCCAACGCTATTGGCAAAAATCCCGCATAATTGCCAATTGAGTTGGCAAAAACGCAGGTGAAATGACAAAAGTAATGCCAAATAAGCGGAAAAAATGGCATCTCCTGTTTGACATTTTGCGCTACAATAACGTATAAAAAAACTCCGGCATCTGATCACTGGTTAAAACCAGGGGAAGAAAATCCGGAGTATCTAAAATAA
>JABDDK010000041.1 GCA_013287665.1 Alphaproteobacteria bacterium
AGTGTGTGGGATCATCATTCCATTGAGTATGCTGCTTAATATGAAATCTTGTTGGACGATCACCGATGAATTTCCGGGCATGAAAAGTCAAGTCATTGGGCTTGCGGAAGCCATTGGATTACCGGCCGTTCATAAAACCTGTAAACGCCGTTGGCCTTGGGGTTGGCTTGGGCTTCCTTGGGGAAACCCATTGGATCAACTCACTCCCCAAAGTGACCCTCTGACACCTCCTTGGCCTGATCTTGTTATTACTTGTGGACGACGGTCTGCTCCCCTTGCCCCTGCTATTAAAAAGCAAAATCAAGGAAAGACAGTTTGTGTCCATATTCAAAATCCTTTCGTCAATCATAAATTGTTTGACCTGATCATTGCCCCTGAGCATGACAATCTCAAGGGACCAAATGTGATTTCAACGAAAGGCGCCATTCACAAGGTCACGCGTCAAAAGATTGAGGAAGGCCTTCAGACCTATGGGAAGCTTTTTCAGGATTTACCCAGGCCCTATAACTCCGTCTTGTTAGGGGGAAGCACTCATCGGTATTCTATGACGCTCGAGGCCATGAATGAGCTCATCAAAACAATCCTATTGATACGAGATAAAACAAAGGGAAGTGTTCTTGTTACCCCTTCATTTAGGACTCCCTTCAGAGATGAATTGAAGCAGGCTCTTGCTTCTGAGCCTAATGTCTTCCTTGCAGATATAGAAAAGATAAATCCCTACTTTGCAATGCTTGGAGCTGCCGATACTCTTTTTGTAACTGATGATTCCGTAAATATGCTCTGTGAAGCGTGTTATACAGGAAAGCCGGTCTATGTGTTGCCCCTTCTCGGACACGGCGATGCTAAATCGAAGAGGTTTATTAATGATCTGATTGAAGAAGGTATTGTGCGTTCCTTTGACGGATCTATTGAAAACTGGACATATGCGCCCTTTAATGATACGGAGAAAGTTGCAAATATTGTGCGGTCTAGGATGAATATCTAATCTAGGAGAAGTTCATGGTTCTTAAAATTAAAACTTATGCCAATCAAAAGCCTTGTTCCTTTTTTAAGGCCCTCGGTCATCCCATGATTGCTGATAAGTTAGACTCCTTCAAAAAAAACTCCCTCCCCACTATTTATGATCCAGAAGGTCATCTCGACGATTTTTTAAGCATGACGCGACTCTCCGCTCCGTCCCAGGTTTATGTGCAAGCCTATGAAGCTTTAAAACCAAACAATCAACTGATAAGTAACATTCGAGCGGATAAGCCAGAGAAACTCCTCATCTTATCATTCGAGCCTGAAAAACATTTGTCGCAGATGGGGCATTTTTTGCCTGAAGGATGCGAAGTCTCAAGCCTTAAGAGTTTGCGTCTGTCCGACGACATGCTTACCGATCCAAACAATTATTTATCTGACCTAAACTTTTCAACCAACTTTGCGTTATTTAGAGAAGAAAATGGATGGCATACACGTATAAAAAGCGCCAATTGTTGGGCAAAATATGGTTCAAATAATTCAAAACTTTACGCAATTCTTTTTGATGAAAATGGCGAGCGTATTGCGGAGTGGAATGAGCCCTTGTCCCCTTCTGTTCACACCATTTCTATTAATAGTCGAGATATCAAAAAGCGGTTCAATTTACCGGATTTTACAGGGCAACTCTTTATCCATATTACGGGTACAAAAGGCCATAGCATTGTTAAATACGCTCTGGATACATTTAATGACGAAGGAATGATTTCAGCAACCCATGATGCAAATGCATGGCCCCCTGAATACTTTTCAGGTTTGCCGGCCCCTCGTATGGGAGAGAAAGTCATATTGTGGCTTCAGAATAGTCATCCCCTCTCTGTTCCTGCAGATGGAGTGAGTCTTAATATTATGGGCGAAACCACATCCGTTACACTCGATCGGGATATCCCGCCTTTTGGAACGTATGCTATTGATATTAAACAACTTTTTTCTGGCGCCCATTGGCCTCAACAGTTTGAGCTCCATGCCGGGAATTATTTCGTTCGCCCACGCTATGAAGTTGTGAATAGTAGAGGATATCGTTGTATCGCCCATATTAACGTACAGAGAAATGACTTGAAACCAGATTTGAAATTGAAAGAGCTTCGGGATGCCTTTGGGAAAGGCTTCATTTTACCGGCTCCCCTCTTTCCGACCGACTCCTTTAACACCTCAATCCTTCCCACTCCCATGAGCCGTGAAGCTAACTTTATGCCTGTTAAGGCTGTGGTTTATGACAAGGAAGGAAACCGTAAAGGCAGCCATTCCTTTGGCAATCTTCCTCGGAATCATCAGGAAGCGTTGCTCGTCAGCGACAAATTTCAATTGGGTGCAGAGTACGGTCATGTTGAATTGGTGTATGACTTTGATGCAGGGGACGAGGCTGATGGATGGCTTCACGCCCTCTTTCGCTATGAGCACAAGACCCTCCCCGCCCAAGCGGAAACAAGCTTTGGCAGCCATATCTTCAACACAGCAATTACCTACAAAGGTGAGCCTCAGTCCTACAAGGGCCCACCTCCAGGGCTTACAACAGGGCTGTTCCTTCGCATTGATGATGACATTGAAACGTTTTGCCATTTGATTTACCCAACTTCAACACCGTGGCACAAAACCTCAGACACCAAGCTCATCCTGCATACGCAAGACGGTACTCCTATTGCAGAAGCAAGCTTAAAAATCCCGGAAAGTGGCTCCCGCCAATTTATTTACCAAGAGACCTTCTCGCCCAGCGATCGTGAGAAAGCGAAAGGCGGATACGTGATTATTTCAGATAAAACGTGCCGTTTGTTTGGATACCATGGCATGCGACTCCCTAGCGGTAGTTTTAGTATGGACCATATGTTTGGGTTTTAGTTAGAATGAACTATACTCGACTCTACACAGGTGAAGACGGTAAGTCTTATTTTGAAGATATTTCCGTTGAGACTTCAACAGATAATCCATTGGGCAAGTTATCTCAACCCATTGCTGTAAAAGAGTTGCTTTTCCGTAAGTCCATTCCTGCTATTTATGAGTGGCACACAGCACCCCACAAACAATTCATTGTTTATTTATCCGGCGAAGCCAAAGTTGAGGCTAGTGGAGGTGAAATAAGACACTTTAAAGCGGGGGACATATTATTAGCCACGGATGTTCATGGTGAAGGACACAGATCAACCATTCTGAATGAGGGAGAGGCCCTGATTATTATTCTAGATGAGTAAGTTATTTCTTCTTCACAGCCGCTAAAATCTCTGCCAAAAGCTTATTCGTTTCTTCTATGAGCTTTACAGCTTGAGATTGCCTTTCCATCATGATCTTACTCATTTCTATGCTCTGATCATATTTTTGATACACGGTGGTATTTCTTTTCATGATTCTCACAATTGCAAAAACAAGGAAAACGGCAAAGATGACGAAAAATATTTCGTAGAAATATTGTAGTAATAAATCCATTTTAACAATCCTTTGTTTATATTGTAACCACTCAGGTGCGTCGTCCCGGGAATGAGAAATCCTTGAGCATCGCTCAAGATTTCTCATTGCCCGGGATCCAGGACCACTCATTCATTCCGCAGGAATGTATTATTATCGTATGTAAACACACACTACATTGCTTCGCAATGAGTTATTGTCCTGGATCCCCGACTCGCGCTTCGCGCTCTCGAGGACGACCCACGGGGCGAGCAGTTACTTTATATCTTACAACTTATTAGTCAACGTAAGTCTTCTTTAATAATAATTTTTTTATTGCCGGAATTTCTTTTGGCTCTTCCTCCAGTGCCTCAACAAATTTCTTCCATTTTTCCTCTGATAAGGTAAAGGTAGTGACTATTTCTTCTTTTTTCGCACGCATATTAAAGCCTCCTCGTTCTTTTGAAATTATATCCCATTTGCATCCCAATGGGATACCAAAAAAATGATGAATTGACTTCTCAGCCCAAGATGGTCTATACACCAAGCTATATTTTGATGAACAGGAGTATGGACTATGAAGCGCACATTTCAACCTAGTAACCTCGTTAGGGCTCGTCGCCATGGTTTCCGTGCACGTATGGCAACAGTTGGGGGCCGTAAGGTCATTAATCGCCGTCGGGCAAAGGGACGCGCTCGCCTGAGTGCTTAATTCCCTTGGAGCGGCTTAGAAAACGTTCAGACTTTGTGACGCTTACAAAATCCGGAACACGCTGTGTCGCACCCGCGTTTATTGTACAAATGTTTAGAAGGGCCCCTGAGGGCCCTTTTCGCTATGGTATAACTGCAAGTCGTAAGGTTGGTGGGGCAGTCCAGCGTAACCGCGCCAAACGACGCCTCCGCGCTCTTATTCGAGAGGTTCTGCCCAACGTAGGCCAGACGGGCATGGACTACGTCTTAATTGCACGCGTTGAGGTCCTACAGCGTGATTTTGCCCTTATGGTCACTGAACTTAGGTCAGCAATTGAAAGTCTTCACAGAGGAGTTTAAAATGAAAAAGAACAAAACAAAATCCATATTACTCGCCTTTCTCGTCTTAATTATAGCAGGAGCCACATATATGTATTTCACTCCTATTAATCGCGCGCCTCTAGACCGTATTGTACAATCGAATGGTGAGGTCACAGATGATATCGTTCGCATCCTCGGATGGACGGGAATTCGTATCGTAAATGACAAAATGCCTGCCGATCCTGATTGGCCAACGTGGAAAGTGATGATCCCCTCACGTAAACTTGAGGATGTCGTGAAAGTCACAAACGGAGACTTGGACCAAAGCCTTTCTTGGAGCCAAAGAAAAGATAAGAATCCAAGTGAACGATGGGAAATGAAAGGGTCCTATTCGCATAATCAAGTTAAGTACATTGTTGATCTTTATTTTAATAATTTGAAGATGGGAAAAGTTGATGCTTTTCCTAAACAAGAGTATCAGGGCGTGCTGTTTTTAGGGGCAACCCTGTCTCGCGTGCGTATGAGACTCGCCCACCTCAATCATCTTATTGAGACTGGTAAAATTAAAGGTCCTATCTATTTGTTAACGGGCGAGCGTACGCTTGCTGAGGCTGCTGAAGAAACTGAAAAAGATATGTTGGATAATTCCATTTTGCCTATAAAAGCTGAGTGGATACGCCCCGCTTCTCTTCCGAACGATGAAGGAGCAATGGTGAAGATGGTCTTTGATCAATCAAAACATTCTGGTTTAAATGAGAGCGATATTATTATGGTCTATACACCCAAAAAAGAGGGTGAGATGCGCGCAACCACAGAAGGAACCGTTATCAAATGGCTGGAACAGGCTCAACCAAAAGCCGGGACCTATCTTGCGATTTCCAATCAGCCGTATAACCTTTATCAACAGCTTGTCATTCAGCGCGTTCTCTTAAAGCAAGGCCGCCCTGATATCAAAATTGAAGTTACAGGAGCATCACTTGATGAGGAAGGGGAGGATGAGTATCGTACCCCGCAAAAGGTAGCTATTCTGCTCGATAATTTGAATCGTATATTTTATGAGTTGAAGACGATGAAGGATTCGACTGAGCTTCAGAAGCTTAAGAAGTGAGACAAAAAGGACGTCATTGCGTGGAGCCACACCTCTCCCCTAAGTGGGAGAGGTCGACCCGCAGGGTCGGGTGAGGGGGCATATGACTCTAAAGAAACGTCAAAGAACTTTGCCTACAGCTCACCCCTCACCCGCCCTAAAGGGCGACCTCTCCCACAGGGGGAGAGGTGATGGCGTGGCTCCTCGCAATAACCATTCCTGGCTGAGGTTCTTCCTCAAGGCTATAATCTATGTCTACCGTATACTGATCTCCCCCCTCCTTCGTCCCAGATGTCGCTTTTTGCCGACCTGTTCACAGTATGCTCTTGACGCGATCGACCGTTATGGGCCTTATAAGGGCAGTAAATTAGCTTTAAAACGAATATGCCGGTGTCACCCTTGGGGTGGGCACGGCTTTGATCCCGTTAAGGAAGATGAACCATGAAAGACCAAAAGAACATCATTATCGCAATCGTTTTATCGATGGCCATTTTATTTGGGTTCCAGTATTTTTTCTCCTCAACGCCTCCAGCGAAGGTAGCTCCTCAACCCGTCGCGCAACAAGCCAACCCTTTGACCGAAGCAGTTCCGCAAAAGCCGCTCACCCGTGAGGAAGCTCTCAAAGCAGCCGGACATCGCCTCCTCATTCAAAGCAGTAGCGTCAAGGGTTCCCTGAACTTAGAAGGGGCAACCTTCGATGACCTGACACTGATTCAGTATCGTGAAACAGTAAAACCGAACAGCCCAGAAATCATTCTTCTTTCTCCACAACATTCCCAAAAGGCTTATTATGCCCGATTTGGTTGGACGTCTCCAAATCTAAATCTTCCCAATGAAAAAACAGTGTGGGAAACGAATGGTCTCAACCTCACCCCTCAAACCCCTGTCACGCTAACGTGGGATAATGGGCAAGGGCTGACATTCCATCAAATCATATCCATTGATGAACACTACATGTTTACAATCACGCAAAAGGTGACAAACAAAGGAACGACGGCCGTTTCACTTGCGCCACACGGAGTCTTGGCACGTCAAGGAATCCCCGTCACCGCTGGTTTTTTTATCCTGCACGAAGGGCCTGTTGGCGTTTTTGATGGAAAGCTCAACGATCCAAGCTACGAGGATGTCTCCAAAACCGGATCCCTCCAAAATCCGAAAGCCCCAGGCTGGCTTGGCTATACAGATAAATATTGGCTCACAGCCTTTGTTCCAGATCCCAAAGCTGCCATCACCTCTTCCTATGGTCATCAGGGAACTGGGGAACAAACCCTGTATTCAGCGACCTATCAACGGGATCCTCTTACCTTAGAGCCAGGCCATAGTATTGAAGCCACTGACCATTTCTTTGCAGGTGCAAAGGTTTTAAGCCTGCTTGATGGGTATGAAACAACATTAGGGATTAATCATTTTGACCTTGCTGTTGATTTCGGATGGTTCTATTTCCTCACCAAGCCTATCTTCTATGTCCTTGATTTTCTTCAGGATTTCTTAGGTAACTTTGGCCTTGCTATCTTAGCCCTTACAGTCATCATTAAGCTTATTTTCTTCCCTCTTGCCAATAAGTCCTATGCCTCCATGGGTAAGATGAAAGCGTTGCAACCTGAGATTGAGAAAATTCGTGAGCGTTACAAAGATGACCGCTTAAAAATGAATGAAAAAGTGATGGAAGTGTATAAGAAGGAAAAGGTCAATCCCATGGCCGGTTGCCTTCCTATGATCATTCAAATCCCAGTCTTCTTTGCACTCTATAAAGTCTTGTTCGTCTCCATTGAAATGAGGCAAGCTCCATTTTACGGTTGGATTCATGATCTGTCTGCTCCTGATCCCACAACGATCTTCAACTTGTTTGGTTTGATTCCTTGGACCCCGCCCTCCATGTTAATGATCGGTGCATGGCCCCTTATCATGGGAGCAACAATGTTCTTGCAACAAAAGTTGAGCCCACCTCCAGCGGATCCAACCCAAGCCAAGTTGTTCATGTTCATGCCGATCTTGTTCACATACCTATTAGCTCAATTCCCAGCTGGTCTTGTGATTTACTGGGCATGGAACAACACGCTCTCTATTACTCAACAATGGTTTATTATGAGACGTTCCGAAATCAAGAAGGTAAAAAAATGAGTTTAGATAAGACGCGGGATCCCAGCGATTTCCCGCGTTGGCTCTTTGCGCAAGAGTGCACATTTGTTGCGGGCGCGGATAAGATGGAAATCTTGCCCCCTCCGTCTCTGCCGGAGATTGCTTTTGCAGGACGATCGAATGTTGGAAAATCTAGTCTAATCAATGCCTTACTCAATCGTAATAGTCTGGCTCGGATATCCCATACGCCTGGACGCACCCAACAGCTGAACTTCTTTAACTTAGCCGGAAAGCTCTATATCGTAGATATGCCAGGATATGGCTATGCGGCTGTTTCTAAAGCTAAGATTAAGATCTGGTCTCATCTCATTCAAGACTACCTAAGGGGGCGTGTTCCCTTAAAGCGAATTTTCCTTCTCATTGATTCTCGTCATGGATTTAAAGTCAATGATGAAGCTGTGATGTCGGAGCTTGATATGGCCGCTGTGTCCTACCAAATTGTGCTCACAAAGAGCGACAAATCAACAAAAGAGCATCTAGAGTCCCTGGTTGAAAGTGTGACGGCAGCCCTTAAAAAGCACCCAGCTGCTTTCCCCACTCCCCTTCTCACAAGCTCCCATACGAAGGATGGCCTAGACCCCTTGCGCCAAACTATTGCAGAGCTGGTGCTTCCGCTTACGTCTTCTTAAATACTGAAGCACCATCAAGGGTGTAAAAATCAATCCCGCATACAAGAATGATCCCACAAAAAATAAGTGAAGCACGAGGAGCCATTCCGCAAGATAAGCGAACTTATGAAGCTTTTTCCATTTCATAAATCCCATTTTTTTAACTAATGAATTGTTACTTGTAATGGCAAGCGGAATAAAAATAATTAGGGCAAGAAGTCCTGGTATAATAGCGGGATGAAGGAAATATTGGAGAAAGTCCATCAGTCCATCTCGCTTTAAATAGAAACACAGCACATGCACAAAAGCGTAACTCAGAACGGCAACACCAACCTGACGGCGATATCTATTTATTTTCTTGATGAGTATTGACGTTGGAATGAGACTTTGCAGGGGATTGAGCGCAAGGACCGTAACCAGAAGGGCGAGCGAGATGTAGCCCGTATAGGGCGTCAATGGCTCCCATAGACTCGGGTTAATGCACAACGCACCAAACATTACTAAAGCTGGAAAATTCAATACTATCCAACTTACATTCTTTTTAAACCAAACCATCATTCACTCAGCTAGTAATATAGTCCTCTGTTGATTTTTCTTGTGCTTGAAAAGACCAACCAAACTAATGATCATCCAAGCAAATTCCATGACAACGGCAGCAAGATTCCAGGCATAGACAAGAGAGATTAAAATTAAAACCGCCCCAATTACATTTAATATTAAGTAATTGAAACTGTCAGCACTGATATGTTTTGTTTGAAGCAACGCATAGGCGATAAGGACAATAGAGGCCCCAATACACCCAACAAGGTCAGGTACCCATTCCAATATTGTATATAATTGTTCAAATATAAGTCCTTGATCAATTTCCGAAATCATTTTTTGCCTACTTTATTATATTGTTTCTTGTATATAGGCCACTTTACAAGATTTTGCCATATAAATCGTATTTACCCCGAAATAAAAAGGGAGTGACACTTGCAGTTAACCCTTTCTTAACATTCTTTTGGTATACAAAAACATTCAAAAAAAGGGAAAAAAAAATGACAAAGTTTTATAAATATCTAATCTTAGCAATAATCTACTTCACACCTTTCATATTGAATGCTGCAGAATTGCCTAAGCATGAATCTCTCGAACAATCAATAAAACAAACAATAATCGACTTGGTAGAAGATAATGCTGCTTTTACAAGCTTAAAACCAGATGAACACTTTCAAGGGTTTCTTGATATACAAACACCCCGCGTGACCATGGTCCTGTGTTCCGACTCAAGGGTTCAAGTGGACAACTTCTCGAATGGGGCTGAAAATGATATTTTTGTTGCAAGGAATATCGGCAATCAGTTTATCACCACAAAAGGTTCTGTTGAATACGGCGTCGATGTTTTAAAAACGCCCGTCCTCATTTTTATTGGCCACTCCCATTGTGGCGCTATCAAAGCAGCCATGGGTGATATGAGCCAAATCCCTGCCGGGATTCGTAAAGAACTCGACACCATCGATGTGAAATCTGCCCATGATGACAAGCAAGGCGTTGTTGTGAATGTCCATTATCAAGTGGACAAAGCCTTTGAGCAATTCAAGGAAAAAGTTGAGTCAAATCAACTCGCTATCATTGGAGCCGTCTATGACTTTCGCAATGATTATGGCTATGGCAACGGTCAGCTTATTATTGTGAATCTTAATGGGAATAGTAATGTTTCAGATATTCGAAACTCTCATTATTTCGATAATATAAAGAATGTTGCGATTGGGGTTGAGACGAAGAAAACAGCCTCAGATTGACATCTCCAACGTCAAAGCACAAAATCATGTGATTAAATTATGCAGGGAGAACACAATGCGAGACTTTATTCAGGGCCTTCCGAAGGCTGAGCTTCATCTTCACATTGAAGGAACACTTGAGCCAGAGCTTCTTTTCAAGCTTGCGGAACGAAATAAAGTCACATTGCCCTATAAGTCAGTAGAAGACGCACATAAGGCCTATAATTTTAAAGATTTACAGTCCTTTTTGAATGTCTACTATGCCAGGTCTCAAGTCTTGCTCACGGAGCAAGATTTCTATGATCTGACCTGGGCGTATTTACAAAGAGCGCATAAGCAAAATGTCCGTCACACTGAAATTTTCTTTGATCCTCAAACACATACAGAACGAGGCGTTCCTTTTGAAACAGTGATTACAGGCATCTCAAGCGCGCTTAAAGAGGCTGAGCGAACATTGAATCTCTCAACGGGACTTATTCTTTGCTTCCTGCGAGACTTAAGTGCTGAGTCAGCAATGAAAACATTAGAACAGGCTGTTCCCTATTTAGATCTCATCCAATCTGTAGGGCTTGATTCGGCTGAGGTTGGAAACCCCCCATCAAAGTTTGTGTCTGTTTTTGATAAGGCCCGCGCAGTTGGTCTTTTAACGGTCGCACATGCGGGTGAAGAAGGCCCCCCTCAATACATCTGGGAAGCCCTTGATTTACTCAAAGTGTCCCGTATCGATCATGGTGTGCGTTGTCTTGAAGATGAGGTGCTCGTTGAAAGATTAAAGCGCGATCAAGTGCCTTTAACCGTCTGTCCTCTTTCAAATATCAAACTTTGCGTTTTTGAATCAATGAAGCAGCATCCGATTAAAAAGATGCTCGAGAAAGGGCTCTGTGCCACCGTCAATTCCGATGATCCCGCTTACTTTGGAGGATATGTGAATGAGAATTACGAGGGAGTCGTCCAAGCCTTAGGCCTAACGCAAGATCAAGTTGTTCAACTTGCAAAGAACTCTTTTGTAGCAAGCTTTTTGTCCAAAGATCAAAAGGCAAAGTATATTAAGGAAGTGGAAGAGTATGCGAAGGCACCCTCACCTCTCCCCAGCGTGGGAGAGGTCGACCCGCAGGGGCGGGTGAGGGGGAGATAACACTGGACTCGGACTCAATGAAAGACAACATGCAGACCAAGAATCAAAGGACACATATTCTTAAAAAAGATGATTTTAAAGACCCCTCACCCGCCCTTGCGGGCGACGACTCCCTGAACACAAAAGGTAATTTTGAATTTGATCGTCAAATAACATTTTGTCGTGCACATTTAGCGCTTGACTTAAGTCGTAAGGAGTAATATAGTTATGTCCTATGATGAGATCAACCAAACAAGAAAAAAGTCAAAGATTGAACAAAGCCTTCGAGCTTCTTGGTCAACCTATTACTGCAAATCAAGCTGCAAATGCATTAACAAAGCAATTTGGAATCTCACTTCGCCAGGCTTACAGATACTTGCAGGAAGCTCAACGTATTGGAAAGCTAGTTCCTGTTGCCGAGCCAACCATTCCCATTACAATCAAGATTCCAAGAGATGTTGTTCTCAAACTCAGGGCTTATGCACAAACC
>JABDDK010000042.1:0-1449 GCA_013287665.1 Alphaproteobacteria bacterium
CGGAATTGCGAATGAATTTATAAACAACAAAAAAGGCGACTCAATATGAGCCGCCCTTTGTGTTGAGTCATTAAGGCTTAGTCTTAGCTTGCTTTCAACGTTCCTTGTGGGAAGTTGATGAGCGAGACGTCTTGACCCTGTGCCTGTCCGGTTTGGTCAAAGAAGAAGACCGTATCTTTACGTTGTAAGTATCTAAACTTAAACTCAAACGTATCGAGGCCTCTTGGACTTTGCGTGTTATTGCTCGAGTAGTCTTCTTGCCCACCAAGGGATTTAATGTTTGTAATGAAGCAATTAGAATACTCAATTTCTTCAGTAACTGTTTGCTTTCCATTAATCGTATCTGCTCTATATATTGTAATTTTGTCAATATTCTGTCCAGTCATGAACATATTTTGCACATATATAGAAGACTTGGTGCGAAGAATCTTTGCTCTTGAGTAGAACGCGACCATTTCACCAGCTGAGAACAAGTTGTTTGAAGTTGAAGGGTTCACGTCACGTGCAATCTCTTCTTCTAACAACAAGAGTTGATCTGTTGTACTCAGTTTTCCATCAACGCCATCACCCGCTAAAGTGGATTGGCTCTGCCCTCCAATGTTAATGTAGAGGTTTGAAAGGGCTGAACCGCCTTTTGTAGCTTCGGAAGCTGATACTAGTTTTGTTGCCATTTTCTATTCCTTTCTTTGGTTCATTGTTATAGTTACCGGTTTCATGTCTATGCAGCTCCAGGAGGACGTGGCAAGGAAGCGACAAGTCGCAAGCTTGCTGTGAGCTCTTCGAGTTGGAAGAAAGGCCTCAAGAAGACAACCGCAGTATAGCTACCTGGCTTGCCAGGGACCTCTGAGACGTCGATCCGGGCTTCCCGTAGAGGGAAGGAGGCCTTCACACTTTCAGGGGCTATATCTGACAAGAGGATATATTGAGCAATCCAGGAGTTCAGATATTGCGACACTTCTTGTTGTGACATGAATGAGCCGATCTTATCGCGCATCATTGCTTTAATGTAATGAGCAAAACGTGATGCGTTCAGCATGTAAGGAAGTCTTGCTGAAATTCGAGCATTCGCATTCGCCTTGTTATCATTATACATCTTAGGCAATTGAGTCGTTTGCGAGCTAAAGAAGGCTGCATAGTCCGTATCCTTGCAGTAGCAAATAGCCATAAAGCCAAGGTCACTGAGCTCTTTTTCACGGCGATCGGTAATCGCAATTTCAGTTGGGCACTTCACAGCGAGGTCACCATCAGATGTTTTGAAGGTGTACGCTGGTAAGTCTGAGACAAGACCGCCGCCTTCAACACCACGAATCGCAGCTGTCCATCCATAAAGGGCGAATGCTGTTGTGATGTTTTGTGCGAGAGCGTATGCCGCATTACCCCAACAGAACTTGGAATTGTCTGTCCCGTCTACGGATTCTTCATAATCAAATCCGTCTGTTGGGACAGTAT
>JABDDK010000042.1:1459-11425 GCA_013287665.1 Alphaproteobacteria bacterium
GGTAGCTATACTGCGGTTGTCTTCTTGAGGCCTTTCTTCCAACTCGAAGAGCTCATGAGGGAGCGTGAGAACGAAGTATCTTGAGTCCTCAGTCTCTCTGAAGCTTCTCCATTTGATAGCGTCTGTGCCATCGAAAAGCTTAGCTACATCTCTTGGTCCGCTCAACTCTGCAAAGCTGTCAAAGTTGAACATTCCTGGGGACGCCGCTGCCATCAGTGGTGTATGGGCACAGGCTGCAACGTTTGACAGCAATGTAGCCAATTCCATATCTTGTGGATCGCGACCGAATTCAAAGTCAGCCACGAGACATGAGAAGGGTGTTCCCCCAAATGTACCGTATTGCTCTTCATAGACTTTCTTAAAGAGCTGACTTTGGTCGAACTCAACGGCGCGCTCAAGGTCTGACACAAGTTCGTGTTTTGTAACGACCCAGAGACGGAGCTTAAGATGCTCACCTGTTTCCGTATTCATAACAAGCTTATTCAGACCTCTCCAGGAACCTTCGAACTTTTGGAAGGCTGGATTCTGAACAATCTTATCCATTTGTAAGGAAATTGTCCGATCGATTCCATTGATGCTGCTTACGATAAAGGAATAAACATCATTTCCGATGCTCCCTTTTGGCGCTGCAGTAACTTGATTCGCAAACTCAGCAAGGATTTGCTTTGCTCTTGCAACCTGTGAAGGGTCGCGAGCCAGTTTGCCGTTTTGAATGATTCTATCAACAATGCTTCCACTGTTTCCTGAAGATCCTCCAGATCCACCTGCGGCTGCTGTCTTAGCAGGAGCAGTGGTTGGTGTTTTCTTGGTTACGTCTGCCATGATTAACTCCTCTTTCTCTTATGCCCACAGGCTATTTGTTTGATCCAAGTTCTTTTTGCAGTTGGCTCAATACATCTGGATTATCAATGATGTTTCTAAGCTCAGCATCTAAGGCGTCATTTCCATCTAACTTAGACAGCATGTCTGTAAGGGAGACGCGCTTGTTGTAGAGGTCATTTAGTGGGCCGACCTGACCAACGATGTTCGTTGGGTTGAAGTCATCCATTGACCGGAAAGCCAACAGAATATTCAAATCAGGTGCACTACCGCCAAGAACGTTCTCAACACGCAAAGGAAGTTGGGCGTTTAAGGATGCCATGACATCATTGATATTATCTCTATCAATATCGATGAACTTTCTATCCTTAAGGGCGGGTAGGGGTGTTGCAGGTGAACCCGCAAGGTCAGCTAAAATTCCCATAACAAATGGTAAATCTTTGACTTCGATCGCATTACCAATCTCTACGTCGTATGTGATTTGGACGCGAGGTGGACGAATACGATCAAGTTTATGTTGTGTACTAGCCATGGTTTAAATACCCCCTTCTTGTTTATAGTTACTGCGGTGAATAAAATCCGCCTCCTATAATCAATTTAAATTGAAGGTCCTTAAAAAATAGTAAACTTTTATCAATTATTTTAAAATCGCTATTTAAGCTATTGATAAATATAGATTCTTAAGAAGTACGAGATTGCATAAAATTTGAGAGAAATGGGGAGGGGAAGCGTTTCTGTATGAAAGGAAACAGAGAAAGGTCAATAAAAAGACATCTCTAGAAGAAGTCAGCTTAAGTTTATGTAGAACTATTTAAAAATGAAAATTTATAGGTTTAGAGATCTGTAAATACAGAAAACTAAGTTATATTTAAGCTAATTTAGTAGCTATATACTGAAATTTAGCTGACAGTCTCGTTCCAACAAGAGTGATTGCTGCAATGATTACAACAGCTATAAGAGCAGCGATAAGGCCATATTCAATGGCTGTAACACCGTTGTCTTCTTTAAAATAGTTTTTAATCGTATTCATTTTCTTTCCTTTCCTCTTAACATTAACACCAAAACGTCTTCAGTGATCTTTATGGCGGCATTGAGTCTGCAACATACTGATACTTTGCTTGTATGTGCGTTCCCACGGCAGTTATCGCTAAAATAATAAAGACTGATACTAAAGCACCAATTAAAGCGTATTCCATGGCTGTTACACCATTATCATCCCTTAAAAAAAAATAAACATTTTTATAATTCACCATCATCTTAACCCACGTAACTGATAGGAAAGGGTGAAGAATACACCCTTTCTATCATTAGTTTTACTCATTAACTTAGTTCGTAAGTTACATCCCTTAAGTAAGTTTCGTTGCAATATATTGAAACTTAGCTGATAGGTTTGTACCTACGAGTGTAATCGCGGCAATAATAACAACCGCAATGAGAGCAGCGATAAGGCCATATTCAATGGCTGTCACACCGTTGTCTTCTCTAATAAAGTTTTTTACTGTACTCATTTTTTCCTCCTCAGTTAAAAGTCTGTTTAAAAAATTAAATCTATTATTCTTATTCAATACTTCATTATAGTCATTAAATGGTTAATAAATAGTTAACATAATAAAAATAAATGCACCGATCTGTTTGACGTTGGCATTTATAAAGGGTAATATAACAAATTCTTCATCATAAAGCACATTTTATTTTAATGATTGATACAAAGCCAGCAGATCTCTCAGTTCCTTTTATATTGCCACAAATGTCTCTCAGGGGGAATTTAGTCCGTTTGAATGAGGTAAGTACACGTATATTAAATCAACATGATTATCCCAAAAATGTTGCAAAAATACTTGCGGATTTACTTGCATCAGCGGCCGCTCTTTCTGGTTTGTTGAAATCAGATGGGATCTTTACGCTTCAAACGAAAACATCCGGCCCCATTAGTTTTGCTGTTGTGGATGTAACACATCAGGGACATATGCGAGGCTATGTTCAGGTTAAATCTCAGTTTTTCAATGAAAATGCGACTTTTCAAGACTTGCTGGGGAGAGGATACTTGACGTTTACAATTGATCGGGGCCTTAATGCGGATCGATATCAAGGTATCGTTTCCTTAAATCATGAATCATTGCCCGAAGCCCTTGAACATTATTTCACGCAATCGGAACAATCTGAAACACGCATTTTTATCGCGTCACAAATGACTGAAAAAGGCGAGTGGAAATGTGGAGCATTGATTCTTCAACAGTTGCCGACTCAAAAGATGAATGAAGATACCTGGCCTCATATGGAGGCCCTTTTGAATACTCTCTCAGATGAGGAATTTCTGAGCAGTGAGATTTCAAATGAAGATCTTCTCTATCGTCTTTTTCATGAAGTTGGCGTACAAGTCTTTGAGTCTGTCCCCTTGAAAGCGCAATGTCGATGTTCAAAGGAAAGAATAAGAACATTTCTGACGTCTCTAACTGCAGATGAAATTGAAGGACTTTTCGAAAAGGGACAGTTGAAAATGACGTGCGAATTTTGTAATCATGTGTATAAGTTTGATCATAAAGACCTCATGACAGTTCATTAAGGAGAAATTATTATGCGTACACTCATCATTGGAAGTCTAGCCCTTACTCTTGCCGCTTGTTCACCAAGCGTTCAAATGCCCGAGCCGTTAGGTCTTGCTTACTTGGCCCATAAGCCTATTCGTTTAAACGTTGCGCGGGTTGAAGTTGTAAAGAAATATCAATCGACCTCAAAACCTCCTCATGTTGAAAATGAATTTCCCGTTCCCCCAATTGCAATGATTCAACAATGGGTGCAAGACAGACTGTTACCTGTTGGAAAGTCAGGGTATGCTGTTGTAACGATCGAAGATGCTTCCGTTGTTGAAGTGCCCCTTAAAGGGACTAAAGGCTTGAAGGGAATGGTAACTGTCGATCAATCTGAGCAATATGATGCGCGGATGTCCGTCAAAATTGAGATATTTAATGAGCAAGGCAAACCACAGGGATTTGCAAATGCGCGTGCACAAGGATCAAGAACCGTTGCTGAAAACGTAACGCTTGGTCAACGCCGGAAAATCTGGATTAATATGATGGAAAAGATGATGAATAACCTCGACAGTGAACTTGATCAGAATGTAAGAGCTTACTTGGGCAAATCATTGCTGTAATCTGCGCAGGCCTACGGCCTACTTTAAGGAGGCCACCCCACACTCGTCATTGCGAGCCCCTGAAAGGGGCGTGGCAATCCATCTTTCTTCCTTCTTATCTTTGTGAAATAAAAAGGAAGATGGATTGCCGCGGCGGGCTAATCGCCCACTTCCATTAAGTTAAGGGAAAGCCGTCCTCGCTGGGGTCGTCCCGGGGATGAGAAATGCTAAGCGAAGCTTAGATTTCTCATAGCCCGGGATCCAGGGCAATAATTCATTGCGAAGCAATGTAATGATTCCTTCTTTCCTCCGGAAAGAGTATTGGTCCTGGATCCCGGACAACAAGAAGACTTGAGCTTTGCTCAAGATATTCTTGTTTCCGGGACGACCCAGGTGGTGGGCTGTTTTGCTTAACTTAATGGCGGCGGGCTAATCGCCCTCCTCGCAATGACGACCTTTTGTGTATTTTCAGTGGGTTACATATTTCGGTCAGTGAGAGTCTATTTTTTATTATTTTTCTTATACCCTATTATAATGATTAAAAATAGCAATGTAATCATAGCGATTACGCCACTCACGGAAAAGGCGGTTGCTTGGCCGTACGCTTCTGAGAGAAAGCCTGCCATAAAATCAGCAATGGACGCTGAAAACGCGCAAATAACATAATAACATCCAAACCCTGTACCGCGGAGATGGGGGGAAACCTTCTCTACAATTAATGAAAGAAAGATATTTTGTGTAACCCCATATTGAACTCCCCAGAGAAAACAACCGATATACACCCCCAACAATGATTTTGCGCTCGCTAAAAAGTGATCAGCTAAAATGAGAACTATGATGCCCAGCGCTAGAAATAAGTACCGATTCATACGATCAGCTAAGACCCCAACCGGATAAGAAGAAAGGCACCACCCTGCATTAAAAACAAGCATAATTGTAGGAGCATATTTATTTTCGAGATTAAAATTTGTATAGGCATGAAGGGTTAAAAACGTTTCTCCAAAACGAGAAAGCATAAAGATGCCTGCAAGAAGCATGAGTAACCAAAAAGAGCTGCCAAGTTCCCAAAGATTTGACCAATGTAAAACACTTCTTTTTCGTTCTTGAGGTAAGGGGATTTGAGAGGCTAAAGCAGAGTGTGCAAATTTTTTGGGTTCATGAATGAGAAAAGTGAGCATTAAAAAAGCAATAAATGCAGGAATAGCCGCTATTTGGAAAACGGTCTGATAATCCCCTTCTGCCCAAATCATTGCGCCCATGGCGCAAAGAGCTCCCCCTAAGGATCCAGCTTGGGCTAATGTTCTTTTTATGCCGTAAGAAGCCCCAATTTTGTTGGGCGGTGAAACATCAGCCACCATCGTATCCCTTGGTGTTGATTGAATTCCATTCCCGATTCTCTCAAGGAGGCGAGCCCCAAATAGAGGGAAAAAACTGGTCGAAAAGGAAAAAACAAGACGGGAAATAACAATCAAGGTATAGCCGACCATCATAACGGGTTTGCGACGCCTTAAATAATCGCTGATCATTCCTGAAAAAAGCTTCATCAGATATGAGCATCCTTCAGCAACGCCTTCAATAATGCCTATCCAGCCCATTGTTACGCCGATGGACTTCATATAAATGCCAATATAACTATAGACCATAACAAAAGAGAGGTTAACTAAGAACATCATGCACCCCAGCTTCCAAACCAGAGTCGGCAATTGAAAAAATAATTTAGAAGGGGGAGCTACGTGGGGAAAGAAATTTTTTTCCTCGGGAGTATGCTCCATGTACTTTGCCCCACCTTAAAAAATTGAGTTCGTCGTCTATAAAATTCAAACAATCGCTGCGCGGGATTATCAGTTATGTATATCAAAAAGTAAATAGCTCTTACAGGGCATAGCAGGGTCACCTCATGAAAATCGTAATTCTTTCTTAAGGACGAAGTCCTTCACCTCTCCCCTGCGTGGGAGAGGTCGACCCGCAGGGTCGGGTGAGGGGGATATATGACTTTAAAGAAATGACAAAGAACACTGCATACGGCCTACCCCTCACCCGCCCTAAAGGGCGACCTCTCCCACAAGGGGAGAGGTGAAGGCACCTCACAAATTTTCATGAGGTGGCCCTGCAGGGCATAGAGAAAAGCAGATGGCCTGTAAGCCGGGTTCTGTCCCTGGAATCCAGGGGAGAGGTATTCATCTGGGACGTTTGTTACCAAACGCCTCCTGCGACCGACCCGGATGACGACCCAAAGACAGGCCATGTGTCATCCCTATTTGGTCTTGCTCCCGGTGGGGTTTACCATGCCACCTTTGTTACCAAAGGCGCGGTGCGCTCTTACCGCACCCTTTCACCCTTACCTGTCTCCAGGCGGTTTCCTTTCTGTTGCACTTTCCCTAAGGTTTCCCTCGCCGGACGTTATCCGGCACCGTGTCTTTAGAGAGCCCGGACTTTCCTCTACCTTGCGGCAGCACCTCTCCAGCCATCTGCATCTTTTATATAAGCTTTTCCTGTGATCTTAACAAGCCTTGGATGAGGGCAACGGTTTCAAGGTCGGCGATACCATCAATTTTATGAGGCTGGAAGTGGCGTTGAAAGGCAATGAGGGCATCAACGGGGGAGGTGGTTTCATAGCCAATTTTCTCTAGTGCTTCAATAACAAAAGAATCGTCATTGCGAGGAGGGACAAAGTCCCGTCGCGGCGATCCATCTGTGTCCGGCCATAAGCCCATCCCCGCTTGTGCAAGTCTTTCCCAAGGGAATAGATGACCAGGGTCTTGTTTGCGCCGGGGAGCCACATCAGAGTGCCCTAAGATGCGGGAGGGGGGTATTCCCCATCTTGACATAATCCCCTCACAGAGGCTCACCAGAGCATCAATCTGAGCCTCTGGAAAAGGGAGGTGGCCAAAGGTATGTCCGGGATTTGCGAGCTCAATACCAATTGAGTAGCTATTCGTATCATTACGCCCTTGCCAACAGCTTTCCCCAGAATGCCAGGCCCTTTTACCTTCATCCACAAGTTGGTAGATCTGACCGTCTTCATCAATGAGGTAATGTGCGCTGACTTTTGAGGCAGGATTACATAACCATTTTAAGGTTTCGTCGGCGGATAACATGTCCGTGTAATGGATGATGATCGCGTCAAGGGGTGAGTTACGTTCATTAAAATTGGGGGAGGGGAGTTGCTTGATATTCATATTTTACTTTCTATCTAAGTTGTATTCCTGCTCTTCACCTCTCCCCTCCGTGGGAGAGGTCGCCCGAATGGGCGGGTGAGGGGGCTTAAAATCATCCCACTATGTTACTCATCAGTCATTATTCCAAATAAGAATAACATTAATCAACAATGTCGTTTTGCAAGTGTGTTGACGTACCCCTCACCCGCTCTTCGAGCGACCTCTCCCACAAGGGGAGAGGTGATGCTGCCTTGTCCCTGACTACGAATTCAGCAACTCCTCTTTTTCTAACAACTCAAGCCACCTTTCTTCCTTTTGATGCAGTAGATGGCGATCTTTTTGAAGTTGACTGATTGTGCGGTCAAATCCTTCTGGATTGCGCCCATAAAAGGAAGGGTCTGCAATCTTTTCTTCTAACGTCTGAATCTTATTCGTAAGATCTTCAATCTCTTGAGGAAGCAGCGTGAGCTCTCTCCCCTCATTATAACTCAGCTTATCTTTACCCTTGGTTTTTGTAGCAACCGGTACCTTCTTCTTTTCTGCCTTGGGTTGAGCCGTCGGGACCCGTTGCTTGGCATAATCCGTGTATCCGCCAACGTACATTTGAACATGGCCTTCCCCTTCAAAGGCCAGAATATGAGTCGTTGTTCGATCAAGAAAATCCCGGTCATGGCTCACCAGCAGCAGAGTTCCTTGATAATCAGCAAGATATTCTTGAAGTAAATCAAGGGTTTCCATATCCAAATCATTGGTTGGTTCATCGAGTACGAGTAGGTTGCTTGGTTTTGCAAGGATCTTCGCGAGAAGAAGCCGATTGCGCTCACCCCCGGATAAGTTCCGGAGCGGCGTTAAGGCTTGCTTCCGATCGAAAAGGAAGTCTTGGAGGTACCCCATGACATGGCGGGGCACTCCCTGGACCATCACTTGGTCTCCCCCTTGCTCACACAGCGTTTCCCAAGGGTTGAGGTTGAGATCAAGACTCGTTTGAGTTTGGTCAAAGACAGCGAGTTCAAGGGTTTTAGAGCGTCGAATATGGCCTTCGTCAGGCTCAATCTTTCCCAGCATGAGATTAAGAAGCGTTGTTTTGCCGGATCCATTAGGGCCCAGGATTCCGATACGATCTCCCCTTAAAATACGACATGAAAAATCCTTAATGATGGGCTTATTCTCAAAAGCTTTTGAAACATGTTTGGCTTCAATGACCAGTTTCCCGCCCAATGGGGAATCTTGTGTTGTGAAGGAAACGCCGCCTTGCGGCCCTTGATGGTCTCGCTTTTCCTGCCGCAGCTCAAGAAGTCCGCGAAGGCGCCCCATATTTCGTCTGCGCCTTGCTGTCACTCCTCTGTGAAGCCATTCCGTCTCTTGGGCTATCTTCTGAGCCAGTTTCTCTTGGGTTCGGATCTCGTACTCGATGATGTTCTCCGCCCATTCATCAAAGAAGGGATACCCTTTCTCTAGCGTTCGCAACCGCCCGCGGTCTAGCCAAAAAGTGCGCTCTGATAATTTTGAGAGAAAGGTACGATCATGGCTGATCATAAGGATTGCACCCGGATAGGCTTTAAAAGCCTCTTCGAGCCATTCGATGGTGACAAGGTCTAAATGGTTTGTTGGCTCATCCAGCAAAAGAACATCGGGAGATCCAACGATGGCCTTTGCAATCATCACACGGCGAGATTCCCCCCCTGAAAGGCTCGAGAGTTGTTTTTGCGGGTCAAGCCCCAGATTATCTAAGGCTTCCTCTAAAACATAAGCTTCCTCAGTTCCATGAAGGAAATCGAAAATCGTTTGAGAGGTAGAAGGGGCCAAAGCTTGATCAAGGATTCCCACTTTAAGCCCTGGCTTTGCAAATCGATCACCACGATCGAGCTCGAGTTGCCCTGCAATCACTTTCAACAGAGTTGACTTGCCGCTTCCGTTTCGGCCCACCAGACAAACCCGATCTCTTGGCATGATTGAGAGTGAGACGTCCTCAAGGATGGCCCGCGCGCCAAAGGAAAGGTGGGCGTTATTGAGTGTAAAAAGGGGCGGTGTTGTTGTCATTCTTATTCTAAAAACTGTTCTTGAAGAATCCGCTCATCTAAGTTGTGATCGTGATCAAACAGAAGGGTTACGTGTTTGTTTTTGCATTGGCTGATAGAAACAGTTGTTACATCTCTGACTTCGGTAAAGTCAGCAACAGCGCTCACAGGACGTTTTTTAGGCTCATTAACGATAAAAGTTATTTGAGACTCTTCAGGAATAAGGGCGCCTTTCCATCGACGGGGGCGGAAGGCACTGATAGGTGTTAGAGCCAGCATGCCCGCCCCGATAGGGATAATGGGGCCATGGGCGGAAAGGTTGTAGGCCGTACTTCCCGCAGGCGTTGCAACGAGAACGCCGTCACAAACAAGTTCTTGAAGACGGACAATCGTATCAATCGTGATTTGAATTTTCGCGGCTTGCCTTGTTTCCCTCAAAAGAGAGACTTCATTGAAGGCAAGGGCTTTTGTCGTTTTCCCCTGTGTCGTTTCAACAGTCATCTCCAGGGGATAGAGTGTCGATGGTTTGGCCTTTTCAAGTCTCTCCAATAAGGATGTTGGCTCGAATTTATTCATCAAAAATCCAAGAGTTCCACAATGAATCCCATAAATGGGCTTCTGTGTCTCGAGCGTGTCATGCATCGTCTCTAACATAAATCCATCACCGCCCAATGCAATGAGGACGTCAGCCTGTGTCGGGCTAACAGAGGGATACAAAGACTCAAGCGTTCCCTTCGTGGCTTGCGCTTCAGGTGTGGATGAGGAAAGAAAGGCAATCTTGGGCATGGAACGGTTCCTAATAGTTACCAGATGAGTTTACACCGCTTGCTTAAGCTCAGCA
>JABDDK010000043.1 GCA_013287665.1 Alphaproteobacteria bacterium
TATTCTCTGGCTCACAAGGATTCATCCAACAAAGATTTAAATTAAATTGATTATTCATTTCACGCATAGCAGGATATTCACTTGATAAAGATGGGATGCCATAATATGCAGCTTCAACAACTGCAAAAGTTCCATTATCTATGCGACCAGCATGCCATAAAAAGCTGCTTCCCTTCAATTTTAATTTATATCTTTCGTCAGGCATATCTCCAAATAACTTAACTAATGTCTTTAGTTTATGATTTTTCTCAAAGAGTTCTTTTAATGGTTTAAGATGAGGGAGTTCACTACTTAGAAATGTATTCGTATTAACTCCCGTAACATGACATTCTAATGTACCCATATACTTTTCATAATAAATAGAAAGAGCTTTAAAAGCATTTTCATGATTCTTGTGGAGGGAGGTGTTTGTTGTCCAAATGAAATAGGGTCTAGTAAACTTTGATTTTAATATCCTTGCTTCAATTGAAGGGTTGTTTTTTATTGTTGAATTTTTGTCCTCAATTATATCTATAAAGGAGGGAGCTAACATAGGAACTTTAATAACTTTTTTTTCTGATAGACCTGCAAATTGGATAGCATCACTTCTCGTAAATTCAGTGGTTACAAGTATACATTCAGCAGATTTTACATTTGATAAGAGCTGTTGATTGTACTGTGAATCCAAAAAGTTTTCATATCGCTGTAAATAATCATAAACCATCATAATATAAGGTTTGATAGGCAGCAATGGTAACGAGAGACGATCTGAAACAATTACAATAAGGTCGCAATCCATAAGTTGATTAATATTATCTTCGATAAAGATATATCTATCTGATTTTAAATCACTTTCGATGCCGGCATATAACATCGCTCGTTTTGCTTCATGAGAAGTTAAGACACGCCAGTTAAACTGCCGGGTCTTAATTGTAGAAGGTAAATCGGCAAAATCTTCATCAGTATAGTGACCTTCTAAATGACAAAATATAACCTCAACATTTTCATTCGCTTGTCGACTCCCAAGTTCTATAGCTTCTGCAAGCAATTTTGCACCGCGTAAACTACCTCCCTTGTATTCAACGGGCAAAACAACGCCTATTCTTTTCGCTTTGACAAAAGGTGTGTCTTTTTCATTCTTACTCTTTTCTATAGAGTGCAAAATTTTTTCAAACCCTTCACTCCATGGAGCTTTACAATTTTCAACCCTAACTTCATTAAACAAGCAAACTTGACTCTTTTGGATAGATTCAATGAAAGGCCTGTCATCGTTAATTATTCTCTCAATTTTGCGGCGAGCTTCTTTAACGGATGTGCATCTTCCCGGTAAATCCTTTCCACCTAATATGTCGAGCATACCGCCAGCCATAAATATGAGGGGCATTCCCACTTTAATTGCTTCAAAAGGATGGTAATGGATATGATTTTTTTCTACACTGTGATAATACATTACTTTCATTTCACGCATATTATATTCGTGTGTTTCTTTGTCCACATAACCAATTACGCTACTATCATCAACCGGTGTTGGTTGTGCCCCTCCAATGATATAAGAAAAGTTTTTGAAATCTTTTTTGAATTTTTGATAAATTCCATTGTAATATGGAGAAGAGTTAATTCTTGGACAAACAAATAATATTTTCTTTTCTGATCCATTCCATTTTTCTAAACTTAATTCCCCTTTTAAGCCAACAGGCAGAAAACAATCTCTTTCTTTTAAGAAATTATCTTCTATGGTTTTTAGATGCTTATAGCCAGATCCAAACCAAAGCCTTTTTTTAATGGATTTTAATTTCTTAAAAACCGTAGGGCTTAAGTAATTTTTTAATAAATTTGAATAAGATTCTGAACCAGCCAAACCAAAAACTCTTAATACAATTTGCCCCTTAAAATTATTAATGGTTGAAGTTACTTGTTCTGGAAAAAATGCAATAAAAATAATATCAAAATACTTATTTGCAATCTGCCACGCTTCTTTACTTGGATTTGTATACCAATCCTGAGCGTTCAGTATTTCAAGCTCTTTCGGGGTTAAGGATAAATTCGAATCATAATTATAAACGACACTTGCGGATAAGTTGCACTCATCATAAGGAAAACGCTTAGGTGTAAAAACTTCATTAATTCCAAGCTCATTGAGCATTTCAATTTCAAATGACCTTAAAGTTGTATGATTCAATAACCACATAGCTCTTAATGGTGTCATTATACACCCCCCTGCATCGCTTGATACTTCCCAATCGCGTCCTCAATGCCTCCATCAAAAACCATTGCCCCTTTTTGAATGACGATCCCTCGCGTACAGAGTGATCTCAGGGAAGAAAAGTCATGAGAGGCGAGAACTAATATTTTTGACTGTTTAATCAACGCTGTAATCCGATCTCTTGCTTTACCCATAAAGTTTGCATCACCTGCTCCGATAACTTCATCAAGAAGGAGTATATCGCCGCCTACTGAGGTTGATATAGCAAACGCTAAGCGAACTTGCATACCAGCAGAATAGGTTTTAATGGGGTAGTCAATAAATTCCCCAATATCAGCAAACTTAATAATTTCTTCTTCCTTCTGCTTGATAAACTTAGGGGTAAGTCCAAGAAGCAAGCCGCGATAAAGGATATTTTCTCGTCCCGTCGCATCCGGTTCAAAGCCCAGGCTTAAATCAAAGAGAGATCGAATCTGCCCATGCACATTTAATTTTCCCCCTGAAATAGGATAGAGGCCTGCAATCGTCTTAAGCAGTGAACTCTTGCCGGCACCGTTGTGCCCTAACAAACCGACTCGCTCTCCTTGCTGAATATTTAAGGAGATATCTTTAAGGGCATGAATATCAGAAATGGCGGTGGACTTTTTCTTCCTCGTAAATGTTGAGGCAAGAAATGACTTTAAAGAACGCTCTTTAAATGCAACAGCCGCATAGTGTAAATCAACTTTATGTAAGGATATGAAATTGCTTATCATAGATAAAAGATCACCCTTTTTTCCGCTGTTAGCCCTACCCAGGCCGTCAAGATGAAAAACAATACCCCAGTTGCAATACAAAATGAATAATTTTCTAACGTCGGCCATTCCCCTTGCAAAAGAGGCGCACGAACTATTTGCAATAAATGATATATGGGATTGTAATCAACAAGCTTACTGAGTCCTCCCTCACGAAACATTTTCGCCTCGAAATAGACAGGTGAGGCAAACCAAAAGGCCTGCATGATTAATGTGAGTGCTGGAGCCAAATCCCTAAAGCGGGTTCCAATATAGGCCATTAACGTTGCAAGAGGCCAAACCATCAAAACGAGAATCGGGAAGACAAGCAAAACAGCAATCCAGCATAATCCAAAGTTCTCTGGCATAACAACAAGAACCCAAAGAACCAAACCAATCATACCCATCACAAGTACGATGAGTCCTGTTATAATATTGCGCAAGGTATAAATGGCAAGAGGATGCTTATACTGACGTATATAGGCATCTGCCTGCACGAAGCTAAGAGCCCCTCCAGCAATGTTAAAAATAAGGAAATCCCACATCAGAATTCCGGATAAAATATAGGGCGCATATCTTGTAATGTCAGTATGGAATAATCGACTAAAAACAAAGGATATAAGAAGGGTCATGCCGAGTGGCTGCAAAAAAGACCAGAATATACCAAAGAAAGAGCGTCTCCACCGTGATCTTAGGTCAGAGAGAGCGAGATGAGTCCAAAAGTATCGCGCATCCCATATTCCTTCCAGATAATTATACATTACGCACGACCAGAAAAATAAAGTTTAATATTATCAGTAATGTAAGTCACATTCTCTTCACTCAAATCAGGATAACTTGGTAAATTAATCCCCCGAGAACTCATGTTTTCAGCTACTGGGA
Organism: Alphaproteobacteria bacterium; assembly: GCA_013287665.1. GTDB lineage: Bacteria > Pseudomonadota > Alphaproteobacteria > UBA9655 > UBA9655 > UBA9655. The sequence goes on from JABDDK010000043.1 coordinate 3,838, forward strand.
AAGACGTATCCTGGCGATGGATAGGAAGCGTATGAGAAGGGTGAAAAAAGGGTCGCGTTTCAATCCCTTTGTTTTTCAAGAAATCTCTTAAAGGCTGGCGATACTCTGGCGAATCAAGAATGACTGAGCACATCCAATAGGAGTGGCGTGTATTTGGAACTTCATCATGGGTTCTTAAAGGAAGTCCCTTTAATTGCTCGTGATATCCTGCGGCAATTTTTCTCTTCTTTTCGAGTATCGTCTCTGCTTGTTCGATTTGTGCAAGACCAATCGCGGCACATATATTTGTCATACGATAGTTAAAAGCAATATGATCGTGCCAATATTCACGATCCTTTGAAACACCCTGATTTTTGAGATGAAAGGCTTTTTCGATAAGTTCTTTTGATTTTGCAACGACCATTCCCCCCTCACCGGTGGTAATCGTTTTATTGCCAAAAAAACTGAAAGTTGAAATATCACCAAACGTTCCAACATGTTGTTGATTGTAGAAAGATCCAAAGGCTTCAGCACAATCTTCAATTAAAAATAGATTATGATCGTTACAAATTTTAACCAGCTTTTCCATATCACAAGGTAAACCGTAAAGATGGACAGCCATCACAGCTTTTGTTCGTGGTGAAATTTTTCGAATCACATCATCTGGATCCATTTGAAGTGTGGATTCTAGAGAGTCAACAAAAACAGGAACCCCGCCAGCCTGGAGGATTGTATTGACTGAAGCCACATAGGTAAACGTAGGCACAATAATTTCATCTCCAGGCTTGATACCAAGGGCGACGAGCGCAAGATGAATTGCAACGGTTCCATTACAGACTGCCGTAACGTGAGGGGAGACAATAAAGTTGCCGAAATGCTTTTCAAATTCAGCTATAAATTCGCCTTTTGAAGAAATCCAAGTGGAGTCAAGGCATTGATTAACATATTCTTTTTCACGGTTTTTCAAATAGGGCTTATAAATGGGGATTATCATTTATTTTACTCATAGTAATTATAGGATTTCATTCCGTGAAGTTTCGTCAATTCATCACGTTGAGCATCCTTCATATCTTCCCTCATCATCTCTGTCACTAATTCTTGAAACGTAATTTTAGGGACCCATCCCAACTTTTCTTTTGCTTTTGTTGCGTCACCGAGAAGGGTTTCAACCTCAGCTGGTCTGAAATATCTGGGATCAACACTCACAATGCATTTCCCTGTTGCCTTATTAAATCCCTTCTCTTCCTGGCCTTCGCCTTCCCAACGAATTTGTATGTCAATTTCTTTAGCTGCGAGTTCAACAAATTCCCTTACAGAATGTTGTTCACCGGTTGCAATAACGAAATCCTCTGGCTTATCTTGTTGTAACATAAGCCACTGCATTTCAATATAATCGCGCGCATGTCCCCAATCCCGCAAAGCATTCATATTTCCAAGATATAATCTTTCTTGAAGTCCGAGTTTAATGCGGGCCAAAGCTCTTGTGATTTTTCGTGTCACAAAGGTTTCTCCTCTTAAAGGAGATTCATGATTAAAGAGGATCCCATTGCATGCAAACATGTTATAGGCTTCGCGATAATTGATGGTGATCCAATACGCATATAGCTTTGCTACAGCATAGGGAGACCTTGGATAGAAGGGTGTTGTTTCTTTCTGAGGTGTTTCTTGGACTAAGCCATATAACTCAGAAGTAGAGGCTTGATAAAATTTTGTTTTCTCTTGCAGTTTTAATATACGCATTCCTTCAAGAATACGCAAAGCGCCCAAAGCATCTGAGTTGGCCGTGTATTCGGGCTCTTCAAAAGATACAGCGACATGACTTTGAGCGGCCAAGTTGTAAATTTCATCCGGTTGAACTTCTTGCATAATACGAATTAAGCTTGAAGAGTCTGTTAAATCTCCATGATGAAGTGTAAATGCATATCCGGATTCATGAGGATCATGATACAGATGATCGATTCTATCCGTGTTAAATAAGGAAGTCCTTCTTTTAACGCCATGGACTTCATAGCCCTTATTAAGAAGAAACTCGGCAAGATAGGCTCCGTCTTGACCCGTAATACCTGTAATCAGTGCTTTTTTGATACTCATTATTCCATCTCTTAATTATAAACAAAACGTTATGCAGCGGCTGTATTGATAACTTCTTCGATCTCTTGAACAACTTTCAAAAGGAGCTCTTTGTTGCCTTTTGTTTCAATATTTAGTCTTAACAATTCTTCAGTATTAGAGGATCTAAGATTAAAACGCCAGTCAAAAAACTCTAAACTTAAACCATCTGTATAATCAACGCTCGGATTTAAGGCAGAATAGTGATCAAGTACAGCCTTAGAAACCGTCTTGGTACATTTAACTTTATAATTAATTTCACCGCTACAGGGATAGGCTGTAATGCATTCTTCCACCATTGATGAGAATGTCTTATCTTCAACGCTCATAAGTTCAATAATTAAAAGCCAAGGTATCATGCCACTATCACAATAAGCGAAATCCCTAAAGTAATGATGAGCGCTCATCTCACCCCCATAAATGGCATTTTCGGCTCTCATGCTTTCTTTAATAAAGGAGTGTCCTGTTTTGCTTGAAACGGCTTTACCTCCTGATTTCTTAACGATATCAACAGTGTTCCAACACAATCTTGGGTCATAAATTATTTTTTCATTGGGATACTTTTTTAAGAATGATTCGGCTAATAAACCAACTATGTAGTAACTCTCAATGAAATTTCCCTTTTCACAAAAAAGAAAACAACGATCGAAGTCACCATCCCAAGCAATTCCCAAATCTGCTTTATGGTGTTTAACCGCTTCTTCTGTTGCCGAACGGTTTTCAGGCAACAATGGATTTGGGACACCACAAGGAAAATTTCCATCGGGAGTTTCATTTATATAAATGAATTCACAAGGCAAATGCTTTTCCAATAATTTTACAATTAAACCTGCTCCCCCATTCCCTGGGTTAACAACAATTTTTAAGGGCTTAATGGCTTCTAGATTAATATATGACAAGAGATGAGAAATGTACTTTTCCTTCTCTTTTTCTTGCCGTAACCATCCTCTATTTCGTTGTGATACGTCTTCTTTCGCGTTTTGTATTTCAAGCACTTTATCATGAATCTCGAGTAAGCCTGAATCGCTGGAGATAGGGATACTCTTTTCTCGGACAAACTTCATCCCATTATAACCCTTGGGATTGTGGCTCGCCGTAATCATTATGCCACCCTCAACACCTTCTGATTCTTTGTCAAATGTTTGAAAGTAAACTTCTTCAGTTCCGCAGAGTCCTATATCGATAACATTTGATCCTTCATCATTTAGTCCTTTAATGAGATGACGAGCTAATTCAGGGCTTTCCAGACGAATATCATAACCCACGACAACAGTTTGAGGCCTGATGATCTTTGCATAGGCACGACCAATAGTATACGCGAGTGATGCATCTAATTCTTCAGGGACTTTTCCACGGAGATCATAAGCCTTGAAACAAGGAAGTCTAGGCTGCATTAGCACATCTTCCATAAATATCATCGAAACGAATAATATCGTCTTCTCCTAAATACGCACCTGTTTGAACTTCAATTATGATCAGTTTCTCGTCCCCTGGATTTGTTAAACGATGCTTACTCATAGCTGGAATATATGTAGATTCATTAAAGTTCAACATGAACTCGTCATCACCATTGATAACAAGAGCTTGTCCACTGATGACAACCCAATGTTCAGCGCGATGATTATGCATTTGTAAGCTTAAACTTGCACCGGGGGTAACTTCAATACGTTTGATTTTAAATCCAGGGCCCTCTTCCAATATGGTATAAGATCCCCAGGGTCTCTCAACAGTTCTGTTGGATTTATGAGTTTCATTCCCAGTCTCTTTCAATTGACTATAGATATTTTTAACATCTTGTACGCTATTCTTATGAGCGACGAGTAATGCATCTGGAGTATCAACGATTACGATATTATCTAGGCCTACAGCACCTATCACACGGTTGCTGCCTTCAATATAACAGTTGGTAACATCATGAATAACAATGTCGCCTTTTAGCATATTACTATTATCATCTAAATCTGAAATGTCATTGATGGCACCCCAATTCCCGATATCACTCCAGCCAATATCACAAGGGACAACTGCACTTTTCGTTGTCTTTTCCATAAGAGCATAATCTATTGAATTTGAAGGAACTTTCGCAAAAGATGTTGGATCAATATCAAGTGCTCGCATTTGAGAATCATTCCTACTTTTAGAAGTCTGAAGACAGACTACCGTTGCCTCAAGGATGTCTGGACAACATGTTTCCATTTCTCTGAGGATGGTTTCAACTGAGAAACAAAACATCCCAGAATTCCATAAAAAATTTCCCGAGTTTAAATAAATTTTGGCTTGCTCTAAGGAAGGCTTTTCAACAAATCGAATAACGTCAGTTCCATTCGCTTCAATATATCCATATCCCGTTTCAGGCAAATAAGGTTTAATTCCAAACGTAACAATTTTCCCCGACTTAGCTAACTCGTTTGCTTGATGAACGACTTGAATAAAGGCAGGTTGATCTAAAATCAAATGGTCTGAAGGAAGAACAAGGACAGTTGAATTTGTGCCGTATGCTTTTCCTATCTCAACAGAAGCCATAGCAATTGCTGCAGCAGTATTTCTTCCAAAGGGTTCAATAATAAAATTAGAATGAGTGAGGATATTATTTTTTTCTCTTATGTCATTGTATTCTTTGACGGTTTTGAAAAAAAGATTTTTATTAGTTACAGTTGTAATGCTTTTAACAGATGGTATAGAAGCGCTTCGCACAAAGACTTTCTGCAGAAAGCTCTCTCCATCAGAAAGTTTCATAAAAGGTTTAGGGTCTAGATCTCTTGAAACGGGCCATAGACGGCTCCCAACTCCACCCGATAAAATAATTATATGCATACTAAAATCCATCTATTTTAAGATCTCATCCCATTCTAATAAATGGTTTACTGCTAAAGTGTCAAGTTTATAGGTTACACCTTATTATAAGTATGGACGAATGTTTCACGTGAAACATTTCTAGAGAATGAGACTGAGAGATTCCTTATGCTTTTTTCCACTTATCGCCATCTTTAACATAAAGTTTTTTCACAGCACCCCAAGCCACTTTATGAGAGGCTTCTTCTCGTGTTTCCTCTCCATTCCTTTTCCCAGATTCTTTATATTCGTCCCAAGCCTTATTAAAGGCTGCAAGATATATTTCTTGAGCATGTATAGGAAGGTTATCTTTAACACTTTTAGGTAAAGTTGATATACTTTTATAAGGCATGATATTACTCCCTTTATAAAATTGAGTATATCATGGTTCTCCTTTACAAATGGTTTAAATAGTCAGAATTTTCTCTCACCTCACCCGTTGCACAGCGTGATGAGCAAGGTTACGCAAGCCTGCGGCTTTCTCTCCAAAACACCCCAGCATTTTGATCGCTTTGTGACTGGCTTCTTCAGCCTTTTGAGAGAGAAGCTCTGGGCCGAGAAGGCTATAGAATGTGAGTTTTGCTGTGTCCTGACCACTGGGTTTTCCTAGTGTATCTGATGTGCCCACACCATCCAAAAAGTCATCCCTCATTTGAAAGGCCTCGCCCAACAATAGTCCATATGATTTGAGGGAGTTACGCTCTGCAGTTGTGGAACCTCCGAGGATAGCTCCTGCTTCTGCAGCAAAGCCAAAGAAGACCCCTGTTTTAAGGCGCTCAAGTTCAAGGATATCGTTGTAATTCTGGACGGGAGCCTCTTGGCGCAAATCCATCATTTGACCAGCTGCAAGACCCTGTGAGCCAATGGTTTGAGCAAGACTCTCAATGAGATCCAACTTGATATCAGCTGAACACGTAAGGGAACATAGGGTTTGAAAACCTAGTGGAATAAGGGCGTCCCCGACAAGCGTTGCTGTCGCTTCCCCAAAAGCAACATGACAGCTTGGTTTGCCGCGTCTCAAATCCGCATCATCCATACAGGGAAGATCGTCATGAACGAGCGAATAGGCTTGGATAATCTCTATCGCTGCCGCGACTGTTAATGAATGCATACGAGAGACATCAAATAAAGATGCCGCTTCATAGAGGACAAAACTGCGCAGCCGCTTTCCACCCCCCAACACACTATAGCGCATAGCCTCATGAAGCCGTGAGTTTGGAGGAGGGAGGATGTTGTCTAGTGTTTTCTCAACATCCTGTGCGACCGCATCAAGATGATTGATAAACCCGCTATCCTTCAAGATTTGAGGGCTTTGTTGTAAGTGTGCCATCAGGACCAATGACGATTTGTTCAACGCGCAACCGTGCATCTTTCAGTTTTTTCTCGCAATGCGCTCTGAGAGTTGCGCCTCTCTCATAAGAGCTGATCGCTTCTTCAAGACTTGTTTTACCTTCTTCGAGCTTGCGAACAATCGTTTCAAGCTCTCTCATGGCATCTTCAAAACTCATGTTTTCTATAGACACGTGTTATACTCCTATCGTGTGGGAACCGGTTGTTCACCCTTGTAATCATAAAAACCACGCCCCGTTTTCCGACCCAACCATCCGGCCTCAATGTACTTGATCAGAAGGGGACAGGGCTTGTATTTCGACTCCCCTCGATTCTGATACAGGACGTCCATTATGGAGGCACAGGTGTCGAGGCCTATGAGGTCTGCCAATTCTAAAGGACCCATGGGATGATTTGCTCCTAAACGCATCCCTTTGTCAATGGATTCAATGGTACCAATCCCTTCAAACAATGTCCGAATAGCCTCATTAATCATGGGCATTAGAATACGATTGACGATAAAACCAGGGTAATCTTCTGATACAGCGATTTGTTTACCAAGGGTTTTGATGACCTCTTGAATGGCATTAAAGGTTGCGTTGGAGGTAGAAATTCCTCGAATGAGTTCAACGAGTTGCATCACAGGAACGGGGTTCATAAAGTGCACGCCCATAAACTTTTCAGGTCGATCCGTAACACTGGCAAGCTTTGTAATTGAGATAGAGGACGTATTGGTCGCTAAAAGACATTTAGGAGATATCAAAGGTGTGAGCTGCTGAAAGATGCTCTTTTTGATGTCCTCATTTTCCGTTGCGGCTTCAATGATTAAGTCGCATTTATTGAACCCTTCGAGTCCTACAAATGTTTGAAGATGAGACAACGCCTCGTCCTTCTCTTTGCGAGTGATCTTATTTCGGGAGATGAGGCGATCTAAGTTATGCTCAATGGCTTTCACGCCTTTCTGAAGAGCGTCCTCAGAAATATCGCTTAAAAAGACGGTGTACCCAGCTGAAATAAAGACCTGAGCAATGCCACCCCCCATCTGTCCTGCGCCAATAATTCCAATTTTT
>JABDDK010000044.1 GCA_013287665.1 Alphaproteobacteria bacterium
GAATTAAAAAAAGCAACCTATCCTTATTTAGGGATTAAGGTCACAAATCAAAACCTGAATGTGGATGATCGCGTTGCTTTCGGCGCCGTTCTTGAATCCGGAACTTATGGGGCAACTCTCACCCGTCCCGATATTTTTTCTTCCTATTATAAGCAACAGATTGCTTTATTGATGGAACATCATAATTGCTCGGTCGTTGTCGGAGAAAGCGATTGGCCAATCCCCCTCCCCTTTGTAGATGAATGGGATTCTATTTCATTACAACCTGAAAAGCTCTGGCAAAGCCCTATTGAGTTTGCTCTGCCTAATCTCAGTGTTGTTGATGATAGTATTGTGAATGGACTTTATAAGATTAGAAAGGGGAATCCTCTTCCCTTGGCCCTCTTTACAGCTGAACGTGTTGATCTCTCCTTAGGCCGTCTTCATCACTATTGCGGGACGTCAGCAAAACACTTTCAGCCCTTTATTTTGCTAACCAACTATCAGTGGTATGTTGATGAATTCATTGCTTATGCAAAAAAATGTTTAGAAGAAAGTGATCAATATACATGCCTTGTCGAGCCTGGCGATCATATAACCTATAATCGTCGTAATAATACGGAAGACTCGGCTGGGGTCATCCCCGCAAGCCTCCCTCAAATGCCCGCCTATCACTTAAAGACCAAAAACAACCGAGGCATTACATTTATCAACATTGGGATTGGCCCCAGTAATGCAAAAACCATTACGGATCATCTTGCAGTACTCCGTCCACATTGCTGGATTGTGTTAGGTCATTGTGCTGGCCTGAGAAGAAGCCAAAGGCTTGGAGATTATGTCTTGGCCCACGCGTACGTGAGAGAGGATCACGTTTTAAATGATGATTTGCCCGCTTGGGTGCCAATCCCTCCAATTGCTGAAATTCAAGTTGCCCTTCAACAAGCCGTTGCTAATGTTACAGGTGAAACAGGTCAAGACTTAAAAGGACGCATGCGGACGGGAACTGTGGTCACCACAGATAACCGTAACTGGGAGTTTCGTTCACAAGAGCTGATGGGTCGATTCCGTCAGAGCCGTGCCATAGCTCTCGATATGGAATCAGCCACAATTGCTGCAAATGGCTTCCGTATGCGCGTTCCTTATGGAACACTCCTCTGCATATCGGACAAACCCATCCATGGTGAGCTAAAGCTTAGAGGCATGGCTCATAACTTCTACCGCCAAAGCATTGCCCAACATCTTCATATAGGTATTGAAACAATGCGGATTATTGAAGAAGAACTGCACAAAGGGGACATCGCAGTTCATTCACGGAAACTCAGAACCTTTGATGAACCGCCTTTAAGGTAATGGTTCACCTCTCCCCTGCGTGGGAGAGGTCGATCCGAAGGATCGGGTGAGGGGGATAAACACTGACTTTTCTAGTGTGCATCATCATGGTGTGTATGTTAATTTCAATCCAGTTTAATCACTAGTAATCTCCCCCCCCCTCACCCGCCGCTGCGCGTCGACCTCTCCCACGCAGGGGGAGAGGTGAAACACAAAAAAAAGGATGCAGCGATTTCTCACTACATCCTTTAAATTTGTTAAAGAAATAACGCTATTAAGCGATCGCTTCTTTAAGGCCTTTTCCTGCGCGGAACTTAGGCAATTTTGAAGCGCGAATTTTGATCTTCTCGCCTGTACGTGGGTTACGGCCTTCGCCAGCTGGGCGATGAGTAACCAAGAAAGTTCCAAAGCCTACAAGGCGAACTTCTTTGTTGGACTTCAAGCTTTTTGTGATTGCTTTAAGTACTCCGTCTACAGCTCTAGCTGAATCAGCTTTAGTGAGACCTGAGATTTCTGCGACAGTCGCAACTAAGTCATTTTTATTCACGAGATATACCCCTTTGTTGTTTTACATTAAGTATACTGCCCTGAATATCCAGGACAACTTCATGCAATATTACACGAATTCTTACCCCTCGTCAACCGTTGGAAACCCTAGAGATGAAATTTTGTTTCGTTTAATTTCAAGGCCTTAGCGTCAATGTGTAATTATTTCGTCATTTTTTCTTGCGTCAATCAACTGTTGTTGAGCCGCAATCGCTGTCATATCCTCAGTCCAGGTGATGGGGTGCAAAGATTCCTTCAGGGCAATTTTCAGGACTTCCTCAGCCCGTGAAACGGGAATGATTTTCATCCCACGCTTTACATTCGCAGGAATCTCAGCCAAGTCCTTTTCATTATCTTTTGGAATAATAACGGTCTTAATACCACCGCGTAAGGCTGCAAGGAGCTTTTCCTTTAATCCTCCAATGGGGAGAACGCGCCCTCGCAATGTAATTTCGCCCGTCATTGCAACATCTTTGCGAACAGGAATACCCGTGAGGACAGAAACGATAGAAGTCACCATGGCGATCCCCGCTGACGGACCATCCTTGGGCGTAGCCCCTTCCGGGACATGGACGTGAATATCCCGCTTCTCAAACAAAGGTGGCTCAATGCCGAATTGGGGAGCTTTCGATCTGACATAACTGGCCGCGGCCTGAACAGATTCTTGCATGACTTCACCGAGTTTCCCCGTAATTTGCATTTTACCTTTTCCAGGCAACATAACGGCTTCAATTGTAAGAAGCTCACCCCCGACTTCAGTCCATGCAAGCCCCGTCGTGACCCCAATTGTATCTTCAAGATCAGCTTCCCCATGACGATAACGGGGAATTCCTGAAAACTTTTCAAGTGTTTTCGTCATAATTTTAAGTCGAGTGTGCTTTGGTGAAGAGAGATATCTCACCGCTTTACGACAAAGGTTAGCTAATTCACGTTCTAGATTACGAACACCAGCTTCGAGAGTATAGGTCCGTATAAGGGCTCGTATGGCTTGATCCGTAATTGAAAACTCATGCTTCTTTAGCGCATGGATCTCCATTTGCTTGGGAAGGAGATGACGTCTGACAATCTCAACCTTCTCATCTTCCGTATACCCAGAGATCCGAATGATCTCCATACGGTCCATTAACGGTTGAGGCATATTGAGCGTATTTGCAGTTGTTACAAACATGACGTTTGATAAATCATAATCAATTTCTAGATAATGATCATTAAAGGTATTGTTTTGTTCAGGATCCAAAACCTCTAACAAGGCAGATGTAGGATCACCACGCCAATCTGTTCCAAGCTTATCGATTTCATCAAGCAGAAACAATGGATTCACGGTCTTTGCCTTCTTCATCCCCTGTACGATTTTACCAGGCATAGATCCGATGTATGTACGGCGATGCCCTCTTATCTCGGCTTCATCTCGTACGCCACCTAAGGACATTCTAATAAAATTCCGCCCTGTTGCTCGTGCAATGGATTTCCCCAAAGATGTTTTACCGACACCAGGTGGGCCTACTAAACACAAGATGGGGCCATGGATTTTTCCAACACGGTTTTGAACCGCGAGATATTCAATAATCCGCTCTTTAACCTTTTCGAGACCGTAATGATCCTCGTTTAAAATCTTTTCAGCGAGTTTCAATTCTTTTTTAATACGAGTCTTCGTCTCCCAAGGAATATCGAGAAGCCAATCGAGGTAGTTGCGTACAACAGTTGCTTCCGCTGACATTGGGCTCATCTGACGGAGTTTCTTGAATTCACTCTGCGCCCTCTCTAAAGCTGTTTTAGAGAGTTTCGTTTTCTTAATACGATCTTCGAGCTCAGAAAGTTCATCTTTTCCTTCTTCGCCTTCACCCAGTTCTTTCTGAATCGCCTTTAACTGCTCGTTTAGATAATACTCGCGTTGCGTCTTTTCCATTTGCCGCTTCACACGGCTGCGAATTCTCTTCTCCGCCTGCATAACGCCAATCTCACCTTCAATAAAACCGATGACCTTTTCAAGTCGATGGGCAACCTGTGGTGTTTCAAGGAGGGCCTGTTTCTCATCAAGTTTAAATCCTAAATGGGCCGCAACCACATCTGAAAGCTTTGAAGGATCAGGAATTTGTGTGATGGAAGCAATCAGATCACTTGGAATTTTCTTTTGAAGCTTAACATATTGATCAAAATGAGAAATAAGCGTTCTCATCAACGCTTGCATTTCTTGCGCGGGGCCAACCTCTTCAACAAATGGATCCACTGATGCCACAAAATAAGTTGGGCTGGCTATAAACTTAGAAACAATCCCACGCTTTTCTCCTTCTAAAAGAACTTTTACCGTTCCATCAGGCAAGCGCAGAAGTTGTAAAACCCGAGCTAATGTCCCAACTGTGTAGAGATCCTTTACCGTTGGATTATCGAGCGTGGGGTCTTTTTGACTGAGGAGGAGAATCTGTTGGTTGTTCCCCATGACAACATCTAAGGCCTGGATTGATTTTTCACGACCCACAAACAAGGGTATAACCATGTGAGGAAAGACAACCACATCCCTCAACGCTAGGGTAGGGAATTTAGTTTGTTGAGTTTCCTTAATCATCTCTAAAAGAATCCTCTCCCGTTTAATCTTGCTTTCTTATCTTAAGTATACCCTATTCCAGCCTGAACTTAAAGAAAAATGTTAAGTTTTGCCTGATATGCCAAAATTTTGGGGGAAGGAAATTAATCCTTCCCTCTATTTTATTAAGCAAGAAACGTCTTATTTCGTTTTAAAGCACCCAGCAGCAGCCATGCAGGCATGAATTTTGTCGAGTTTGTCTTTTACGCAGGCTTCGCCACGTGTATAATTAGCTGGGCTCGTCACTTCATTGGTGAAACAGCTTGTGGCAGCTAAGGCGTTATCGCTCCAACATTTATTGCAAGCGTCACTATTCGCATTCGTTGACATAGCTGTTGTGATAAAACATAAAATGGCCAAAGTTTGTAAAAAAAGTTTCTTCATTTTTAGTATCCTTTTTTTGTTATTCTTACATAAGGTGTTGCACCTTAAAAGTATCATTCATCTTAACGCCATTTTGTTAAGAAATCTTTAATTAAAATTTCTGAACTGAAAAAAACTCTGCACAAGCAATGCACTTGCACAGAGTCCCCCCTTTATAGCATTGATGTTTCAAGCATTATGAGTGCTGTTGCATCCATTGCAGGTGCAGAGGTATTAGCAGCTTCATTTGCAGCTTCATTTTTTGCTGCTTTAATTTCAAGCACTTTGCCGCCCTTTATAGATAGCGTAACTTCTGTTTCTGATTTTATTTCAAGCGCTTGAAGAATGGCTTTTGGAAGCACCATTTCCCCTTTTGCCGATATGATTGTCTTGAATTCCATAGTTACCTCCCCGTCAAATGGTTTAAAGGAAACACCGAAAAAGGAAATACAATCATTTACTTTATATATATTAACATAATTAAATTAAAATGAGGTTAATTGCTCAACAGTTTATGTATTAAAAACTGCTGGTAACCACTAACTACAGGGGACATAGCTTTTTAATTCCTTTTATGTTAACTAATGATAAGTAAGGAGGCTCTAATGGCACATACAGTAACACTGATAGAAGGCGATGGAATTGGCCCTGAAGTCGCAAACGCAGCGCGTAAAATCGTTGATGCGACGGACGTAAAAATTACTTGGGAAGTTTGTAAAGCAGGCGCTGAAATCTTTAAACAAGGACTCGAAACGGGCGTCCCTGAGGAAACCATTGCCTCCATATTACGTAACAAAATTGCTTTAAAAGGCCCCCTTGAAACGCCTGTGGGATATGGGGAAAAGAGTGCGAACGTAACCCTCAGAGCCCTCTTTGAAACCTATGCGAATACACGTCCCGTTCGTTCTCTGCCCGGAATCAAGACGCCCTTTGAAGGGCGAGCCATCGATTTTGTTGTGGTGAGAGAAAACCTCGAAGATTTATATGCAGGTATTGAATATCTTCAAACACCCTCAGTAGCTGAAGGATTGAAGCTGATTACACGTAAAGGCTCGGAAAAGATCATCCGATTTGCTTTTGAACTCGCCCGAGCTGAAGGACGTAAAAAAGTCCATTGCGCAACGAAAGCCAACATCTTGAAGCTCACAGAAGGGATGTTTAAGAAGACTTTTGAAGATGTAGCCCCTGATTATCCCGATATTGAAGCGCAACACATCATCATTGATAATTGTGCCCATCAAATGGTCCTCCACCCCGAAAACTTCGATGTCATCGTGTGTACAAATCTCCATGGGGATATCATCAGCGACCTCGGCTCCGGCCTCGTAGGTGGCCTTGGCGTCGCACCTGCAGCAAATATAGGTGACGAAGTTGCCATCTTTGAAGCTGTTCATGGCTCAGCCCCTAAGTATGCTGGCATGAATACAATTAACCCCACAGCCCTTATTTTCTCAGCTGTTCTGATGCTCCGTCATATGGAAGAGTTCGATGCGGCTCGCCTTATTGAGCAGTCTCTTCTCTATACACTCGGTGTACAGAGGGCATTCACACGTGATTTAGATAAGTCTTCAACGCTCACAACAACGGGCTTTACAGATATAATTATTAACAACCTTGGAAAAGAAACTGAATTTTGGCCTGCTCGGCCCTATAAGTCGCTTCACATAACCCATGTAGACTCCCCGAATGATAATGTCCCTCGGAAAGAACTCGGCGTCGATATCTTTATTGAGAGCACTCTGTCTCCTGATGAATTGGGTAAAAGTCTTGAAGCCATTGCCCTTCCGTCTCCTTTCATCTTAAAGATGATCTCAAATCGCGGCGTTCAGGTATATCCCTTTGTGGGAGGGGTTAAGCCAGATCCTGTAGATCATTGGAGAGCGCGGTTTTTCTTAAAAGAAGCTAACTCATTGAATGATAATGATATTCTGAATTTCGTGGCGACAATTGGTCAAAAGCACCGCTGGATGCATATTGAGAAGCTCTTTGAATTTAACGGGAAACCAGCCTTTACAAAAGCACAAGGGGAGTCGTAAATTTCCCCCCGAATTGAAACTGGATCAGAGGTAAACATGGACGATAGAGTCGCAAATATAATTGATGGAAACGCAAAAACACTCGTATTTGGAACCGATCATGGCGGATTTGAATATAAAGAGTACTTAAAAGCCATTGCTACGGATTGGGGATATACAGTCATCGACTGTGGAACCCACTCTGTGGATTCGGTTGATTATCCTGATTATATTGAACCGGTCGTCAAGGAAGTCTTGGCAGGCGCTAAAGGGGTCCTCCTTTGTGGAAGCGGCATCGGTATGAGCATTGGCGCGAATCGATATAAAGGGATTAGAGCTGCCTTATGTAATGATGGCCTGATGGCAAAGATTGCGCGTGAGCATAATGATGCGAATATCCTTGTTTTGGGAGAACGCCTGATTGGCAAGGAAGAAGCTGTTTCATGCCTTGAATCATTTCTTAATGCGACTTTCCAAGGAGGCCGCCATGCAAGGCGGGTCGAGAAGTTGGATGAACTTGTTTAAAGGATACAATCGTGGAAGATTTTAAAACGACAGCTGGCGATTTGGTGAACCCTATACCCATTGAAGATCGCTTCAAAAAAAATAGTTATATAAAACAAGCCTGTTTAATAGGAATGAACCTTCCTCAGCCCGTACTGATTGTGGTTTTATCTGAAACAACACAGAAACTTGATAGAAAAGAAATCGAGAAAAGCCTAAAAAAGACACTGAGCTCTGCGAACAATCAGTTAGCAGCCGCTGAAAAAGTCAGCCATATTTATATCGTTCAGGAGCCTTTGGCACCAGATAATCGTATTAGTATTGATGCAAAATATACTGATGCAGTCAATCTGCTCATAAAGAGCCCCTCCCCTATTCTATGGGAATAAATGAGTTCGGAGCTTGCAATTGTATTTACTTTTTCTGAATGGATTTGGTGACATTGATTCATAAAAGAAGTATACTTAATACAGAATATAGGTTAGCACCTCACAGTCGTCATTGCAAGGAGCCGAAGGCGACGCGGCAATCCACCTTAAGATGGATTGCTTCGTCAGGCTTCGCCTTCCTCGCAATGACGCAGGTGGGGGATAATTTACAGAATTAATAAAGGCATGTGTTGAATGGAATTAGACCCAAATAAGTTGTACTTCCTCCCTCTGGGAGGATCGGGTGAAATCGGGATGAATCTAAACCTCTACCACTACCGTGGTAAATGGTTAATGGTTGATCTCGGCATTACTTTTGATCAAACGCCTGGCATTGAGGTTCTCATGCCCGACACGAAGTTTATCGAAGAACATGTCCAGAATCTAGCAGGACTCGTGCTCACCCATGCCCATGAGGATCATATTGGTGCGATCCCCCACCTCTGGCCACGACTCAGATGTCCCATGTTTGCAACGCCTTTTACGGCTGCCCTTATTCGCCATAAACTACATGAGGCAGGACTCGGGAATGCCCCTATTCATGAAGTTCCCCTCTCAAGCGGCGTTGATATAGGTCCCTTCACGGTTGACTTTATTCGGATCACTCACTCCATTCCTGAACCCAATGTACTGGCCATCCGCACAGCAGCAGGAACCATTGTTCATACGGGCGATTGGAAGATTGACCCTGCCCCCATGATTGGAGAGCCTACGGACATTGAGGCCTTAAAGAAGCTCGGCAATGAAGGTGTGCTTGCCCTCGTCTGTGATTCAACAAACGTGTTTGTAGAAGGCCGATCTGGTTCTGAAGGGGTTATCCGCCAAAACTTGATTGATCTTGTTGGAAAATTCCCCGGCAAACGTGTCGCCATTGCTTGCTTTGCCTCTAACGTTGCTCGTGTTGCAAGTTGCGCTGAAGCAGCAATTGCTAGTGGGCGTTTTGTCGGACTTGTCGGCCGTTCGCTTCATCGGATGGATGAAGTCGCACGTAAACTCAATTACTTCAAGAAATATCACCCCTTCCTCAATCACCACGATGCAGGGTTCCTCGATCGAGGGAGTACGCTTCTTGTATGTACAGGAAGCCAAGGAGAACAACGCGCTGCCCTCCTCCGCATTGCCAAAGGAGACGACAGACACATTTTCCTTGAAGAAGGTGACGTTGTTATTTTCTCCTCGCGTCAAATCCCGGGTAATGAAAAGGCAATTCTCGACCTTCAGAACATTCTGGTCAGAAATGGCGTTATGGTCGTCACAGCGGATGAAGAAGACATTCATGTCTCCGGCCACCCCAATCGGGACGAGCTTGCAGAAATGTACTCCTGGATTCGCCCCCAGATCGTTGTGCCGGTTCATGGAGAAGATCATCATATTGATGAACAAGCCAATTTTGCTCTCCATCACAAAGTCCCCCATGTGATCAGGCCTCATAATGGAGATCTAATCACCCTTTCAGAAAAAGGCGCTGAACTTGTGGATCAAGTACCGACAGGTCGTCTTGCCCTAGATGGTAAACGCCTTATTCCTTTCAAGGGTACAGTAATGCATGACCGTCATCGTTTGATGAGCACAGGGCACGCGATCGTCACCCTCATCCTAAAGGGTGAGAAAACGTTTAAGGTATCACCTTCCGTCCTCCTTATTGGTGTCACAGACGGCGAACAACTGGATACCCTTACGGCTCATTGTATAGGCGCGATCGAAGAAGGATTTTTATCACTTCCCTCCGAAGATAAGGCCGATGATGAAAAGGTCGCTGAAATGGGACGCATAACGACAAGGCGTATCTTATCAAATTATTATGGGAAGAAAACCTTAACCCATGTGCAGGTGTATAGGGTTTAATAAATAGCGTGGGAGGAAGTCTATGCTCGGAAATCTAAATCATGTCGCCATTGCAGTACCAGATCTGGACGCAGCTATTCGGCAATACCAGGACATTATGGGGGTATTCGTCTCTTCGCCCACCGATCTTCCCGACCATGGGGTACGCGTTGCGGTGGCAAAAATCCCTAACACTACGATCGAACTTATCACCCCTCTTGGGAATGATTCACCTATCAAGGGATTTCTAGATAAAAACCCCTCAGGCGGAATCCACCATCTTTGTTATGAAGTGAATAATATTGAAAAAGCGAGAGATCAGCTAATAGCCGCAGGTTTACAAGTTGTTGGGGACGGTACCCCAAAGACGGGATACCATGGAAATCCTGTCATTTTCTTTAACCCAAAAGGGACCTTAGGCGCTCTCATTGAACTTGAGGAAGTCGCTTCAAAAATAGAAAGTCGTATTGAGATTGAACGCATTGGCCCAGCCCATACAGTCTCACCCGCCGTTGATTCCGATAGTATGCGTGGATATGATGCAGTTGGCATCGGCATGGAAGTCGACTTCAAAGTGGGCACACCAAAGGATAACAAGGAGCAAGAGTGACTTTTATGACCAGCATCCTTGTCTATGTCATGATTTGGGTGGTTGTGCTGTTTATGGTATTACCATGGGGAGTGCACATAGCAGAGAATCCCGAACCGGGACATGCGACAAGCGCACCTGAACACCCTTACATAGGATTAAAACTATTCATAACGTCAGTGATTTCCCTGTTCATTTGGGTTATCGCTTATATTATCCTATCCTATTGATCTTGTGTCAGCGTAAGTGGATTTTGTGATCTAGTCCTGCGTGGTGGAGGATGTGGAATATAAAACGAATCATCTTTCGTTGATTGAAGCACACGCGGAGTTCCATCATTTTCATCAACTCGCCGAAATGCGGCATCTTTTGGAAAACTTAAGATACACGCCTCCTGTCGAAATTTAGCTTCCTCTCTCCCTGAAGCAAAGAGCGCTTGTACTCTATCAACCTCACTTTGACTTAAAGCGTCCTCTGACGGCGTCATTGCAAATCCTGTAGACGGCACAGAAAAAAGTCCAGCAATAGCAATAAGGGTAATTTTCTTCATGATAGCCTCCATTTGTTGATGATCTAAGTCTAAGGATCTTTTCAGGGAGTTGTAAAGATAATAATTGAGATCAATGGGCAAACAGTCCGCCTACGCTAAAGCTTCGTCGGACCGGTCGTGTTCTGACCCAGCCCGCCGTCGCTACTTCGTAGCTATGGCGCGCAGCCTTCCTCCTACGCTACTTCGTAGCTTCGGCGGACAAGCCGCTCTAGTTGTAAACCTTGGCTGGCTTGCCAGCCGAAGCCCGTAAGGGCGTAGGCTGGTGCCGTCAGAGAGAATCGGACTCTCGACCTCACCCTTACCAAGGGTGTGCTCTACCACTGAGCTACGACGGCACGTGGACTGCAATCTGCCATAAGGACGAGCTAGGATCAAGT
>JABDDK010000045.1 GCA_013287665.1 Alphaproteobacteria bacterium
AACGGCCGCGGACCTTGAAGCTTTAGGTGAAGAAGTCCGTAGCCGCGTTCTTGCGGCAACTGGGGTTGACCTGCGGTGGGAAATTGAGAGAATTGGTGTTGAGAATATTATGCAGGTAGGAGAAAAGGCCGCATGAAGAAGAAAGTAGCTGTATTAATGGGCGGTTTCTCTGGTGAACGAGAAGTTTCACTCTCCAGTGCTCAGGGTGTGTTGAAAGCGTTGCAAGAGTTGGGGCACGACGGCATTCCTGTAGATGTAACGCGTTGCATGAAGACTCTTATCCATAATTTAGAAACCCACAAACCCGATGTTGTTTTGAATATCCTTCATGGAAGGTGGGGCGAGGATGGATGTATTCAAGGTTTACTCGAGATGATGGGTTTATCCTATTCTAACTCAGGCGTATTGGGATCTTCTCTTGCCATGAACAAAGCTGTTGCGCGTAAGCTTTGTCAGCTGAAGGGCATTCGTGTTCCTGAAGGTCTTGTGGCAAAACTTCAAGATGTATGTGAGGGAAAGGTTATGAAGCCCCCTTACGTTATTAAACCCATTGGGGAAGGCTCTAGCCTTGGGGTCCATATTATATTGGATGAGAAAACACCTCTTCCTGATCCAAACAGTTGGCCCTTTGAAGACGAGGTTTTGGTTGAGCGATATATCCCAGGTCGTGAAATTCACGTTGCTGTGATGGGTAAAAAAGCCATTGGTGCGATAGAAATCAAGCCCCACACAGGGTTCTATGACTACGAGGCAAAATATACAGATGGAAAGGCGGCCCATCTTATGCCAGCTCCTATTCACGAACAAGCCTATGCTCAAGCATTGGAATGGGCTGAGAAAGCTCACAAAGTTCTTGAGTGTCGCGGAATCAGTCGTTCAGACTTCAGGTATGATGACACAAAGGGTGAACCAGGTGAACTCTACTATCTTGAAACAAATCCTCAGCCAGGATTAACGCCTCTCTCCCTTGTGCCTGAAATTGCGGCTCATACCGGGATTTCCTATGCGCAACTTGTTCAGTGGATGGTGGAGGATGCTTCATGTCGGCGGTGAAGTCCTATAGTCACACCCCTTCAAAACGAAAAAAAACTCAACGGACTTCACTTCAGACATTAAGTATAAGACGTTTCCGATATGCTATACTTACTTTATTTATTGGTATATTTTCTATTTGGGTATATTTTCATGCGGCAACAATTAATGTGAGTATTGTTCAAGGTATAGGAACGCTTGCTGGTTACCTCGGATTCACGCTGGAAGATGTGGTTGTTGAAGGGCGTATGCGGACGGATAAGGCTCAAATCCTAACGAACTTAGACTTAGAGCGTGGAAAGCCCCTCCTTTCTATTAATCTTGCTGAATCAAAGGCAAAGCTGGAAGAACTCTCTTGGGTAAAAGCCGTTCGCGTAGAAAGGCGTCTTCCTGATACACTCGTCATTCGAATTTCCGAAAAGGACCCCGTGGCTGTCTGGCAAA
This sequence comes from Alphaproteobacteria bacterium, assembly GCA_013287665.1. Lineage (GTDB taxonomy): Bacteria > Pseudomonadota > Alphaproteobacteria > UBA9655 > UBA9655 > UBA9655. The sequence continues at coordinate 1,477 of JABDDK010000045.1, forward strand.
ACAAATCCAAGACATTTCTTGTTGATCGTGATGGTGAACTCGTTGAAGCTAAAGAAGCCTATAAATACAAAGACTTGCTCGTTGTGACGGGCCATCAGGCCCCACGATATGTTGGAGACCTTGTGGTTCTTCTTGAAAAATTTCCTGAGATTGGGACTCGCGTCACAGCGGCAACTCATCTAAGATCAACGAGATGGGATATAAGAATAGATGATAAGTTTGACGTGAAACTACCTGAAAAAGATATTGATAAGGCTTTGAGCTATCTGATTGATCTTGAAAAGCATCACCAATTGACGGATAGAGATATCAAGACAATTGATATGCGCTTGCCCGGTCAATTGATATTTAGACTCGCCCCTGAGGCTGTTCAACAAAAGAATGGTAAGGGTAAAGATGTTTAAAAGACCAAGGGTAAGGGTATAACGCGATGTGGAATTGGGGACGCCACCATTTACGGTTGAGGGGAGGGCTCATTGCAGCTTTAGATGTGGGTTCCTCTAAAGTATGCTGTATTGTAGCGCAAGTCCAAAGCTCAGGCGCCTTTGAAGTCTTAGGCATAGGCCATCAACTGTCAAGTGGTGTAAAATCAGGTGTTGTCATTGATATGGAGGAAGTGATTACCTCCATCGTTAACGCCGTTCATACAGCCGAAAAAATGGCAGGACTTACGATTCGCGAAGCCATCGTCAATGTGAATGGCATTCATTTAAAATCTGTGAATTTTGCAGTAGAAATGAAGGTCGCTGGTCATGCCATTGATGACGGAGATATCCGAAGGATTCTAACCCAAGCTAAGTTTGGTCGAGAGGACCAAGTTTATCAATCATTACATACTGTTCCAACGGGTTATGCTCTTGATGGCGCAAAAGGGATTCGTGATCCTCGGGGCATGTTCGGTGATCGTCTGTGGGTCTCTATTCATAGTCTTCTTGGCAAATCTGGCCCCATTCATAATTTAAGTACGTGTGTTGCAAGAAGCCATCTTGAAGTTGCAGGCCTTGTTGCGTCTCCCTATGCCTCAGGTTTGGCCTGTCTTGTTGATGATGAGATGGAATTAGGCGTTATTCTTATCGATATGGGAGGGAGCACAACATCTTTTGCCGTCTTTCATGAAGGGCAACTCCGCCACACCGAATGTATTCCTATTGGTGGCGGGCACGTGACCATGGATATCGCAAGATGTTTTTCAACAACGCTTACAAATGCGGAGCGCCTCAAAACACTGTATGGAAGTGCACTTCCCTCTGCAGCTGATGATCGTGAGATGATTAACGTTCCCTTGGTAGGGGAGGGGAGAGGAGAAGGAACGAATCAAATGCCACGCTCTGCACTTGTCTCCGTCATTAAGCCTCGTGTCGAAGAAACGTTTGAATTTGTGCGAGATCGCATAAGACAGACTGGGGTTGACTCCGTTGTTGGTCGACGTGTTGTCCTTACAGGGGGTGCAAGTCAGCTGGCAGGTGTAAGAGAAGTTGCCTCTATGATCCTAGGAAAAAACATTCGGTTGGGGAAACCCATACATCTTGGATCTTCTGATGTTGGACACGATCCTTCCTTTTCAACCTGTGCAGGCTTGTTGTCCTACGGGAAGGCTGAACATAATGCTTATTTAGATACATTACCTCAAACGAATTCAAAACGGGTTATGATCAAAATTGGCTCATTACTTAGGCAAATTTGGTGATGGTTTTTTTTTGCAGTGTGTGTGATTATACGAACAATCAAGTAATAATGGAGACTAATCTATGACGACGCAATTTACGCAGAATGATGAAAAAAAAGAGCTTAAACCACGCATTAGTGTGATTGGTATTGGTGGTGCTGGAGGCAACGCCGTAAATAATATGATCCGAGGTGAATTACAGGGTGTAAAGTTTATTGCGTCAAATACAGATGCTCAGGCTCTTGCATTGTCATTAGCCGATGCGAAAATTCAACTTGGTTTCGAAGCGACTCAAGGCTTAGGCGCGGGATCACACCCTGAAGTCGGTAAAGCATCAGCTGAAGAAAGCATAGATGACGTACTTAAATATATTGAAGGGAGTCACATGCTTTTTGTGACGGCTGGTATGGGTGGAGGTACCGGAACGGGTGCAGCCCCTGTTATCGCAAAATTTGCTCGTGAAAGAGGAATCCTTACGATTGGTGTGGTTACAAAACCATTCCATTTCGAAGGGTCAAACCGTATGCGCACAGCTGAAAAAGGGATTGAAGAACTTCAGCAATATGTGGATACCCTTATTATTATTCCTAACCAAAATCTCTTTAGAGTCGCCAATGAAAAGACGACCTTTGCTGATGCCTTTAAAATGGCGGATGATGTCTTGTATTCCGGTGTGCGCAGTGTCACGGATCTTATGATGAAACCAGGTCTTATCAATCTTGACTTTGCTGACGTTCGTGCTGTGATGGGCGATATGATGGGTAAAGCCATGATGGGTACGGGTGAAGCCCAAGGTGAAGGTCGTGCGATAGAATCTGCTGAGGCCGCTATTTCAAGCCCACTTCTGGATGATGTGTCTATGCGTGGGGCAAAAGCTGTTCTTATCAATATTACGGGCGGACTCGATATGACTCTCTATGAAGTCGATGAGGCCGCTAATCGCATTCGTGAAGAAGTTGACCCTGATGCTCACATTATTTTTGGATCCACATTTGATGAGAGCCTTGAGGGACGTATTCGTGTCTCATGTGTTGCAACAGGTATTGACTCACAAGCCGCAACTGCCCATAGCAAAGCGCGTATCGCTCAATTAGAACAAGAAATGATCAATGTTGCAAATCGTGTTGAAGAAGAAGTGGTAGTTGAGACTCACTCAATCGTTGATGAGGAAATCTCCCTGTCCGTGAATACGGAAGATGAGAATGCAGTTAGATTTATGGATGTTGAGGCTCCTTCCCCTTATTCCTTATATACGGAAGAAACACCGGCACAGGATCCTTATGCCTATTCACAGCCACCCCAACAACAACGTGAGCCAAAAGGGGCCTTGAGCTTTCTAGAGCGTCTCATGGGTCGGAAGGTATCTCCCGTACGCCAGCAAGAGACACCAAAAAGACCGCGTCCTCAAGTGACGGTTCAGTCGACGATTCAGGATGAAGCCGAGTCAGAGGAAGATGCAATTGACATCCCAGCCTTTTTAAGGCGCCAGCAGAATAAGTAGGGATATTAAACCTCTCCCCTTGTGGGAGAGGTCGCTCGAAGAGCGGGTGAGGGGGCCGTTCATACAAATGCAAACAGGAATTATGGATTAAGAATATCTGTGTCCTTACTCATTAACAGAGAGTTTTACTGAAACTACCCTCCCCTCACCCGCCCCTAAAGGGGCGACCTCTCCCACAAGGGGAGAGGTGATGACGCCTTTTTTTCTGATTACTGATTTCTGCTATTCTGATTTCTCCAAGCCATTGGCTTGGCTGGGGCGGTAGGATTCGAACCTACGGATGGCGGTACCAAAAACCGCTGCCTTACCACTTGGCTACGCCCCAAAGGAAGTCGCCTGTACCATAAAAAGGATTGAGCTGAATTGCAACTGGTTTGTTTTTGAATTTTACCCTTTACATCTTCTCGAGAATATCCTTTTCTACTGGTAATATCAATTAGCCTAAGCGTTGGCTTAACAATACTTTCTCATAAAGGAGCTTAACATGTTGAGATTCATATATTTTTGTTGCTTATTTGCATTAGTCGCTTGCGGAGACTCCAAAAAAGATGAACGTGTACCTCCCATTATTGTCATTACGTCACCTGATAATCCACCATTTGAGTTTAAAGACACATCAAAAGGAGGGGACAAGGTCATTGGTTTCGATATCGATGTTGTTCATAAATTAGGTGAAAAACTAGGCAGAAAAATTAAAATTATAGAGGGAGAATTTTCAACCATCATTCCAGCTCTTCAATCAGGCCGTGCTGACATGGCCATTGCTGGACTGACTGGGACAGATGAACGTCGGAAAACGATCGATTTGTCTAATCCATACTATACGGATAAAATTGCTTTGCTTGTGTCTGAAGAGTCAGTTATCGGATCAGAAAAGGATCTTTCGGGGCAAAAGCTTGGTGTGCAGCTGGGAAGTACACATGAAGTCATGGGAAAGAAATGGAGAAGTATTAATGAGAATATAAATTTAATAACCTTGAATAAAGGGGGTGACCTAATTCAAGAATTAAAAAATGGTCGAATTGATGCCGTGTTGATCGGGCTTTCAGAAGCTAAAAAAATTGCAGCTTCAACCATTGGTATTAAGGCTGTTGCCTTAGAAGTCCAAGGTGAATCGTTTGTCATCGCATTTCCTAAGGGGTCACCATTGGTGAAACCCACGAATGAGGCTCTTGGTACGATGATTGAAGATATACAGCAGTACGCACAGAAATGGATGAATAAGTGATCCTGCTTGATTTTGAAAGGATATGGCCATCCGTTCCTTACATCTTAGAGGGAGTCCAAGTCACACTTGCTTATACAAGTGTTTCCTTGTTCTTCGGCTTTCTATGGGGAACAGTTCTGGCCTTATTCAAGGTTGGTCATATCAGTTCCCTAAGATGGCTTTCTAGTTTCTATACCTCCCTCTTTAGGGGAACACCCTTACTTCTTCAATTGACTGTTATTTACTTTGCAACCCCTCAATTGACGGGCTATATGATTTCCATTTGGGAAGCTGGTATTATAACCTTTACCTTAAACTCTGGGGCTTACGTTTCCGAACATATCAGAGCAGGAATCAACTCAGTTGATAAGGGCCAAAAAGAAGCCGCTTTATCCTTAGGTATACCCTATCACCTGATTATGAAAGACATTGTCCTTCCCCAAGCCCTCCGTACCATTCTTCCCTCTTTGGTGAATGAAGCGATTGACCTGGTGAAAGAGTCCTCACTGATTTCCGTTATTGGAGGGGCCGATATTTTAAGGCGCGCAAATATTGTTTCCAGTGAGACCTATCTCTATTTCGAGCCTTTACTCATTGCGGGTTTCTTGTACTATATTTTAGTTATGATCTTAACTTTTGCCGCTAAAATTCTTGAAAAGAAGTTGAAAACGATATGATTCGTCTAGAAAATATTCATAAGTTCTTTGGAGCCCATGAAGTCCTCAAAGGAATAACAGGGGAGATCCCCCAAGGGGAAGTGCTTGCTATTATAGGCCCTTCAGGGTCAGGAAAATCAACTCTGCTGCGCTCTATTAATCTTCTTGAGGTTCCAACTGAAGGAAAGGTTTTTATTGATGGGGAGTGTATTAACGAAGGACGCGTGAATATTGAGAATGTTCGCACAAAAATGGGAATGGTCTTTCAACAATTTAATCTTTTCCCCCATATGACAACCCTTGAGAATGTCATCTATGCGCCTATGAAGGTAAAGAAGATTCCTCGAAAGAAAGCTGAGGTTTTAGGGAAGGCTATGCTTAAGAAAGTAGGGCTTGCCGATAAGCATAAGACCTATCCCCCTCATTTGTCAGGAGGTCAGAAGCAGAGAGCAGCTATTGCGCGTGCCTTAGCGATGGAGCCTGAAGCGATGCTCTTTGATGAGCCCACGTCGGCCCTTGATCCTGAGATGGTCAAGGAAGTATTGAATGTAATCAAAGGCTTAGCGCACACAGGGATGACGATGGTGATCGTGACGCATGAAATGGGTTTTGCGCGCGAAGTCGCAGACCGTGTGTGGTTTCTAGAAGATGGAATTCTTGTAGAAGATTCACCAAGTAAAGCCTTTTTTAAAGCGCCCACATCCCCTCGGGCTCGGGAGTTTTTGGAGAAGGTGCTGTAGGCTAAAAATTATAACCCATCGTGAGCATGAGTTCACCTGACTTTTCGCCATTTCCGACCTCACCACTAATGTCTCCAATAAAATAAAGACCGTCTTTAAATTCGGTGGTGAGGGAGAGACCAGGCTTAAACAAATTTCGAACACGATTATCGCCCTTTACCGACGACATCAACGTTTGATTCTCAAAGCCGTAGTTTACAGTATTGCCTGAACCGATGGGACGTTTTTGAACCCACGCGAGGCTCAAGCTCGGATAAATAAGTGTTTCCTCACATACAAACACTTGAGAGAAAAGAGAGCCGAGTTCTGTTCTTAAGAATTGCGATGTTTTATGAGGTCTCCGAACGTTGATGCTTCCCGCACCCCTTTCTGTGAGCCGATTCTCATGGATGGAGGCGTACCCCACATTAAGATAAGGCTGTAAAACCGTTGAATTCACGGCCACAACATAGCCTGCCTCAACATCTGTTGAAATGTTAAATCCTTTATGACTTTGATGGGCCGTTCTATTAATGGAGTCAAAAATAATATGACGATGGGTCCGATAGCGGGTCGCTCCCGCAATGGCTTGAGCATCCAAATAAAGTCCAGATTTGCTTATCCACAGGCCGTATAGTCCACCGTAAGTATTGCTAACTTTGCCGCTTCCTCGGCCTTGTTGCCAATGAAAAGGGGTATTCATAAGCCCCCCCATCACACCCACATAAGTACCGGTCAGGACTTGAGTATCTGCACCTGCACTCGTACCATAGGTTTTGCTTTTGGTTCCTACTCTTTGCCCTGAATTTTTCTTATGCTGAATTTGTCCAAAAGGTTCAATCCACACGTTAGATTTCCCTAACTTTATGGTGTGACATATGGGGATATTGTTAATAATGAGTTTTTCGGTTTGTTGCATCCCAAATGCCGGATTTATCTTTTGACGCCGCTCATTTGCTAAAGCTATGGGACTGCGAAGTGAGGCGTTCTGTCTGTTGAGAGCTTGCAGTTTAAGGACTTGATTGGGACTCACCTCTTTATGAGAGAATTCTTTGATAAAAAAAGTATCAATGACTTTATGCAGTTGAGTATGGGTGGTCTCACGCGCAAGATTAGATTGATTAAAAGACAGAAAGCCGAGTTCCCGATAGACGTCAGGACTGAGTTGATAAATGGCGTGGGAAAGCGCTTCTGGTCCTTGTCTTGATACATTCACTAACGTATGCACGATATGCTGGAAATCATGATTAACTTTTTGAGTGTTTACAAGAGCATCAATATGAACCGGATCACCTCTTGTTGCAAAAAGAGCAAAACCGATACCGTGTACATTAATGAGGACGTTGTTTGGTAAGTATTGTAACCCGTACTTAAGAACGGGCGGTGCAACAACATTAGGAAATGTTCCAGTGACGCCTTGATGTGCCGTGAGGATAGTGAATGTTTTATTAGCAATCTCTCCCATATTTCCCACAACGTTGATATTTAAGGTTCCATTCAAAGACGCAGTTCCAGAAACACTGAGTAAACCTGTACCTGATGAACCTATCCCTACATCATAGGTACCCGTTGGGCTTTGGGTATAACTCCCCGTAACGGTGAGGGTGCTTGATGGAGAAACTGTTCCTGAGTTTACAAGAGAAAGGGAAGTACCATTGCCTGTATAAGTTGCTCCTGAATTCACTGTCACAGTTGAGGCTAGACTCCCCTTATTCATTAAGCCTCCATTTTTAATCGTAGTGCTTCCAGAGTAGGTGTTTGACCCTGTAAGGGTAAGAGTTCCCGTGCCTTCCTTTATAAGGTCCCCTGTGCCGCTTATGATGCCGCTGAGAGTGGTGTTTTGGTTGAGCCCTCCTGTTGCTAACAGATTTGACCCTAACAGTATATTGCCAGCGCCGGATAAGTTTCCAATATTAATGTCAGAACTTAAAGAAGTAAGGTCAAGGGTAGAGCCTGCAGAATTCGAAATGCTTGAATTTCCGGCAGAGGCATCGTCTGAAAATTTAAGGGTGCCCGAATTATTAATTGTTGAATTCCCTGCACAGGATCCATTCATAAATGTCAAAGTTCCTGCATTTGTGATAGAGGCATTTCCAGCGGTTGCGCCGTTTTGAAAAGTGAGGTTTCCACTTCTGTTATTGCGCAACGTTGAGCTACTTGCTGAAGAGGCGGTTACGAATGATAAATTCCCCGAATTGGTCATTGTGGCCGTGCCGGCAGAAGAAGTGTTGTCAAACGTTATGTGAGCTCCTGTATTGTTGGTAATCGTGGCATTCCCGGCTGTTGCATTCACCAAAAATTGGCACGTCCCCTCATTGGTAATGTTTGAAGATCCTGCCGTTGATGTGTCTTGAAAACTTAAACTTCCGCCATTTGCGTTGGTCATTGTTGAGCTTGCACCCGTTGAACTATCACTAAATATAAAAGATCCCGCATTCGTTATGCTTGACGATTTCGCCGTTGATGAATCGTTAAATCCTGCTTGAGCCCCTGCCGCTATTATAATGGTTGAGTTCTCAGCTGAGGAGGTATTAAAAAACCCCAAGGTTCCAGTGGTATTAAAGGTTATGTTTGATCCGGCTGTTGCATTGTCTAGAAATACAACGGATCCAGAAAGAGGAATATTAAATGTTTGAATGTTTCCTGAACCATTCACAATTCCATGTTGGGTTATTTGAAATCCATATCTATTTGTCGTGAATGTATAGGCACTGGATCCTGGATTAAATGTCATCTGACCGATACGGGTAATCGTTGACAGTGAGATATCAAGCGGAAGCGCATTGCCAAAAGTAGCAGTGTCGTAGACGGAAGGAACATTTGCTGGTGTCCAGTTTCCCGCTGTGTTCCAATCGCTTGTCCCCCCAGTCCAATCGACAGCATGAGCTTGATTTAACGAAATAAAGATAAATGCTATACTTAAAAAAAGTTGTTTTTTATAATAGACATACAAATGAAATTCTCCCCCGCATTTTATTTACCAAGCTGGAATAATAGCTCCCTTAAAGGTTTCGTTGATATACGTCTTCACAGGCTCACTTTGGTAGATCTTAATTAGCTTTGTGACTTCAGGACGCGTTTCATCCATCCGTATCGCAATGACATTGGCGTAAGGAGAGTTTTTATCTTCAAAAGCTATTGCTGTTTGAGGGTCAAGACCTGCGACATGAACCCAGTCCGTATTAATGACAGCCGCCGCTACATCCTCTAGTGTTCGTGGGACTTGAGGAGCATCAATTTCAATGATTTTTAAATTCTTTGGATTTTCAACAATATCTAATATTGAGGGATTCTCAACAGGCTTTAATTTAAGCAACCCGACTTTCTCTAAGAGTTTCAACGCTCTTCCGCCATTGGTTGGGTCGTTGGGAATAGCGACTTGAGATTTATCTTTAATTTCAGTCAGATTTTTGATCTTTTTGCTATAGATTCCGAGCGGCATTAAAACGGTTTTTCCTGCTGATTTTATTTTATAACCACGGGTTTTGACTTGTTCATCCAAAAAGGGCTGATGTTGATAGGAATTCATATCAATTTCTTTATCATTCAGGGCGATGTTTGGTAAAATAAAGTCATTAAATTCAATGACTTGCACGTCGACCCCTTCAGCTTTTGCCAACTCTTTTACCTTTTCCATAATCATCGCATGGGGACCTGCTGTAACGCCAACTTTAAGGGTAGCTGCATTGAGGGATGAAAGAGATAGGATCAACAAAACTAGGGTTGCAATGTATTTCATGT
>JABDDK010000046.1 GCA_013287665.1 Alphaproteobacteria bacterium
ATGGTATTTCTCAAGATACTTAGAAGAGAAGTTCTCAAAGCTCTGTCGGTAGATCATCGGTCGTGCCACCTTTCTTCATCATTCCTAGCATAGCCTGAGTGGCTTTCTCAACAGATTCTCTCACGGGATCGATGTTCAGTCGCGCATAGACGGCCGTGGATTGGCTATTCTTATGGCCAAGGGACTTTCCTATCATAAAGCTGTTCGCTCCTGTTGCAGCTTGCCAGCTGCCCAAAGTGCGCCTCAAATCATGGATCCTGAGATCTTTAATGTTGGCTCGGTTCAGAATGCGCTTCCACCCAGCTTTCGGCTCCATTAGGTGACCCGAAACACCGGCCCCCTCAAACACCCATTCTTTGTTGCCATACTTTTCTAAACGACTTTGTAATATATCAATCACAGTTTCCACAAGGTGAACGCGTAATGGCTCTCCATTCTTCGTTTCTGGAATCAGCCATTCTTTGCGCTCAATGTGAATCTCATCCCACTTCATGGCGAGAACGTTTGACTTTCGTGCTCCCGTAAAAAGAGATACATACACATAGTCACGAATGGTGTCGTTAGACTCGCTATCTAAGCTCTCAAAGAAACGAGGGAGCTCATCGGGATGCAAAAACCGATCTCTGGATTTCTCCTTAAACTTCTTAACACCATATGCAGGATTAACTCCTTCCCACCCCCATTCTATAGCCTTGTTATAGATAGCCTTAATTCTGTCAAGAAGACGATTTGCTTGATACAGACCATTGTCTTGTCTAATTTTCTCATGGATGATTTGGATTTCGTGTTTGGAAATAGCTGAAAGTTTTCTTGGGAATAAATGGCCCAAAAATCGAGGCACATCACGTTCATCGGATTTCCATGTTTTATTATTGTGTTTGCTGTAGCGGTTCATATACTCGGAAAACATCTCTTCAAGAGTGGTTTCTGCACGAAGTTTCTTCTTTTCTTCATTGGGATTTTTACCCTTCAGCAAATCCGTAGTAACCTTTTGCGCCTCTTGTCGAGCTTGTTCAATAGACATCTCAGGAAATTTGCCCAAAGTGATACGAACAGGCTTTCCATTAAACTTCCGGTATACTTTGAAAGACGATGAACCGTGTGCCGTGATCATAAATTCGAGGCCTCTCACCTTCGTGTCATAAACATAGAACCGCTTTCCTGGCTCGGGCAACGGAAGAGATTCTAAGGTTTTTTTTGTGAAGTTAAAGTTTTTATCCCGCATTTTTTATCTCCCTTCGTTCAATGGCCAATGATGAAACTCTTATCTTTTTTTCGGTATCCCGGGGATACTCCGGGGATACTTTAGAGAGCTATTTTGGCACAAATTGATAAACATTCGTAAAATCATGATTACCAGAAATGCACGGTTTCGTAAAGCTTTTTATAATTTCGAGAAGGTAGGTAAAGCATGAAACATCTCGTTTACACCGAGAGGGTCGGGGGTTCAAATCCCTCATCGCCTACCAGCCTTCGCTCTTACGAGCTTCGGCTGGCACTTGTCCGACGTAGCTCGTAAGAGCGGAGGCTGCGCGCCGAAGCTTTAGCGTAGGCGGGCTGGTAAAGTCCCAAAAGCTCCGGGGGAGCATATGGGGAGCAAAGTGAAAAAACTCAAACCATTAATATTTTGTAGTACGATCATATCGCTCTTATAACGAAATCAAATGTTATGGGTTTAAATAAAGTGTAGATAACTACCCTCTTAATTATCAAATTGTCCATTATGATGTCCGTGTAATAGCTATATGGTCATTATAATGATCATTCTATGATTCACAGATGCGGGCTGGTGCCAAAATTTCTCCCTCAATTACCCCTTCAAATGAAAAAAGTGTCACCTAAATCTCATTCTTTTAATAAACCATTGGTTTTGTAAGGCTTCCCAAATTAGTATGGCGAAAAACAGCATCACGAAGCGTAATACGATCGGCATCATCCAATCCTCTCGTTTGAGCGGTAGACAGAGTGAGTTTACACAACTGCGGTAGCTGTTGACAGAATGCACGTAAACCCTCTGCCGTTACGGGATGGCTGGCATATACATATTTAGCAAAAGGTGAAAATGATTCCGCAAAATAGAGTTCTCTGAGATTTTTAAGATTTACAAGATGCTTAAATTCTGTATCCCCCACCTTGTTTCCGCTGATCCCCAACCCTGTGAGTCTAGAGAGTTTACTGATAGCGATAACTGCATCCAACTCTAAAGGAGCGGGGCGCCTGACAGACGTAACGACTAGCCAAAGGGGGACATAATTGTCCCTTAAATCTAAAACTTGCAGACGCCTTAGGTTCTCAGCCATCGCGAGAACGCCGGGAGATTCTATTCGATGCCCTCTCAAATCAAGGACACGGAGCTTATGTAAGCGGGCTATTGATGTTGCACCAGTTGACTCTATAGCACTATTACTTCCGCTCCAATTGGGTATGGTTAAAGAAGCAAGGTTAGGATGATGCTCCGCAATGGCTTGCGCGACCTCATCATCGATACCGTCAAAATTAAATAATCTTAATTCTCTTAAGTCTTTTCGGGTTCGTACAATATGTAGGGCCTGTGTCTTGCCCAGACCCGCTTCTTTATTGTGCACAAATAATCTTCGAAGGGACTGTAGAGGCTCAAAAGCTAAGTCCAAATATGTGTTCATATTCGATTGAGTCGACCAGTTTGCGGTGAGTTGGAAGGTTTGTACCCAACGTAATGTCCTAAAAAGAGCCTTATAACCATTCATGGGAACAGCGTGCCCACTTTTATCTTCTTGAGCCGATTGTGTTTTGGCCCAGAGGGCTAAGCACTGTAAAGAAGGTAGGGGCGTTTTTGCCAGCTCCAAGGCAGTATAATTAGAAACAGGGACGTTACGCAAATCTAAATGAGTCAGCGATATAAAGTGAGGCCACAATCGTTCTAAATACTCAGGTGAAATCTGAGACTCGTATAAAGATAAACTTCTTACAGAATCATTTTCTATAAGTAAGGTTGAAAGCCCAGGTCTTCCTCCATGTTTCTCATTTTGTAGATAGCGAACAATAGAAATATGGCGAAGAGATTTCAATTGACCGATAACCGCACGTTCCTTAGGCGAGAGAGCGCAATCTCCCACGCTTAAATCGGTTGTGTTTGGATTTAAGTCAGGACCACGTCTAAATCGAATGTCATCAACCCGTTCAACTATTCTTACGGGTTCATTTTGTTCTTTCTCTTCACCTTCCTCATCAGAGTGTGTGCTCTTCTCTTCTGCCTTTTGAGGAGCTGTTCTGCTCCAAGAATCAATCGGTCCTTGATCTTCATCAATAGCGAATGAACTTACGTCCTCCTCTAAAAGTCCAACTTCTTCTTGATTATCCAATTGAGGTCTTGCGACATGGTTTCCCATTTCCTTCAACTCATTATCAAACGGTGCTGATGTATTCATAGCTTGGAGTGGTGTCGCTGGCAGAACCAGACTTATCAAAAGCAGGTGGTAAAAGTTCATGATAGCTATCCTCAAAATAGACTCTTTTATTCTTCTGAAATTACCGTCTGTATCCCAACAATGGAACACTTTTTTTATGAAAGATACGTATATGGTGCCCGACGAAGCCACTTGAAAGCAGTAACGTCGGGCGAGAGTTCTACAATTCATCCACGACTTTCAGCTTCCTTTTATTTTCCATTGCCTGGTGATACAAGCTTCTATTCTTCAGAACTTCGTTATACCAGTTTTTAAGATCCTCAAGACCTCTTTGATAGGATTTGCTTTCCATGACATCATCTTCGAGAGGCAATGCATATTCACCAATGCTCCCCGGTGCAGACGAGGGGGCAATTTTCGTTTCCCGCAATTTATCCTTTTCAATCAAGTAAATCCATCGTCTCTTGAAATCAGGAATAGACGCTGTATTTGGATCAAACTTCCCAACAAAGGTCTTCCTTCGCTTCATTGCAGTTATATACAGGTCTTTCCATTCTGCCGTGGTCCTATCAAGTGCATTTTCAAAGTCTCGCTCAGTTGGAGTTGGCGCTTTGCTTCGTTTAAAGGGGGTAAATTTATAGAAAAGGAAATTATCAAGAGTCTCTAATTCCTGTTGATAAACGCCTTGTTTCCGACGATCTGGTTCGAGCTGCATTTTCTTTTCAAGCAAAACTTTTCGTTGGGTGAGATGCGGATCGTCAATGCTTTTCGCCCCATAAAAGGCATTATCCGCATCAAAGCGTGCATCAGCCCCCGTTGAGCTTAAAGCGAGTGTCGTTGTGAGAAGAAGGGTTAAGTGTTTCATTTTATCCTCCGAGTGCAGTTTTATTATCCAAATTATTTTGAATAATTTAAGTAATATATAATATTACTATTAAAATACTATTAATTTATAAAAATATATTTTAAGTATACTTGGAACTGCAATAGATGCCTCGTGATTTAAGTCTACATCAGAGTCTTTTTAATGTTCTCAAAAAACACGTCTTCGAGAGGGAATGAACTGGCTCCCCAGTGAGCTGAAAGTATCTTGCCTTGCTTGTCTTTTGTGAATGTAAGAATTTCACCAATGTTATCAATACCATTTTGTTTCTCGCAAGTGTAGTTTTCTCCATTTCGACTTGAAAAATAAAGAGAATCAAATGACCAGAAATCAAGGGGAAATGATAATCCCTTCGTTTTACTCACTACAAAAATGCGACCACCCCATTTGTTCATGAGAGGTTCGCTGACGTTCGCCTCCTTTGCTTCATTTTCTGTAAACGTATCGTTTATTTTATTGAGTACTTTAATAATGGAAATAAGAGCCTGGCCTGGAATATACTCATTCGTATTCATAAAGAAGCTTATGATAGAGTCAGTTCCGACGGGATGAAGAGTTTGCGTGGAAAACCCTGGGTATCCTCCGCTATGACCCATGAGTTCAATGTCGGATATCTTATTAAAGCCAAGCCCATACCCATATCTTTCATTTGAGGAATTTGTAACAGGCCAGTTCATGGATAAAAGCTCTTGTTGGAGGTCCTTGTTTGTGAGTCCCTTTCCCAGAAGAAAGGTATCAAAGAATAAACTCGTATCTTCTGCAGAAGCGCAAAAACCAGTTGCGGGGGAAATTGCATTGGCTGATGCGTGTTTGAGGGGCAGCCGCTTGCCTTCGAAGAAGGGGCGCGTGTGACCATCTGCAAAAACTTGTTTTATATCTTCAGCGTAATCGGAATAGATGTGAGTGCCCTCAAGCTTCTGCAAAACCAAGGTATCCATTGCCTTTGAGTATGGCATACCCATTGCATTTTCAAGAACGATACCGAGCAACGCGTACCCAATATTTGAATATTTTGTGCATGTATTTGGATCATAAATAAGGTCTGCTGAAAGAACTTCCTGAAGCAATTGTTCTTTGTTTAGAAAGGGTTTATGGAGTTCCCAAAAGGTAGACTCAAGCCCGTCACGAAAGATGCCTGAACGATTAGATAAAAGGTCACGAACGGTTATTTTTTTAAACCGCTCATCCTTATGCTTTCGAAGCTGTGGAAGATGATCAACGACAGTCTGTTGAAGGGTCAAGCGACCGTCTTGAACAAGCTGGAGGACAGCAGCGCTAGTAAAAGTCTTTGATTGAGACGCAATGCGAAAGAGATCATCCGTCTTAAGCTTTCTCTTCGTTTTAAGGTTGGCGTGCCCATAAGCTTTATTAAAGATCACCTGACCCTTATTCCGAATACAGACTTGATAACCTGGAAGTCCGCTGTACCTGGATTTATAATCAAGCCATGTGTCAATAATGCGAAGAGCAAGGGCTTCCCTGTAGTTTGTTTTCATGGCTTTCTTTCTATTTGTTAAAATTAATGCAAAGTTGACGATTCTGTGGTAAATTTCAAGAATTAAATTCGATCAATAGGTGAAAAATGATAAACGCATTTAAAAAGAATCCTGCTCTTTATATTGGGCTAGGCTTACCTATATTGATGATGCTCATCTTTACGGGTGTCCCTTTTATATCCTCTTATATCATCTCAGCCCCAAAATACAATTTTATCTATTCAATCAGAGGATATCGCTCAAATGAGACTTTACGTGTCGTTTCGGATAAATTGACGGTTGATATTTATAATGAATTTGACAAGGCTAGACCTGCGCCACCCCTGGATCTCTACTTGGTTGATGTTCAATCAAAGAAAGTGACAAAGTTGAAATATGCTGAGTCTGCTCAAGAGAAACTGATGATTCCCTCACGAGAAACGCGATCATTTGGTGTTGAGGGAATTACGTTGAAATCCCTAGATACTTCACTTGAATCACCAGATGGATTTAAAGTTGTGACAGATACCAATGATTTTTCTTTCCCCTTTTTCTTCGGAGGAAACAGACGTAATTATTTAACGCTTAGCAAATCAGGCCGAGTAGATAGGATCCCCACACCAAAAGAGGGGTATTGGAGCGTGAGTTTTGAGGGTTGGGTCATTCCAGAATGAATAAGCGCCAACAAGCTCTAGAGCAGATAAAACAGATCGCAGCTGATAACAAACTAAGTCTTGCTGATATCAGTAATGTGCTAGGAGGAGAGGTTAAACCTCACACTGCGTCGATGATTGATGCCTCTGAAATGCTTGCATATATTGGAGGAATCCTTATTTTTGCAGGGATTGGGGTTTATACAACAATGTTCTGGCAAGATCTATCGAGTATCTTCAGAATTGTGCTCACCTTTGGATCCGGTCTTTCCTGCTATTGTGTTGCCCTTGGTTTATCAAAAAACAAAAACTATGATAAGGTCACCCAAGCGCTTTACTTGATTTCTGCGATTCTACAGCCCACAGGGCTCTATGTTTTTTTGAACGAAACATTTCAAGCCACAAATGATTATCATTTAGCGACCTTATTCGTTTTCGGCATTATGTTTGTGCAACAGCTCGTTACGTTTTGGGAAAAACGTATTAACCTTGTGCTCTTTTTTACATTGTTTTTTGGTTACGGTTTTGTTGCGACGCTCTTTGATTATTTAGATTTCAATTCGAATACGGTTTCTGTGGTCCTCGGAACCTCTTTATTTCTCCTGATATACTCATTTACAAAAGCAACTTACAAGCCTGGGATTGGATTCTGGTACTTTGTCTCAACGGTTAGTTTTTTAGGAGGGTTTTATGGATGGGTTTACAAAACCCCTTTCGAGGTCCTTTTCCTAGGCCTGTGTTGTCTTGCCATTTATGTGAGTACCCTTGTCAAAAGCAAAGCTGTTTTGTTTGTAAGCACAATGGGCCTCATCGCTTATATCGGCCGTTATACGATGCTGCATTTTGTGAATTCTGTGGGTTGGCCGATTTCTCTTATCATTTTGGGAGCAGCCTTTATTTTCTTCAGTGGATTTGCATTAAAAATTAAGAAAAAATACATGTAGGGATCAGAACAATTCTGATCCCCGTCATGGTATCTTAAGACCTCTTTTTTACCCACTCTTTAGCAATCTGACTGATATGATTATCAACCATAACGGCCTCAATAACTGAGTCCTTATGAGTGGGTTCGTCTCCACAAATTTCCGTGAGAAGATCATTCCACGATTTGAGAAGAGCGTCTGTTGGAGAGTTCCCAACTTGATCTAAAATGGCATAAACACGTCTTCTCCAGTACTCATTTGTTGCCTTATCTAACCAAGCGACAACTTGCGGCGGTACTTCCGTATGCCCCCCTTTAAACCCCTTTTCCCAAATGGCTTTTTTTATGGCGGCGTCCTTTTTGGAGAACACATTGTTTGTCCACTCCATACAGCGTCGGCCAATTTCAGCTCCAATATCACTAGCTGGATCCTTATCCAAATTGGCCTCAACATCTTTGACCAAGTCCAACCACTTTTTACGAGAAGCTTCTGATTCTTCTTCTGTATGGGTGGCATATAGATTTTTTTCAAAGCTCGCATATTCTTTGAGCTCTGTTGAGTCAAGGGCCTTAACAACCCAAGCGTTTTTTAGTTCTGTCGTCATTTGATATACCTCTATCAGTTTAAGTATGGTTTCCCACGGGATCGATTTAGAGGAGCCACTTTCACAGAGAATCGTCTCAAGGGTTCCGCTTGCGGCTTGCAAAGATTTCACCTGTTTTTCAAGGAAATCTTGCTGGGCACGGAAATGATCAAAAATATTGATCTCTTCCTGCATCAAGGTTTTGATGCGCCCTAGCTCAAAGCCAAAGAACTTTAAGGCGATAATCTGTTGTAACTTCAATAAATCCTTTTCAGAGTAAGAACGATAATTGTTCTCAAGACGTATAGATGGTTTTAGCAAACCGATTTTATCGTAATGGTGCAGTGTTCGCACCGATACGTTCGTCAACTTACTCAGTTCTTTTACATACCATTGAGTCATCGTTTTTTCTCCTTATTCGAGAGGCTAGGGTATGACGTAAGGTTAGGGTCAAGAGGTTTTTTTCAATTATTTGATTTTTTTTTTGACCAACAATTGCTATGTTAAATTTTTCTAATGGATAAGGATTCATAATGATTATCGCACAAATTACGGATACCCATATTGTGCCAAAAGGTCAATCCTATAAGAATATGCCTGAAACAGACACAGCGAATCGTCTGAAGCTTGTTGTTGAACGTATAAATGAACTCAATCCTCTTCCTGATGTTGTGCTTTTTACAGGTGACGCCATTGATAAAGGTGGGCGGGATGCCTATCGACATTTAAAGGACCTATTAAAACCACTGCTGATGCCAGTGTATATTATTCCTGGAAATCATGATGATCGAGAAAATATGCGTGACGCGTTTTCAGATAAATCATACATGCCTAAAGATGGAAATATTCATTATGTTATTGATGAGTATCCCGTGCGACTTATCGCCCTTGATACGAACGTTCCCGGTCAAGAATACGGTCTCTTATCTCAAGACCAACTTTCGTGGCTTGAAGAAAAATTAAAAGAGAACACAACAAAACCGACCTTAATTTTTATGCATCATTTTCCTATGAAAGTTGGCCAAAAGCGTATCGATGAAATGGAGTGTCAAGTCGAAGGTGATTTTGAAAAATTGATTGAGTCATCCCCAAATGTCATAAGAATCGTTGCTGGTCATTATCATCGAACAAGTGCAGCACTCTATGGGGGAAAACTCTTTTATATTGCTCCAAGCGTTGCATCCGGTCATCATTTTAACACAGCTGAGGATATGTTTGTCACGGCCATCGATCTTACTAATCCCTACTTTACACTCCATGATTGGAGGGGAGGACTTCGGATGTTCACAGAAAGTGTTCAAGTCGTGACTCAGAAGCATCGTATTCAATTAAGTCTCTGAAAGGTGATGGTATCATACATAGACAACGATAAATATATAAGCTAATTTTTAAGAAACATATTTCTGGGAGAAGAAGATGAAAAAAATAGCATCCGTATTTATATTCGTAAGTTCATTAATAGTGAGCTTTACAGCCTTCGCAGCTGAAACGAAGCCAGCGTTTACACTTCCGCCACTCCCCTATGATAAAAAAGCACTTGAGCCTTATATCTCTGAAAGGACACTTTTCTTTCATTATGAAAAGCATCACAGAGGATACGTTGATAACTTGAATAAGCTTGCGCAAGAGAAGGGACTGATAGGCCTCACACTTGATCAAGTCATTGAAAAGAGTGCGAGTGATCCTGAACTTAAAACCGTCTTTAATAACGCGGCTCAGGATTGGAATCACACTTTCTACTGGAATTCCATGATGGCCAAAGGGGGAGGGGAGCCGAAAGGGGCGATTGCCGATCTCATCACAAAAACTTTTGGCGGTTACGCTGAGTTTAAGAAGCAGTTCATTGAAACTGGCACGAAGCTTTTTGGAAGCGGTTGGGTTTGGCTTGTGTTAGATAAAGACGGGAAGTTAAAAATAGTCCCCACCCCAGACGCGGATTTACCGATGATTCATGGCGAAAAAGCCTTGCTGACGTGCGATGTGTGGGAGCATGCCTATTACCTAGATTATCAAAATCTCCGGAAGGACTATGTTACACTGTTCCTCGATCACCTGGTGAACTGGGATTTTGCAAATGAAAATTTGAAGAGGTAGAGTAAAGACTAAATGCCACATAAAAAGCGTTGCTTCGGTGGAGAAGCTGGAAAAGAGTTTTACGCGGAATACCACGATCTTGAGTGGGGCGTTCCTTCCCATGATGACCAGCACTTGTTTGAGATGCTTGTTCTGGAGGGAGCGCAAGCGGGTCTTTCCTGGGAGACGGTTCTGAAAAAGAGATCTGGGTACCGAAAGGCCTTTCATCAGTTTGATCCTGCTAAAGTTGCGGCTATGAGTGATGCAGAATTAGATTTACTCAGGGAAAACCCAGAGATCATTCGGAATCGTTTGAAGATCTATAGTGCTCGCAAAAATGCGCAAGTCTTCCTGTCCATCCAACAAGAGTTTGGGTCTTTTGATACATATGTCTGGGGATTTGTAAATGGCAAAACGATCCATCACAATTTGAAGAGCTTCAAGGAAGTGCCTGTCACTACACCGGAGAGTGATGCCTTATCAAAAGATCTTAAAAAGCGCGGGATGACCTTTGTTGGATCCACCATAATGTATGCCTACATGCAAGCTATAGGAATGGTAAATGACCACGTTGAAGGGTGTTGGAAGAACGAATAATTGCACTTTTTCACCTCTCCCCTGGTGGGAGAGGTCGCATCGAAGAGGCGGGTGAGGGGGGAGACAACTGGCACACGCGTTCTTGAAGTAGATGATTTTTAGTCCCCCTCACCCGACCCTGCGGGTCGACCTCT
>JABDDK010000047.1 GCA_013287665.1 Alphaproteobacteria bacterium
TCCCTTTCGTTGAATACTTACGTGATGAGTGAAAGATATCGACTCCCGCAGATAAGGGTCTTCCAAGAAAATAAGGATTTGTAAATCCAGTGTGGAAGTCCATAGCTCGCATAGAGACCATCGCAGATCCATAGAGGTCATAGCCCTTACCCATAAGGTTACGTTCGTTCATTGTAACGCTTCCCATAATACTATCAACAGTTGAATACCCTGCTGAGAATTGCAGAGACCCTGTCGGTTTATCCTCAACATCAACCTTCAGATCAATTTTATCACAAGCTGCGGTTTCCTCTTGTTTAATGTCCACTTTCTTAAAATAATCCAAGTTTTGAAGACGTTGTTCAGAACGCTTTAGTTTAGCACTGTTGAACGCATCTCCTTCAGCAAGCCTAAACTCACGGCGAATGACTTCATCATCTGTTCTGTCATTTCCTATGATGTTGATTCGATTAATGTAAACATGACGTCCCTCTTTAACAACAAGGTCAACGTCTATTGTCAATGTTTCAGGATTGCGTTTAAAAACAGGCTCAACCTCAACGAATGCAAAGCCCTTTTCACCAATCGCATTTACGAGTTTATCTACGCTCTTTTCCACTTCCTTACTATTAAACCACTCACATTTTTCGAAAGTTACAAGGTCCTTGAGACACTCCGAGGGAAGTTTCGGTAATTTATTTGTAATCTTTACATTTCCGAACTTGTACCGCTTACCTTCATTGAGTGTGTAAGTAATGTAGAATTCTTGATCATCTGGATCCAATTCAGCAACGACAGAGTCCACTTTGAAATCAGCATAACCTTTCTCACGATAATATCTTCTCAACACTTCTTTATCATAAGAAAGACGATCGGGATCGTATGTATCGTCTGAACTAAAGAATCGATACCAAGCTGATTCCTTCGTTAAAATGATCCCAGAAAGGGTAGATGAGCTAAAATGATCATTACCCACAAAAATAATTTTGTTGATTTTTGTTGGCTTTCCCTCATCAATTTCAAAGACAAGGTCAACACGACTTTGCTCACGTTCAACAATCTTAGGGACAACCTTTGCTCCATAACGACCACTCAACCGATACATGTCTCGAATTTTTTGAGCCGCTTCTTGTGCTTTTGCTGGTGTATAGACTTGCCTTGGTTTTAAGCCTATTTCAGATTTGATAATATCGTCTTTAAGCTTGTCATTTCCTTCAAAGGTAATCTGGTTGATGATTTTGTTTTCAACGACTTTGATAACAAGCTTATCGCCCTTTTGGACAATGATAACGTCAGCAAAGAGGCTCGTTGCGAAGAGATTCTTGAGGATATCATCAATCATATCATCAGTAACGGGTTCGCCCATTTTTATGTCGATGTAACTCAGAATTGTGGGGGTTTCAACCCTTCGGTTTCCTTCAATTTCTATTGCATTTACAACTTCATTTGCACGCACTTCACTGTTAAGTGAAATAAACCCTACAGCAAATACTAAGAAAAGAAACCTTTTCAACACTTAAACCCCACTTTATTTAAAAAATATCTGAATTAAATCATTCCAGGTGGAAAATAGCATCAATGCTATAATCAATCCAAACCCTATGCGGAAGCCCCATTCCTGAGCTTTCTCCGACAAAGGTTTCCCACGAATAACTTCAAAAACATAAAACAACAAATGTCCACCATCGAGCATTGGAACGGGAAACAAGTTTATAAGACCCAGGTTTACGGATAATAATGCCATAAACCAAATCAAGGCAACCATTCCTGACTGGGCAACCTCTCCAGACATTTGTGCAATACGAAGCGGTCCACCTAATCCATCAGCGGATTTTGTGCCTATAATAATTTGTCCAAGTGCCTTTAGAGTTGATACGCTTAAATTGTAGGTTTCCTTTGTGGCATAGTACCAAGAATTGTACCATGACCGTTGAATAAATCCAGGCTTGGAGCCCTTAACACCCAACAACCCTGCTTTCGTAACATGACCAAAATTGTCCTTAATCTCGGATAGAGTCGGGACAGCTGTAAGATTCAATATATGGCCATTGCGGTCCACAATAATGTCTAGACTTTCCCCTGGACGCTCGTGAACAATCATTTGAAGGTCTTCAAATCGTTCTATTTTCTGCCCAGCGATGGACTTAACGTGATCACCGGGTTGAATCCCAGCTTTTGCAGCGGCGCTGTTTTCTTGAATCCCTTCAATGATTGGCAGAGTAAATCTCTGACCCACCGTTGCGAAAAGCACTGAAAATACGAGTATTGCAAAAAGGTAATTAGCCGCAGGCCCCGCAATTGACACAGCAATACGCTGCCAGACCGTTTTATAATAGAGGGATTTTGAGCGGAGTTCCGCATTCATTTTCTTGAGAGCTTCTTTGTCAGGAGTACTGGCCGCATCCGCATCCCCGACCATTTTAACGTAACCGCCTAAAGGAAACCAACTGACCTTCCAGCGCGTTCCGGCCTTATCATTCCAGCCAAAAACTTCAGGTCCGAATCCGATTGAGAAGACATCAACACCAACGCCATTATAGCGTGCCACCAAATAGTGACCGAGTTCATGAACGAAGACGAGAATAGACAACACAACAAGAAAAGGTATTACATACCAGCCTAAACTCATTATAAAATCCATTGCGGTCCTCTTCCCTGAATGATTTGCCACCTATTTGTAGCGTCAAGGATCAAAGATGACAATCGATTTTTAACGGGGATAGAATTATATTAATTTTGGGAGAAATAGGAGAGTGTGAAGGAGTGTATTTTGTTACTCTTTCTCCTCATCAACTCCTTCTTCATCCTTTACTTCTTCCTCCCCCTCAATCTTGTAATCGCCACGGAACCAATGGCCGAGATCAATTTGCGCACATCTCTTTGAGCAGAAGGGTCTGAACTCATGTACTGTTGGCTTTTTACAAATGGGGCACTTTGATTCCATAATCACTTATCCTTAATTTAATTGTAGATTTAGCCGCTGGGGTAATGAGAGCCGCCTCCGTCTTCGTATCATCTCAAGAAGACCCATGGTTGACAACCCCCAAATCTCTAGGTTTGAAGGGAGAGATAAGCCTTTAATGAGCGGGTCTAGCGCCTTAGGCGAATCGATGAGATCGAGCACAATTTTACCACCGAGATCCCGCAGTTGAATTTGTCGCAAGGCTTCTTTAATGGCTTTGCGGTTAAAGAGCTCAGATTGACGAAGGGCGCCTTGACTATTCACATCAATCACCGTAAGTCCTCGGGTTTCCTCAATATAGAGCGTCCCGCCTTGGGGAATTGAAATTTCAGATTCCTGAAGACTCTCCCACGCTTCTTCACATCGGTCATCGAATGCGGTTTCTTTCGAATACGTAGCCACTCCCTTCGATTTCGCCTGAATTTGTAAATTATCGACACGAAGCGTATCAGAAGAGTTCATTGATCTTAGAATACGTGTCAGCATATCAGGTGCAGGGATTAAACAAACGGGAGGCTTTGCATTGAGTTGCTTTTGAAGGCTCTCCCATTCCTCTCTAAGCTCAAGAAGCTGCTTGCGTAATGAATCATCAGGAACGGCCCAATGGCGCACGACAAGTCCTTCTTCCTTTTTTATATCAAAAAAAGTCTTAAACACTTCTCGCTCTTTAAGTTTCTTCGAAAGATTAAATCCAGGCTTGAATGGCGTATAAAGGAGCGGCCCTAATGAAAGAGTGATGAGTCGTGTCAGGCGCACCCCCTTCCCTTCCCCCGGATTTGCGGTCCTTGTCACCTGCACAAGAACGGCGTCTCCCTTATTCACTTGGGGCAAGTTTCCTTCTTGCAACGGAAGCATGCCTAACTTTTCTTCTCCAATATCTACGAAAGCAGCCCTCAAGGGACGTTGAATTTCAACGATACGTCCTAAATATATTCCACTTAAGAGAGATATTGGTTTGCCTTGAATCTCAAAATCGATCTCAATAACCTCCCCCCCCTCAAGGCGTGCCATACGGTGGAGATCTGAGCTGACCGTATAGTAAATGTCAGCCACGAAACCCGAGTCCTTTGAGCATTGAGTCCGTCTCATAAAGGGGGAGTCCAACAACGTTGGTGTAGGAGCCATTGAGATTCTTTACGAATTTAGCTGCAGAACCTTGAATCGAATAGGCCCCTGCTTTTCCTTCCCATTCATTTGATTCAAGGTAGTCATTCAACTCTTGCTCAGAAAGGCGTTTAAAAGAAATGCGGGTTAAAACCATTTTGTAGGCTTCCTTCCCTTCTGGTGAAAGAACGCAGACCCCCGTATAGACACGATGCCGTCTACCTGAAAGGCGTGACAGTATCGCTTTAGCATCCTCTCTATCGACTGGTTTCACGAGAATGCGGCGACTCATTTCAACAACTGTATCGGCTGCAAGAACGTAAGAATCTGGAATTTGAGTGTGAACAGCGCGCGCTTTCTGGGTCGCGATACGCTTAACATAGGCGCGTACATCCTCCCCTTTAACGAGAGATTCATCAACATCCGGATGCATAATTTTAGAAGGTATAATACCAATCGACTTTAGCAACTCTCGTCGACGCGGTGATGAGGAAGCCAGAATAAGATTCATTACTTATGACGGAATGTAATCCGCCCTTTTGTTAAGTCGTAGGGTGTCATTTCAACAGTCACCAAGTCACCGGCTAAAACGCGGATACGATTTTTACGCATACGACCCGATGTATGAGCAAGGACCATATGGCCATTTTCGAGCTGAACTTTGAATGTCGCATTCGGGAGCAATTCCATAATTGTCCCGTTAAATTCAATTAAATCTTCTTTTGACATTCGATTCCTTGTTTCATATTTATTTTCTGGTCGTTTATATAGGAAATCTGCGGATTTGTCAAGTGTTTTGGCGCATTCTTTTGCTTTATGGGCAATATAACGTGCATATCAAGGTTCCTCAACACGCACGTTAACGTCACATTCATTCAAAGGAATAATTAATGCTTATCGCACAACCTGTAGTATCCTAGCCTCACGCCCCCGCTCCGAGCTTGATACTTTAATCAAGACACGCACACCTGGCTCTAAGGATTCATACCCTGCAGCTCTCAAGACGGAGGCATGCAAGAAAATGTCCCTTCCGCCATCATCTGGATAAACGAATCCAAAGCCTTTTAGTGGGTTAAACCACTTTACTTCGCCTTCAACTTCTTCCAATGTTTCGGGATCAAAGGCTGGCGCTCTGGGCCCTAAAAAGACGGTTGAGAAACGTGGCTCACGCGGTGCAAATTTAACTTCCAAAACGCGTAAAACTTGTCTCCCCCTGCGTCCAGGCCCAATATCACAGACGATACGGTCGCCTTCCTCAACACGGCGACAGCCGGCTGCGTCTAAAACCGAAAAATGCATAAATATGTCTGCGGATTCATCATCGGGCACTAAAAAACCATAACCTTTTTCTGGGTTATACCATTTTACCTTTGATTCAATACGCTCAATTTCGGCTTCATTTTCGTTCTCAAAATCTTCATTTAACGCTGGTTGGTTTATCATATTTTACTATTCCCTACTCTAAAGTACCTAACTATATGGCTTCTTCCAAGTTGGAAAATCAAGAAATCAATGCGGGTTATTCTTCCCCTTTTTTTATGAAGTTGCTCAAATGCAACAAATGATTTCTTTTTTCCCCCTGTTAAGTGTTGAATAACATGTGTTTATTCAAATTGCAATATATTTCTTGGACTTATATTTTTTTGAGTCTGTTTTTACATCAAATTTTATCAACATTCCTTTTAAAAACTTTTTTTCATTCACTATCCGTAGGTTAGCTTGAATGTGTTAAAAAAGGGTTAAAAAAAGCTACCAATGTTTGCTGAATGTGATAGGATGATGCTGTGGTCAAGATATGCTTTCTAAGCCATTCAAAAATGTCACAATGATAACAATAGATTGACAGATGCGGGCGTCCCAAACCGATTGTAATTGGGTGATATGTTCTTTAAAGGAGGGTCTCATGACAGTAAAAGAAACTGTAAAAACTACCATTCAAAAGCTTGAAACTTTGTGTGAGTCGTATGAGAGCAATAATTTAGAGGAAATAGAAAATATTGAGGAAACCGTGGTTAACCTCAGTCACGAAGTTCAAACATTAGATATAGCGTCTGATCAAGTTCTGAAAAAGGACCTGAATAAACTTCAGAGCGCTCTTTCAAAACTCACATCTGTCCTCAGAACGAAGCAAGAAACGATCGGCCGTCAAGTGCAAGAAATTCACTTGCATCAACGTGCCCTGCTTGCTTACGCCATGGTTGCGAATAATAATGAGTATTCAGCGGCATAAACGTCAATGCAGTGGCGGGCGTGTGTGTCTCGTTGATCTTATTTTAATTTTTCTTTATTCTTCTCCTTGTTAGAAAAAAATGGTGTTGCAACACCGCAGTCTAGGGAAGATCAGGGTATAAATTGACGCCTCCCTCCTGCTTGCACGGGTTTTGCCATCCGAGAAAATAACGGGGTTTTGCGCGCTTTAGACCTCCCCGAAATTCGCTTCAAAAAGCTCATTCCGCATAATATATTGGGAACTCCACACCTCCATGCTTCCTTCCCAATGTATCGAGATCAGGATGCCATAAATCAGAAATACGTCAAGGCATGGGGGGCTATATGGGCAAATAAGGAGTGCTCAGTGTTCAGTGTTCAGTGTTCAGAAAAGAAGACTCTATGAAATGATATGCTGTTAATAGGATTGGCTCCAGCCCCCCGCGGCTAGGGTCGTCCTGGGAATGAGAATTTCTTGAGCTTTGCTCAAGATTTCTCATTACCCAGGATCCAGGAGCAACACTATTGCGCTAGCAATTCAACACATTTTTATAAAGAAATGATTACATTCCTTCGGAATGAATTATTAGCCCTGGATCCCGGACAACAAGAAGACTTGAGCTTCGCTCAAGATATTCTTGTTTCCAGGACGACCCAGGTGGCGGGCAGTTTTCCTTAACTTAATGGTAGTGGAGGAGCACCTGTGGGGTGGGGAGCTGCATTCTTTCCGGAACGACCCTCTTGGGGTGGTGACTTGCAACTTTTCTGAGATCCCGAAAAACAGCTTATTGCATCCCTCCTTTAACTTTGATTAAATAATAGAGAGTCCTTCATTGCTTACGTAATGAGTCACTCGACTCTCGCTTCGCGCTCTCGATTATGACGCTTGGTGGGACGGATTCACACTTCTTTTCGACTACCTGAACGACTTCAATCAATATAACAAAAGAGGAGAACTCATATGGATTCATGCGTCTACATCCTTGCAAGTGGAAAAAATGGCACTCTATACGTTGGCCTTTCTACCGACATTATCCATCGTGTCTACCAACACAAGACAAAGGCTATTAAAGGTTTTACTTCAAAATATAACGTGGATCAGCTTGTTCATTTCGAAATATATGAAGATTTTTTTGAAGCAATTGCACGCGAAAAGCAGCTTAAGAGATGGAAGAGGGCTTGGAAAATTAGGCTTATAGAAGAGCACAATCCGAGTTGGGATGATCTCTATGAGATGATATGCTGTTGACAAGATTTACACCCGTCCCCCCGGCTTGGTCGTCCTGGGAATGAGAAAGGCTTGAGCTTTGCTCAAGATATTCTTGTTTCCAGGACGACCCCAGCGGCGGGGAGGGCTTTCCCTTAACTTAATGGCAGTGGCGCTACGTGCGATCGAGGACGACCCACTGGTGCGGGTTAGGTAACCCCCTACCCTACTATTTCCATTTCGCTAAAGAAAAATGAAATCTCGATCGCTGCATTCTCAGCACTATCGGATCCATGAACGGAGTTTGCTTCGATGGACTCGGCGAAATCGCGGCGGATGGTGCCTTCTTCGGCATTGGCTGGGTTTGTTGCGCCCATGACTGTGCGGTAGTTGTCTACGGCGTTGTTGCCTTCTAGCACTTGAACGACGACTGGGCCTGTCACCATAAAGTCGCAAAGATCGTTGAAGAATGCGCGTTCACGGTGAACGGCGTAGAACTTTTGTGCTTGCTCAAGGCTAAGCTGAATGCGCTTTTGGGCGATGATGCGAAGATCTGATTTTTCGATACGCTCATTGACAGCGCCTGTTAAATTACGGCGGGTAACATCAGGTTTTAGAATGGATAAAGTACGTTGCATGTTATAACTCCAGGTTTAAAAATCGTCTCTTCTATACTCCTATTTGAGGAAGAATGAAAGATAAGATTCTCATTCAAATCAAATTAAGCTTCACCTCTCCCCAGCGTGGGAGAGGTCGACCCTTTAGGGTCGGGTGAGGGGGCGACAGTAATCAGATGTCAGTAATCAGAAATTTCAATCCTTATTGATATTGCAAGTGGGTTCGTCATAGTTTTGGACAATAGCAGATTAAGTTTCTGATTACTGATTTTAAGTCCCCCTCACCCGCCGCTGCGCGTCGACCTCTCCCACGCTGGGGAGAGGTGATGGTGCCTTACTAATTTCATGAGGGAGCTCTGGTTAAGCCGCGATTTGAAAGCCTCGGTAATTATGTCTCGCATCGTCTTGGGGACTAAATTGTACTTTATAATTATGCTCTGACAAAGGTAGGATTCCATGGAACAGGCCATCAATGGATTCTTGAGGTTTGACTTCCATGATATAGGACCAACAGCCTTTGTTCTTCGTTCTTAGATATTCTAGAGGATTGAGAGTCAGGCAAAGAAAATTAATGTCTTCTTGGTAAGCAAACTCTCTAAAGGCTTCAAGAAGGTTCTCGTAAAACTCTTGGAAATAGACTTGCATCACTTGAGAGGGGTGACAAAACACAAGAGTACTAGCCCAAACATAATCTGTATTTAAGGGAAAAGCGGTTACCAATTTTTCAATGTTCTTATCAAGATCTGATATACTCTTTTTATAGAGAATCGCTCCTCCTGAGATATGACCGTCTTCTTCTTCGTCTAATATAAATGAACACTGACTTTGTTCTTCGAGATGGAGGGTCGTGTTTTGATAAAACTCCAAAAGTCCTAGAAATAAATTAATACGGGATCTGTAATTATAATGATCCTTCGGTTCAATCAACTTAAGCATAAATACCCTCACTCTCACAAGTGTTTCATTTTTATACCGTAAGGACCTAAAAGGGCTCGACTTGTGACAACAAATCGGATAAGTTACTCCCCTTGGGCCTTTACTGGCTCTTGTTTTTTTATTAAGCACCTACGTTGTCTTCGCCAAAAGTTACGTAGGTGCTCTATAATTTATCTAACAACCACCTACCACCAACAACACGCTAACTTAAACCACCAACCACCTCACTCCCTTAAAGGGGAGTGCAATACATAGGGAGAGATGAGACCGCAAACAACAAAGCAACCATTTTCTCATCATCAGCAGATAAAACTTTTTTTCATAAATTCTAAATGCTAAAATCACGTTATTGCATTAAAATATCTTTGTCAACACGATTTAATAAAATATAATATCGCAATTATCGATATTTTGGAGGAATGATGAGAATAGAATCTGTATATGTTTTTGTAAAACTAGCTGAGAATCACTGCGATTTTACGATCCACAAGATGTTGGATATACCGCGGTCCACGATGTGGTCCGCCATAACTGATTTAGAAAAATCCTTAGGAAAAAAATTAATTAATCGAAAGAAACAAAGTTTATCTTTCACAGCCGCTGGCGAAGAATTTATCCCCTATGCGCGTTTATTGTATCAAACTTATGAGGAAAGCCTTGATAGCGCGAATCAAGCTGAAGATTCCCAAATAGGTGGAGATCTCATTATATCCACAACAATGGCTATGGCCCATCTATGGTATATGGATAGCATTAAAGAAGTCTTCCTTAAATATCCAAAATTACGTTTACATATCACGTCGTCGGATTCAATCTCCCGCGAAGAAGAAAATGCTTCCGATATTCTTATTAGACCTTTTGGAGATACTGAAAATTTTGAAAAGTTATGGTACATCAGTTATTATCATGGTCTCTTTGCAAGCCAAGAATATCTTGAAAAGATGGGGACGCCAGAAACTCCAGAAGATTTAGTTAATCACCGCATCATAGGATACGGCGAACATAAATTTAGCTATTTTGATGATATTAACTGGCACTTGAAGGGGCATAAATCAGGACTCCCAAAACTTAAGCCTTTTTTATCAGTTAATTCAACAAAAGCTATTTATGATGCAGCAAAATACGGTCTAGGTATTTGTTCAGCACCTTATGAGTCTAATAAGTTCTATGATGGAAGTCTTATTAGGATACTGCCTGATATACAAGGCCCAACTGTAATGACACATTTCTCAATAAACAAAAGCGCTACGGGTCGTAAATTGAACAATATCAATACATTCAAAGATTATTTTGAAGAGTACGTGAAAGAACAAGGTGTTACAATTACCCCATGCTGATTGCTGGGGTTAACCTTCACTAAGAAAATTATAAAAATTTGCAGACAAAAAAAAGCTAGTGACTCTTATTTGTGCCGCTATCGCAAGCTTCTTAAGGATCACTAGCTCATATTAACCCTATTAGGGAACTAGACGGATTTCCATGATTTTTCCTCCATGACAGTTAGTTTCGGTCTTAGATTAGTGCTATTTTATCAGAACATCAAGAGAAAAATTTAATAAATTATTAATAAATTTTTTCCAATAATTCAATCACTTATGTTATGCGTTGCATATACGCAACTATGCAGTCGCGCTTTTCTTAC
>JABDDK010000048.1 GCA_013287665.1 Alphaproteobacteria bacterium
TTCAGCTTCGGCTTTATTCGCTTCCATTTCGCCCCATCTGTCCTTTACTTCTAAATCAATAAAGATGGGGTGAAAGTTACATATGTTTTGAGGCTCAAATAATGTCTTACTCAAATGAGTCGCTTGTCGTGGCTTCAGGCATAGAATATAAGCCCAGTTAGGTCCCACAGCTCTGGTGTGAGATGGGTTTATACTACATTTCCAGGTATCGATTCCTTGATGTTCGGCTTCTTCCGGAAGAAGCTGGAATAGGACAAGATCCTTTTTTGGTTTATTACCATCACGATAGGGAGAACTATATTTGAACAAAGAAAGCTCAATATCATATTCTTTTAATAAGACGTCCTTAACGCGAGCTAATTTGTTAAATTCTCTTGCCGCCTTATCATAATTTGTTACATCACAGTTTCCATTGCTCCATCCGACATAAACAATCCTTTTTTCCATAGGAGGAACCATTACATCACTAGAAGCTGGCTCAGCATTTTTAACAAACTCTTCAAGTTTAACAGGAGGCTCAACTTGTGCCACAGGAACATACTCTTCCTGGCGAAGACTGGATAATGATGATTTTAACCAATGTTTCTCTATAAACTTTGCTACTCTTTGAGGTGATGTTTCAATAACATCACCGTAGGATTTCTCAAGCTTTTGTTTTAAAATTTTACCATCTTCAACATAGAAAATACTTGTTTTCCCCATTAAACCATAGTTTTGATCTTTTTCCAAAACACCCAACTGAAAGATCAAAGCATAGCTTGGATCAGGGATAAAGCTCAACAATCCATTCGTTACACTCATCTGCTTTGCCCATTCCTCCAATGTGGACGGGTTCTCACCTGAGACAACATAAGTAGGAATATTGTTTTTTCGCAAGGGATTCTCTGTATCCGCATAAGCATCGACAAACTGCTTAATGTGATAAGTACTCATCGGCAGAAAAGCACCAGGGACAACAATGAAAACGGCTTTAGAGCTATCTGCTGTTGTTTTCTCTTCCAATTTATCATTATTCACCCATGCTTTATACTGAATAACGGGAAAGTCATTTCCCTTAAACAGAGGTTTTTGTCCATTAACAAGATTTTCAAAAATATCACCAGTCGTATCTGTATTTTCTCCATCATCTACCCTTACCTCTTGACGAGGACTCGATAGTCCTGATGACCAATGTTTGCTTACAAATTTTTCTACTTCTTGTGGGGATGTTTCAATAACATCGCCATAGGATTGTTCAGATTTTAGTTTGATAATTTGTCCCTCTTCGACATAAAAAATGCTTGTTATCCCAGCTAATCCGCCTGCCGAGCCATTATCCAAGACACCCAACTGGGACATTAATGAAAAGTTATGATCAGGAACAAAACGTAACAGTCCAGGCTTAACACCCAGCTCATTAGCCCATGCTGCGACTATATAACGTTTATCACCTACTACAATATAGGTTGGAATATTGTTCTTATTTAAGGAATGTGCCTCATCCGCATAGGCATCGACAAACTGCTTAATGTGATAAGTACTCGTCGGCAGAAAAGCACCAGGGACAACAATGAAAACGGCTCTAGGGCTATCTATTGTTGTTCTCTCTTCTAAATCTCCACCAATTTCATGGTTCGTCCAAACATGATATTTTACAACTGGAAAACGATTTCCTTTGACTTGGGATTTTTGATTTGCAATCAAATCATCTTCCCAATTAAAGCAGTTTGCACTTGAGGATAGTGAGAATACAATAATAAGACAGGATAAGATATTTTTCATAAACTCATTCATTTTATAACCCCATAATTGATAACAAAAATTATATGCTTACATTAAGATAGCTTCACCTATTTTTACAATAGACATTCTTATAATTAGAGCTAGTACCAAGTCCATAAACTAAATTTCAGATTTCTGGATCGCCACGCCCTCTATGAGGGCTCACGCTTGACGATCCATATGGATAAGCTCAAAGGCTTCCCCAAAAACTGCTGCTTTCACCAAGGTCACGTTTTTCTCATAAAGATCTGATCTCGAAAAGATGCGAGAAAGCCTCTGGGCAGATGTCTTTTGTTATTCTCTAATGTCCAGCGAGTGTCCCATGGCACCTGAACTATTGTTTTGCTTTTTGAAAATCCAAGAAAGGCCCTACCCCACCCCTGCCAACATATTTTCAATCAAGTAAATCATTGTGTCCTTCTGCGTGGGGGCAGATTCGGCTACCAACAAGGCTAATGCCGCAAGTCCAATATCGTTGATTGCGGGCTGACCGTTTCGCATCAGTACATTATTGCGGCTCAGAAAATCGATAAATAGAAGAGCCCCAGTGCGTTTGTTGCCATCAGACAATGGATGGTTCTTGATGACAAAATAAAGTAAATGAGCCGCCTTGCGTTCTATAGTCGGATAGGCTGACTCACCGAATACGGATTGTTCGAGATTACCGAGGAGGGCTGCTAACGCATCACCGCGCTCAAGCCCAAAAAGATCACCTGCCTCGCCACGGGAGCGAAGATCGGCTTTCAAGCTAGCGATGGACTTCCTGACCTCTGTCAGTGATGGCAGTACCCCACCCACTGTTCCGCGTGGTTCGGTCAACAACCCCTCGTCATATCGCTGCAACAACAAAAAAGTTTGAGTATAGCGACTAATGATTTCGACCAATCCGCGCCCGGTTTCGGTAATCAAATCGGGTGATTGAGCGGTCTTCCTGATGAGCATAAGCGCCGCTTCCAATTCGGCGGCATTGCGCTCGAACCGTGTGCGATCTAGTGTCCACCCCTGTATCAAATGGTCGCGCAGAACACCAGATGCCCACTGGCGAAACTGAGTACCACGCTTGGAATTGACGCGATAACCTACTGAAATAATGGCATCAAGGTTATAGAATTTCACCGGCTTATCCGAACCAGCAATGTGCAAATTTTGCACGTTGCTTTCTTCGACCAGTTCCCCTTCCTTAAAAATGTTACGCAAATGCTTGGTGATCACTGACCGTTCTCTTTTGAATAAGTCAGCGATTTGGTCTTGGGTCAGCCAAAGACTATCACCTTCAAGCCGAACGGTAACGTGCCCGCCATCTGCGGGTTCAAAAATGACTATTTGACTCATCACTCAACTTTCCCGGAACGTGTCTGGAAAAATTCTATGACGTTCTCAAGACAGTGTCCATTAATTTTAATTTCGTTTTAATCAGACACGATTGTGTAGAACGCAAAAACTTACTATAATTCACTGAGGTATTAAAACTGATCTATAAGGTGCCCTATGTTATATTTTACTTCTGATCATCATTTTTGGCATAGCAATATCATTAGGTTCTGCAATAGACCTTTTGGCTCTGTAGAGGAAATGAATGAGGTCTTAATTCAGAAATGGAATGATTTAGTGGGGCCTGAAGACGAAGTCTACTATTTGGGTGATTTTAGCATGGCAGCGCGTCCTGTTGAGGTTTATACGACAAGATTGAATGGCATCAAATACTTGGTCCCAGGAAATCATGATTTTTGTCACTCTTATAACAAGCAATCACGCACACCAGAACGGCATGCGCGGTGGATTCAGCAATATCAAGATTGGGGATGGACTGTCTTGGCCGAACAAATGTTGCTCACGATACCTGATCTTGGAGAAATAAAGTTATGTCACCTCCCCTATGCTTTGAGCTTTGAAGGCGACAAATATGCCAAGTGGCGCCCGCAAGATGACGGCCACTGGCTTTTATGCGGACATGTCCATGACAAATGGAAAACGAAGCCTAAAATGATCAACGTTGGAGTTGATGCCTGGAACTTTCAACCTGTTTCTCACAAAGAGATTGTACGTATTATTCGGGGTGATATGGGTGTTAATCATATGGGCTGATGCATCAGTGACAAGTGTGTTGACACTGGCGCTCGAAGTTCCACCATTGGTTAAGGTTCCTCCATGAACGGATAAGGATATGCTTATAGCATCCCCATAAACGGTGTCAGCACATCTCTCCCACCCTGGATGGTGTTACCACCCATTTCAGCTGTGTTTGATCTAAAGAAAGCTCTCCCCATGAGTAAGTGGCTGAATTCTTTTCGCCAGAAAAGAGGATAGCTGTCAGCTGTGTCGGGTCCTCCCGAAGGCCTTTTTCCTCTAAATCGAGATTCTCTTCTCTATGGATTTGAAGAGCGCATCGCCATTGCTCAATATGACGGTTGCCAAAATGAAGTCCAAGCCCATCTCATTGCTTATCAGGATGCTTTTATTTCAGTCCTGAATGCCGTACCTTACGACCAGGAGAGAGATCTCGACACAAGGCGTTGGTTAGATCAACGGATCAAAGCCGCTCAAGTGTGGCTGGCACGTGAAGGCGGAGCAGAGGTTGGGGGTACCTTTAGGATTACAGCAAATCCCCCGGCTCTCACGACCGAGGGATTTTCTTCTGGTTTCTGTAACACTGCAATACTGAATACTGCCTACCCCCATGGGTGGATAGAAGCAGTGTCGGCATGGATATCGAGAGAAGTGCTCAATACTGTTGCCATAGATCCAAAGCTGCTGAAGCCAGCATCTGAGGTTTGGTGTCCTTCCAATATCACAGCCCCTTGGGGAGCCTCTGTGGGTGAGACATGATTTGCTAAAGTTTCACCTGTGGCTGGAAGCACTGCTGAAGTCGGGGTCAAAGCAGGGAAAGGAGGAATACCAATGACAGGAACAGATACATTTCCGGCGCCCGTCAATGCCGTAGCTACTCCTGACTGGTAGATGAACTGAGCCACATCTTGTAAGATTTGTAGATTTGTTTCCGTAATACTATGAGAAGTATCATAGGCGCTCTGAGCTGCGAGGAAAGCCCCGATCGCAGCCGTGTAATCAGCTGCTGCTGTTGCTGAACTAACGCTCGCATCATGGAAGATGATGGCCTCCTCATGCTCACCGTTAACCATAAAGTTCACAAAGCTCGTAACTGAATCCAGGATAGCCGCATCATGGGATTGAACACCATTGGCTCCCAGCACATTCCCAAACACCAGCTTATCGCCCTGTGATGGCGTAAAGTCGGTAACAATTTGTGCACCTTGCATTGACATGAGGGGATTACTTAACGTCCCCATATGATCATCTAAGGTAAAGACAAACTTGTCTGATCCAAGGCCTCCCGTCAGCGTACTATTGCCCCAAATGAGGGCACTGGTGAAGACTGTGTGTAGTGGATCAGTAGGGCGGAGTGATTCACCAAGATTGTTGGCTTGACCATCAACAAGTCCTGGCATGCTAAATACATCTCCAACAAGAAAGTCATTCCCAGCTCCCCCATCAAGAGTATTGTTACCGAAGGTGATTAGATCCGGAAGTGTTAAAAAGCGAGGGTCATAACTCGTTCCTGGCTGCGAATTAAACAAGTATCCTTGTAGGAAAAAATGCAATTCACCCGCTACGGCTTCGTTTCCATAAAGAACATCATTACCATTCCCACCATGAAGATCATTATTTCCAAAATAGATTTTAATACCATTTGATTCTGAAATTGTACCAATACCCGTCCCGTTAATCGTCGTTATATTGAAAGTACCATCGTCGCCATAGAGGGTATCACCTCCATTGCCCGCATAAAGATGATTATCTCCGATCTTGAGAAAAGTCTCGAAAGTTGGAGATGGAAAAATGCCTGCGATAGCAGCAAGTTGGCTGGTTGTTGAACCAACGTTCGTACCTCCTTGTAATACAACATTTATAGATTGGATGGAACCATATAGGGCATCCACACCATTGCCAGCAATGAGAGTGTTATTGCCCATAATGTGAGTTGGAGATAAGTTCCCACCACCCCAATCTGCCGAAGCACTAGAGAAAGTATTATCCGTATTACAAAAACCTCCCGTAATAGAAATATTCCAATGTCCAATATCACCCACGAGAAGATCATTCCCATCACCTGCTATCAACATATTGTGGCCCCCAAAAAATCGGGGGTTAGCAAAACCTTCAGCGGCATTTATACCCGTATTTGTGGCTGTAGGTCCAATAGCTGTACCACCGTGTGCACTGATATTGAAATTCTCTATATCACCATAGAGACTATCATTACCATTCCCACCATGAAGATCATTATTTCCCATGTTAAAGTTTACTTGGACTAGAGCATAGGAAAAGGTATTGCTAGGAACAGTGTTAACTGTGACGTTACCTCCAAAAGCGTTTATATTTAAGGTCCCAATGTCTCCTACAAGGAGATTGTTACCATCACCTCCATAAAGATGATTCTGGCCCATCGTAAAAAGGTCAGGGGTATTATCAAAAAAAGGAATTGCTAAAATAGAGGAGTTGCCTGATCCTCCTTGAGCAAAAAGAGTCAACGTGCCCACGTCACCATAGAGACTATCATTCCCATTGCCCCCATCGAGATAATTCTGGCCCATGGCGAAGGTTGAAGTGTAAAGTCTAGCAGCTGTCGCGAATGGGTTTGCTGATAACCCAGAGTTAGTCCCTCCTGTCAACGAGATACTCAATGTACCCACATTACCATACAGAAAATCATTGCCGTTTCCTCCATAGAGGTAGTTGACGCCGCCTTGAAAGGTAAGCGGTCGAATAGTTGAGCCCGACGATTGGTTTCCAGCGGCCGTGCCCGCAGTTGATTCAAGCGTTATGAGTCGCACATCACCGTAAAGCGTATCCCCTCCGTTGCCAGCATAAAGATAGTCGCTCCCCATGATCAATTTGATATTTTGAAGAGTTGCATTTGCAGGTGCTGTATTAGCGATTCCCGCTGTTGCACTTAATAAAATCGTATCCACACCACCCACCAGCACATCTCCAGCACCATTACCTGCGGTAAGAGTATTGTTGCCAAAGGCTACCGTAATCGGCGTTGTAGCACTCGCGCCGCCTAAGGTTTGCGATACATTTAAGCCCGCTTGGACTTGGAAAGCAAGATTGGCCATATCCCCGTAAAGCTGATCACCAGCGCCGTTGCCTGCGGTAAGCGTGTTGTTGCCAAAGCTAAATGATCCAGCACTTGTTGTATCGACTCCAGATGTCGTTATAGCCGATGCTGATACAATGAGATCCAGCATTGTCCCATAGAGAATGTCACCAGCGCCGTTGCCAACAATGAGGGTGTTGCCCACAAGGGTGCTTCCAACCAGGCTACCATAGGTGAAAGCGTAGCCAGCGGTTCCGCCGATAACAGCACCATTTGTTGCCGTTAAATTGAGATTATTCATCGTTCCATATGCAGTCGTATTACTGCCACCTCCTGCTATAATGATATTGCTGCCAAAGGTGAAAGTGTCAGAAGTAATAAGGCTACCGGTGCCGTCTGCCGTAAGGTTAATATCATGCAGCGTGCCATAGACCGTGTCATTGCTATTTCCGACAAGAATGACATTGCCGATAAGGTTCCCACCAATTATGCTGCCATAGGTGAAGGTACTATTGCTAATCACGCCTCCCTTTATCGCATTGAGATCGAGATCATTCATCGTCCCAAAGATGCTATCGGAGCTACCTAAGACAATGATCAAATTGGAAGCAAAGCTGAAATGATCATTTGTCACGGGTGAATTGATCGTTGATCCATCTGCAAGGAGTGTAAGTGTATTCAGGTCGGGGTAAAGGATTTTATTAGAGCCGACCAAAAAGATATGAGACCCATATGAAGGGTCAGGTGAAACCGGAGGGCTCGCTAAAGCTCCGCCGGGATTTGTAAGGTTAGACGATACATACGTATAACTTGTGTTGTTACCAATGATACTCATTTTAAAATCTCCTCTATCATCATGTTCATGGTCTTGCTGGTGATCGTTGTGATGGTTATTATGATCTCCGAATCTGCCTGCCATCTAACACCTCTAAAAGTTACAAGGCCGTTTCTACTAAACTTAGAAGGAGATTCTTTTCAATGAAGAGAAGAGTCCTCTTCTACTAAAGAGTCCTCTTCATACTTACATCATAACATATATAAATTGAATAGCAACAACTATTTTTAAATATATAGTTAAGTACTTGATTGTAAATGAAAGAAAGTATATTGACATAGTTGAAAAAGTAGTGTATACGATAGGTTTTATTGCTTTTTTGATTATAAAGCAATCTCTCCCTGGCGATAATAAGCAAATACCAGATATCAATTGACGTTCAACATGAATTTGAAAACGTTTCAAAATAAGAGTACAATCACTTATATAACCTCGCGGAATAAATCATGACCAAATCAGACTCTAACACTATCAATAACTTCTCGCACCTTGAGAAAGAGGCGCTGAAGGAGATTTCGCTCGACATCATCAAGTCTGATATTGAGAACTCTCTGAAGGACATGCATCAGAAAAGCATGGCGGATGTTGAACGGCGCATTTCCTTGATTGAGACGCGGTGTGTTGGCCAAATCCAGGAAACGCTGGAGCGGGATATAAAGTCCGGGCTTGAGGTGCACTTTCAGACTGTAGTTCAGTCTTGCGGTTCGGATATAGGGAAAGCCTTGTCTCCCCTTGTGAAGCAAGCTGAGGAAGAGGTTAACCGTTTGGGGAGTGTCACCAGTAAAACCAATGAATTCTGCCAGGGTATTGAATCTCGCTATGCATTGAGATGGGGGATGCCTTACTTGACTCTCATTCTTGTTGCGTCTCTATCGGGTGCTATCATGGGTCTTGTGCTGTTTTTCTTACAAGTGCCTTACATTTCAGTCTTCTTGATGAATGCTCAGACACGGATGGTCTATCAGACGGGTATTCACACGATTTTGGATAGACAAGAACGTGAAGCCCAAGAGTCGCAGGCACAAAGCGCTCCAGCGCCTGTCATGAAAAAGAAGAAGACTTCAAAGGGATAGTGAGCTGGAGTTATTGCAAAATATGCAACAACTGAATCGTTATACCCTTATTTAAAAACGTTATATCCCTCAAAAGAAGAAACCCTCACATTGACATGCCCCTGTCCCGGTTTATGGACTGGATATGCTCCTCAATCTGTTTCTCCTGCTGAAGTTGTTTCTTCGTTGCAATCTGCTCAATGAGCATAGCTTCCTTGGCATCTGAAACCTTAAGGTTTTCCATGAAGGTTTTATCCTTCATCAACTCCTGGCTGCATTTTTTGAGGTCTTCCCTTAGAGCATCATCAGGCTTGTCCTGAAACCTGTACTGTAGTTCCTTATAATTCTGGTAAGCCCCATTTATATGGTCACGCCTGGCCTGATGTTCCTGAGCCGCCCGCGTCTCTGCGGCTTGTGTTTCCCGCGTGTCCATTTCATCGTTCTTGAGCTTATCAAGGAGACCCAGAACCCTGAGGGGGTCTTGCTGCGCAAAGCCACGGGCCTGATCTTTCCACTTATCCGTCAGGTTGTTTAAAAGGGGCGAATGCAGCTCGGTTTCAACCTTCCCGATATTATGTTGATGGTATTGGATATAGGCATCCTTTTTGCTGTCCCAATATTCAATAGCCTGTTCTTGGCCGTAAGCCTGCAGACCTTTTTCGAAGGCGCGTTTAACAACTATCGCGTTATCAAAGGCAGGGTGTTTCATCTCATCATAAACGGATTGTAG
This sequence comes from Alphaproteobacteria bacterium, assembly GCA_013287665.1. GTDB lineage: Bacteria > Pseudomonadota > Alphaproteobacteria > UBA9655 > UBA9655 > UBA9655. Next base: position 9,498 of record JABDDK010000048.1, read on the forward strand.
TTTATCGGAAACCTTGTGCAGGACCTCAGTTGCTCGGACTTCCTCTCGAATACTGTTGGAAGGTGCTGTGATCTCCTTATCACGGTGAGTACCCAAGAAATGATCGGCCACTTGCCAGAAGGCCTTTTTGGCAACAATCCCCATGGCTTCAAGCTCATTTGCCGCACGATCGAAGATTTTGGTGAGGAGTTTATCTTCCTTTTCCATAAGTTTATTCAAGGACTCACCCTCCAGATAATCGGCAGCCCCCAGCTTTTCTCCTGATTTTGAGAGGATTTCAGGGAGTTTCTCGGCTTGCCTAAAATCAATAGAGCTTCCATACACATGTGTATTGTCTCGATGGCGGGTCATGGCGACGTAGGCCAGGTTCTGGGTCATCGCATATGAGGCCAGGACATAGGTCTTATCCACGGTCGTTCCTTGTGACTTATGGATAGTAACAGCCCATCCTTGATCGAAATGGGGATTGAGCTTGGGAGCGAATGTGACGTCTTTCCCGTCATCAAGCTTGACTTGGACT
>JABDDK010000049.1 GCA_013287665.1 Alphaproteobacteria bacterium
TTTCAACAGACACGTTAACCTTATATTATTTTCTTTGCGTTACAGTGTATCATGACAAAATGGTCTTGGGAGACGCGCATGAGAACGGAACTTTTAACTTCAGATGAAATGAAACTCGCGGAAGACGCTGTCCTTGCTGAAGGGGTTTCAGAGGAAATGCTCATGGAAAAAGCTGGGGAAGGGGTTGCTGACGAAATCCGTAATCATTTTTCACAGTGTTCTACGATTGTTGTCTGTGGGCCTGGTAAAAATGGGGGGGATGGTAAAGTCGTTGCGCGTCTTTTGGAAAATGCAGGATGGCCCGTTAAAGTCTTACATTTCAATGATCTCCCTTCACATGAGGAACTTAAATCATTATTTGAACAAACTGATCTCATCGTCGATGGTCTCTTTGGCACGGGTCTTTCTCGTCCACTAGAGGGAGAGATTAAAACCCTTGTAGATCTAATGAATGACTCGAATAAGCCTATTGTTGCAATCGATATACCCTCGGGAATTGATTCAAATTCTGGCACCTGTTACGGAGCGTCTATAAAAGCCAAAATAACGGTTACATTCTTGAGAGCAAAACCAGGGCACTTTTTGATTCCCGGTCGTATTCATACAGGTGAACTCGTTGTAAAGGATATCGGCATACCAGATAGATTGCTTCCTCCCGTTACCCATTATTTAAATACGCCAAGCTTATGGGAACACTTCATTACTGAACCTCAGCCATTAGATCATAAATACTCTCGTGGTGCCTGTCTCGTTGTGGGTGATGGATGTATGCCTGGTGCGATTAGGCTTGCAACGTATGCTGCAAGACGCGTTGGGGCGGGGCTTGTTCGATTGATGTGTAAAAACGAGGAATATCCTATTTATGCAAGTTCTGCTTGGGGTGAAATTGTAACCCCAATAGCTACGGCTAAGGAATATCTAGAGTGGGCAACTGACAAACGTTTTAAGGCCCTCTTATGGGGACCGGGAGCTTTGCCAAAGCAATCGACCCTTGAGCAAGCTTTGCTCCTGCTTTCTACAAAAAAACCATGCGTATTGGATGGTGGCGCATTGTCGAGTTTTGAAGGGAATGCACAGTTGCTGTCGAGTCACATCCATCCAAACGTGATCTTAACGCCTCATGAAGGTGAGTTCATTCGTTTGTTTCCTCATCTTGCTTTCTTAAACAATAAAGCAGAAAAAGTGCGTAATGCAGCTATTGAAGTGGGAGCTGTTGTCGTTCTTAAAGGATTTGATACCATTATTGCTTCACCTTCAGGTGAGGTTATTATTAATGCGAATGCCCCAGCAACGCTTGCAACAGCAGGAACGGGAGATGTTCTTGCAGGAATGATGGTAGGTCTGCTCGCACAAGGCCTTGATCCTTTCATTGCAGCCGCAGCTGCTGTATGGATGCATGGGGACGCAGCATCAAGGCGCGGGCTTGGTTTAATTGCAGAGGACATAATAGAAGAAATTCCTGCGGTTCTGCAGTCTCTAAAATTTCTCGATCGATCCAATGACTCGGTAGACAACGCGGAGGGAAGAATGGGGGACCGTGAAAAAATTTCGCGGCCCACTAAAGTCTCTTAAAAGTAAGTTGCTTTTAGCCCATTCCTCGAATTGACCTATGATAATCCTTTCGTCCATGCATATCGCAAGGGCAGGACAGCCTTGGGCGAGCGGGCGATCGGGATGGACATAGATGATTTCTCCCGGCATATATTTAGGTTCATAAGCCAGGTCTCTAATATAAATTCCGAAAGCCGTTTTTACACCTATTAATGCGTCAGGTCTTTTTCCGTGCTCTAGAGGAGAGCTGAAATCAATGGCCTCAGTCGTAGGTCTTGTTGCATAGATCGGTAAATCTTTGGAAGAGACTGGATACTTTATATTAGATTCAATGAGATCAGAGGGATGACATTCTAAAATGTGGGAGAGCTTTTGCAATATATCCATATTAAATCGACGCGTTCCAGCTTCCAAGCGTGAAAGGTAGGACGGGGACAGGCGGGTAAGTTCAGCTAGTTTTTCTAAAGTTAGCTTCTTCTCTTTTCTTAGAATTTTTAAATTATTTAAAGAGATTGATTCAAGAGAGCTGTCTGCTGTTTTCTCAGACGATTGTAAGCTTTTCTGCATTTTTCACACGCTTATTATTAATTAAACCTACGTTTATGGAATTATGGGCAAAAAAACAAGCCTTATAAATTGACATGATTAAAAAATATTGATAAATATAAGGTATCTGATTTTCTCATATCAGGTATGCAAAAAACAAGATGCTTAGGTTTATAAGGGAGAAATGTATGAACAAAGCAACACTAAAACCGAGATGGAGCGATTGGGAAATGGAGTGTATTCAATCGGCCTTTAAAGAGAAGATTCAATATAAGATTATTTCACTCGCTTTAGAGAAAACGGTGAGTGCCATAAATAAAAAGATCAAACATCTTGGTCTGAGAAACCCCACTGCAAAACCTGGTCGGATAAAAGGTCAGAAAAGCGATTTTAACTTTAGTGAAAAGACACCTAGAGATATCAGGGAAATGACTAAGCTTATGCAAACTTTCGCCCCTACCCAATGCTATCAAAAAGCCAAAATGGCTTTGGAGGGGAAAAAATGGGGGGAATCAAATGAACTCCAGGGAAAAAAACTAGAGCGAGGACCTTGTCTTTACAACCTTAAATCTCCTGATGCTGACTTTACTCAAGCGTCCCCTCATGATTACATTCTCACGCAGCCAGAAAAAGCAAATCAAACGCGTATAGAAAAGATTGTCGGGGACCCCTTTTATGTTCCCTATAAGCATGTTGAAAGGTGGGCAATTTCAGAAGGCTATCGTCCTGTTGAAAAAAGCTTAACAAATGCAGGTCTTAATTTTTGGAAGGACGGACGGTATTTTTCCCGTGCTCAAGTTCTGATGCAGGTCAATGGAATAAGGATTGGGAAAAAATTAAAACCCGTATTCTTGGAGGAAGAGGACGGTGCACAATTGAAAGGCACTCAATATGATCCACCTCAATGCTTGAGGGAAGGGACGCGTCAGGTGATCTAAGACAATAAATAAGGGGATATAGTAAAGCCCGAGGGATAAGGGCATAAGAAATAGGGATGAGAGAATAAGGAGCGGGGCGAGTAAAAAACCTGTAATGAGATGGAGATGACCCTCTGCAAAGACAGATTTTTGATAAGATCCCGCTCTCTCCTTATAAAGACTGATGATATCCCCTCCGATAAACAATCCTGAAGAGAGAAGACAGAACCCAAGGAAGAGGCTCCATGACGGGGCTAAAAGATTGCAAGCCCAAAAGAGGGGCCGGAAAGCGAGCACAAGAGCAATGCCTCTTGATTTTTCACGGGGAAAAACTTCGGTGTTTTCTTGTCCCATTAATTTAAGAGCTTTATTGAGGACGTCCTTTTTGGGGTGAACAACGATGGCTTTACGAGCAACTCCCCACACATGAAGATCGATGAGCGAGTCGCCGGCGTAATCAAATCCCTTGACTCCAAATTTCTCTAAGAGAGCCTGTTTTTTGTGAGGCCCTGTCAAATTAATGTGTCCATTGCTTCCCATAACGTCTTGAAAAAACCCAACATGATCCGCAATGTCTTGAGCAACCCGTTGATCTGAGCCCGTAGCCAAGTAAATGGGCCGTCCTTTACTTGCTTCTTTCTTCGCGAAGGTGAGGAGGTCTGGGTTATAGGGAAGCTGATAAGGGGAAAGAGTCGTCTCCTTAACGAGGCGTGCTTTTGTGTAGGCTCTCCCTTTCAGAAACCAAAAGGGGAGGGCAAGGAGTCTCCACGGCTTTTGAATGAGGAGCCCAACCATCATTTCATGGAAAGTATCCGTGCGAATAAGAGTCCCATCTAAATCGAGGACAAGGGGAATCTGTTTATTTAGCAACAGCCGTGTCCTTCGTGAACGAGGGCTCTTTTGTTCCAAATCACACTTCCCATAAAGAGGGCAAGACTCGCATACAGTAAATATTCGTATCCTAAAGAGGCCGATACAATCATTCCAACAGCTGCAGCTAAGGCCAGCTTAAAGGGAGACCATTTGCTGTGATGGGTGCGTATTTGGTGGGCCATAAACCCTAAGGTAATGAGAGAAAAGACAAGCATAACAGGGAAAAAGAGGTGATGGACTTCAGCAAGCTCAAAGCCAATAACGCTTAAAAGACCAGCATAAAGCGGCAAACACATAGGACAAGCCGCACAGGACAAGAGGGACACAAGAACCGTACCCGTTCCACTAAAGACATCGCCCCATCTCTTCATGTTTGCATTCCTAATTCATTACAACCTTAATATAGGTAGGATTCGTCTTTATTTCAATAGGGAGTCTTCACCTCTCCCACTCAGGGGAGAGGTGAAGATAACCCGTGGCCATAAGGGATAATTTGCGATATACTAACTCCAGAAAAAATGAATTGGAGAAATAGAAATGCTTAAAAATAGTTTTTATCTTGGCGTTTGCCTTGCCATCCTTTGCGGCCCTGTGAACGCATTGAATGATATCGATTCCTTTATCAGGGATCACTGCGCATCGGATTGTAATGGGGAAAGTCCTAACTGTCAGGATTGCTACAACGAAGCCGTTGACTTGCATGATCAAAAGCATCCTGTGTCACCAGAAGTGCCTTTTGATATTTTAAATAATAATGGAAAATTAAAACTCGTCTTTTAGAGCTCTTACTGTATCTCTTTTAACAAATTCTTTATGTGAAACAGGGAATTGACGTTCCTCCATATTTTCTCAACGTTCCCCTTTTCGTCGATAAGGAATGTGGACCTAACGACGCCAAGGACTTTAATACCAAAAAGTGGGTTTTTGTTGATAACTTCATATTTATTGCTTACTTCCTCGTTACCATCTGAAGCTAAAATAAAATTAAGTTTGTACTTTGCTTTAAAGGCATCGTGACTTTGAACTGAATCTCGTGAAATCCCAATGATTTCAATGTTCAATTTGTCGAACTGCTCTTTTGTGTCGCGAAAACCGCAGGACTCAAGAGTGCACCCTGGTGTGCCGTCTCCTGGGTAAAAGTAGACTAAAACTCGCTTTCCACGAAAATCAGACAGACGAACAGTACCACCACCATCTCGAGGCAATGTAAAGTCTGGGGCGCGTTTACCAATTTCAATAGTCATGTCAAATGTTCCTTTCTAATAATACTTTACCACATTTTTAATAAACATAAAGTGTGTTAAAATTACGTCAATGCAGCCTTTGTTTTGTTTACATATTTGACTTGGGCAATGCTGGTGATAGTATGCGATTCTAAGTTGCTTCAATATGTCTAATTCTAGAGGAGTGTTGGTATGTTATTAAAAAAATTCATTATGGGTCTATGTACTGTTCTGGTCTGTTCCCATGCTCATGCGATGAACCCAGAACCCGATTTTACAACACCTATTCACTCCAAGGCCAGGAAACCTAAAGTTATAAATACAAAGAAAGCTGATACTGATAACTCAGAAGAAAAATTTTATACCGCAGAGATCCAAAGGCTTTGGGGGCTATTTGAGCAAAACGGCCAAGAAAATGGAACCATTGATATAGAGACCGCAAAATTCGTATTTCAAAGGGTTGCGAAAGGAATGACCCAGGCACAACAATTTGAGGTGTTACACCACTTTCTTGCGAAGGCGATGGGGCCCAAGGACTTCACTGAATGGCTTTGCAATATAGAACAAACCAGTGATGGGACTCCAAAAAGCAAGTATGGTGTATTCAAAGCAATTGTAAATGCGGAAACGCCGAATTAAACTAATGGTGTGCTTTTTATTCCTTGACACCAACACTTAATTTAGACTAGGACTATGCCCAGGTTTTATTCCCATACAAGATGGATCGAACGATGAAAGTTGTAAATTCTTTAAAGACTATTAAACTCAGAGATAAGAACTGCCGCGTTATTCGCCGCAAAGGGCGCGTTTATGTTATTAACAAGACAAACCCCCGTTATAAGGCTAGACAAGGCTAACTCTTAACCTAGGATACTCATATGGCCCGTGTTACCGTTGAAGATTGCATTCTTGAAATTCCCAATCGTTTTGATCTCGTCATGCTTGCGTCCCAAAGAGGACGTCAAATTGCTGCAGGATCACCTCTAACAATTGAAAGAGATAACGATAAGAATCCCGTTGTTGCTTTGCGTGAGATTGCTGAAAAAACCGTGAATCTTGATGACCTTCAAGAAGGTTTGATCCAAGGCCTCCAAAAACACCTTAAAAGTGACGAGCCGGATGAAGAGGATATTATTGAGCTTTTGTCTGAAGAACATGCTTATGCAGGTCAGGTGGCTCACCAGTCTGAAATCGAAGAGCTTGCTCTTGACGACGAGATAAGCGATGATGAGGTAGATGAAGATATCGTCGCTGAAGAGCCCGGAGAAGAAGAGTAAAATCTAACCCCCCTATCTCAACAGCGTCGGCTTAAGAGATGAACCAGAATGATTCGTCAATACGAGCTTGTAGAAGCCGTTAAAGCTTATGATCCTAATGCGGATGAAGATCTGCTCAACCGCGCCTACGTATTTGCTATGAAAGCCCATGGAACTCAGAAACGAGCCTCCGGCGATCCTTATTTTACACACCCCTTAGAAGTCGCCGGTATTTTAGTCAAAATGCGACTCGATGTTGCAACGATTATTACAGCTCTTCTCCATGATACAGTTGAAGATACAATTGCAACGATTGAGGAAATTGAGAAGCTCTTTGGGAAAGAAGTTGCCTTTTTGGTGGATGGCGTCACAAAGCTCTCTCAAATCGAATTTCAATCGGATAAGGCAAAGCAAGCTGAAAATTTTCGAAAACTTCTTCTTGCGATGTCCTCCGATATCCGTGTTTTGCTCATCAAGCTTGCGGATCGCCTCCATAACATGAGGACGCTTCATTTCGTAAAGTCAGAAGACAAGCGGATTCGTGTTTCTCAAGAAACAATGGAGATTTACGCGCCTCTTGCTGAGCGCATTGGTATGCATACAATAAAGGACGAGCTTCAAGACCTTGCTTTTGCTCAGCTCCACCCAGATGCTTATGAATCCATTCAATCCCGGTTGAATTTCTTGCGGGAGCAGGGGGGTGATCTCTTAAAGCCAATTGTTGAAGAATTAAAAGAAGTGTTGGAAGAAAATGGGATTAAAGCCTTTATAGCGGGAAGAGAAAAGGCGCCGTATTCGATTTGGCGCAAGATGCAACAAAAAAACATTACATTTGAACAACTTCCAGATATTATTGCCTTCCGTGTTGTTGTTGAGTCGATTGCGGAATGCTACCGCGCCTTAGGTGTGATTCATAGTGCTTACTCTGTGCTGCCAGGGCGCTTTAAGGATTACATTAGTACCCCGAAACAAAATAACTATCAGTCCCTTCACACAGCTGTGATTGGCCCTAATCAACATCGCATTGAAATCCAAATTCGGACTACGGAAATGGATGAAATTGCAGAGCTGGGTGTGGCAGCTCATTGGCAATATAAACAAGGTGTCACCCATGATGGTCATCAATATCGGTGGTTGCGGGGGCTTCTTGATATTTTAGAAAGTGCCGAAGGTCCTGAAGAGTTTTTAGAACATACGAAACTCGAGATGTTTCAGGATCAGGTCTTTTGCTTTACCCCAAAGGGTGATTTAATCACCCTACCGCGAGGCGCTACAGCCATTGACTTCGCTTACGCGGTTCACTCAAGCGTTGGAGATCATTGCACAGGGGTGCGTATTAATGGACGTATGATGCCTGTTAGGACTGAGCTTGAAAATGGCGATCAGGTTGAGATACTGACCTCTAAAAGCCAGCATCCATCGCCGACCTGGGAAAGGTTTGTTGTTACTGGGAAAGCCCGCTCAAGTATTCGGAAATTTGTTCGTCAACAAATGCGTCAACAATTCGTCGATTTAGGCAGAACACTCGCTCAAAAGACTTTAAAACAAGAACATCTCGAGTTTAATGAAAAAAATATAGAACACGCAGCCGCACCCTTTGGCGTCAAAACGCTCGAAGATGTCTATGCTTATTTGGGAGAAGGGCTAAAATCAACCAATGAGCTCATCCGAATTCTTTACCCAGAACATAAGGCGGCGGCCCCATCTAAAGATGAAGTTCCAAAGCCTGAGTCTGCAAAAAAAATAAAGGAAGACGCTCTCGCGATTTCTGGTTTGATTCCAGGCTTATCTGTTCATTTTGCTGGATGTTGCCATCCTGTCCCAGGAGATCACATTGTGGGTATCGTCATGACAGGGAAGGGTGTCACAATTCATGCGACCGAATGTGATACATTAGAGCGGTTTATGGATACGCCGGAGCGCTGGTTAGATGTCAGCTGGAATGCGGGAAAGCACGAAAAAGAAAGGCATGTCGCCCGGATTTCTATGGTTGTTGTGCATCAGCCAGGAACGGTGGCCGCTATTACTGCTATTATTGCCAGAGAAAATGCAAATATAATTAATTTACAATTTAAGAATAGATCTCCAGAATTTTATGAAATTAGTATAGATATAGATGTTAATGACATCAACCATTTAATGGCAATTATTGCAGCGCTTCGCATGTCACAACGTGTTATCTCAGTTGAAAGAGGATAAGGTATGATCATTGGTATTGGGGTGGACATCGTCGATATGAGACGTATAGAAGCAATGATAGATAGGTTTGGATCTCAGTTCACCAGTAGAATTTTCACGTCTGGAGAGCGCATCTACGCGGCTTCAAGTCCACATCCAATGCGGGCCTTTGCAAATCGTTTTGCTGCGAAAGAGGCCGCTGCGAAAGCGCTTGGAACCGGATTGCGGGAAGGGATAGGGTGGAAAGATATTGAGGTTGAACGTGCTCTCTCTGGTGCGCCCTCGTTAAAGCTTCATCGGAAAGCTCATGAACGACTGATTTCACTTTTGCCTTCAGGGCACAAGGGAATCATTCATGTCTCATTTTCAGACGAACCCCCTTATTCGACAGCGTTTGTTATTTTATCGGCTGAGGTTAAGGACTAAACAGCCTGCAACACAAAAGGTCGTCATTGCGAGCCCCTGGAAGGGGCGTGGCAATCCACCTTTCTATAATAGATAGATTGCTTCGCT
>JABDDK010000050.1 GCA_013287665.1 Alphaproteobacteria bacterium
AGGACTTCAAGGTCACTTGTGGGTATACTTACAAAATTGGAGCGAAAGAAACACCTCTTGAACTTGTGGGTTCGACAGGAATTCGCGACTTTTGAATAAACACAGGTCACCTTATCATTGCCTTTATCTTAAATTTTCCATATGGCAGTGAAAGGGACTTTAGTTTATCGTACGAAACTCCTCCTGAGCCTCAAGCCATGCAAAAGATGTCTGAATCCTTTGATCTAACCAGTCTCTTTCAGAAGCCAATGCTGGAAGGGCAGTTAATACCGAAATAAAAGCATCCAAATATGCTATGCGATTGGCGTGCAGAGGCGTCTGGTCTCCATCATATTCAGCAATGGCGAGTCGTTCCTCAAAATCATAGAGAAGAGAATCTCGATCCAGAGGAAAAAGCCCCTCGGGAGGAACTGACACAGCTGACTGGTGATCACGGGTCAGCTCTGTCAGTACAGTTGTGGCCCCGTTTTTCTCTGTTTCTGGAAAAAGCTCCTGGGAACGAAGTGACAAAGGTGACAGATTCGGCTCAAATTTGAATCTGGCACTTTTGTCACCTCTCTTTCTGGGATTATTTTCTACTTTTTCTCCCAAAAGGCCCCAGGGAGGACCCGACAAACCCGACAGATTCAAATTAAGTCCCAATTTGTCGAGTTTGTCGGAAATGTCGGGTTTGTCGGTGTTGTCGGAAATGTCGGGTGCTATTTTTGGCATTTTGCTCAAATTTTCACCCAAAAGGGCTCCAGGACTACCCGACAAACCCGACACATTCAAACTCGGATCCAATCTGTCGGGTTTGTCGGGTCCTCCTCCAGGCATATTTTCCAAATTTCCATACCTTTTGTCGGTGTTGTCGGAAATGTCGGGTTTGTCGGGTTTGTCGGAAATGTCGGGTTTTTCCATAAATTTGTGAAGCCACTTATTCATGGGTGCCTCTCTTCAGAATTTTGGGGTTAACGTAGAAACATCTTTTTGCTTTACGACCCTCTGAAGAAGTTGCTTCCGTAAGCCAGCCCAAATCTATTAGAAGCTCACAAGCCGCCTCCACCTCTTCCCTGGTTTTTAGGAAAGCCCATTCCTTTCGGTAAACATCTCTCGCGTCGAACGCATCGTTTAAGTCTCGGCTCTGAATCCGTCTTGCAAGGTTCCTTGCGGCTTGATACCCAGGACTGAGACCCATCTCGTAAATCCGGCGAGCATGGTGTTCCAAATAGTCACACCAAGCCGCAGCCTTCTCCACACAATCGAAAGAGATAGGACCACGAGCCTTTCCACTGGCGATATTGATGAGATGGAAGATGAGAGCAAGCGATGGCATGAGTTTGCGGTACTTGGCAAAGTGTTCCAGAAGGATGGGCTCCTCTTCAGCGGTAAGCTTTTCACTCTCTAACTCCGTTAACCAGGCGAAAAAGGTATGTTGAGCGTGATCCGTAAAACAGAAGTAAGGTGTATCGTCTCCTTCCTGAACCGCTCCATAGTCGCAGAAGTTCATCGTAGCCAGCTCTTTCATAATGGAGGCGGCTTCTCGTTGAGCGGTGATGTTTGGCTTCTTATCAACTAACGTCCAGTTCTTGATCTCATCTGGATAGACCAGCAATTGGAAGCGTTGCAGAAGGCCATCATTGCAGAACCCAGATAAAGTCTGCTGAAAGTAACCAAGCAACTTATCAGGCTGCGTACTTCCCAGTATGGAGATGCAGAGACTCTTCGTATGGGTCGTCCCTCGCCCAATGCGGTCGGTTGTTTTTGAATCATCCCCATTCCAAGCTTCAAGATAAAAGGAGCGGTCTGCTTCATGCCCTACCTTATCCCACGTCGTCAATAGACCCATCAACTCATCCCGATGCAACAAGAGGCCACGAGGATTTTGAGAGAGCAGCTCGTGCATTTTCTCAATAGTTGTGTCGTTTGTGCAGTACCGCTTCCAAATCGGAGCTTGGGGTTCTTTAAGCATTTTAAGCTCTTCCATGGCAAGCTTATAGTCTAGATCATTTCTGAGGTCTGCAGCCTTTCCCATCCTCTTCTTAATGGCCTCTTTCTGAACCTTATGGCTCTCCAACTCAATTTCATGAGCCTGGATTTCTTTTTCAAATGCAGCATATGCCTCCTCTTCAAGCGCTTTCATGGGTTTGAGGACCTCCTTGAGACTGGGACTCTTGAGGGTGCTGGGCCGTCCCACAATCCCGCCCCAAAGGTTAGGCACAACGGACCACGAATCATTTTTCTTGGGGCGGATTTTACAGCCTGCACCAATCAGAGAAGCCGTGGCAATAAGAGCCGCAACTGCCACATAGTCCAAAGGACACTGCATGCGCTCAGCAATATCGGTGAGCCAGGGTTGGTAAGGCTCGGGGATTAAGGCAGCCGGCAAGGGAATCACGGGCGAGAGATCCTTCTTGATACTCTTGAGAGGTGTGGGTTCAGGCCAGTCGAGAGACGAAGAGGCGGTTTGAGGATTGGTGAGTTGTCGTCTAACTTCTTCAAGTCCCTCCCATAAATGGAGATCATTAAAGTCTGTTGGTTTGGAAGAAGTATCTTTAAAGGATGGAAACACAAAGGAACAGCCATTCTTAAGAGCGGCTTCCTGAGCTTTTTCCCGCCCAACGTTTTTGTCTTTCCATACATCATCATCTCCTGCAATGATAATGGGACTATTAGGGTAAGCTTTACGGATTTCCTCAATAACAGGGTCAAGGCTACACGCATCAAAAGAGACAACAACAGGAGCAAGGGTTGCCATATATACACTGGCTCCTGTTGCATAGCCCTCAACAATATAAATAGGCTTTCCGTTTTCAAGAGCACCGATAGTATGGAAACAACCCTTCTTTTTACCATCTTTCAGAAACTTTTTCTTCCCATCAGGCTCTATCCATTGAAAGCTCCAAAGTTTCCCTTTCACGTCCCGAAGAGGAATAATAAGGTACTTGCCACCAAAGCGGACGCCATAGGCGCCCACCTTTTTTCTAGCGAGATAAGGAGACGAGCCCGTCTCAGACGCACCGTTCCATTTAGTGAGTGCTACTTCTACAGCCGCCTCATGTTTCCGTGCTGTTTCCTCATCTGCCGTTTTCCACGCCTTTTCTTCCTGTTCACGAAGATGGGCTTGATCCATGGGCGATAAGTTAAGATTCCCCACGCTCCACTTCTTATGGATACCCTGACTCCAGTCTCCAAAGGCCCCTGCCATACCACGAAAGACAAACCAACCATCCTTCCTGCCTTTTTTACCTGTGGAAAAGCGATAGATGGCACCATCAGCAATAATCCTATCCTTATAGATAACCCCCGCATCCTGCATGGCAGACACGAACTCTTGCTCATGATTAAGCCTCATATATGCTCCCATGATTAAGACCTGTTACGAATGATTGGATTCACAACAAGATTTCTGCCTCTAGTGAGAGGGCTCTCCGCATAGGTGTCCGTACACACAGTCCTTCTCTCAATAAAGTTAAGAAGGTCTTCCTTTCGGTAGCGGCACAGCCTGCCTACCTTGACGACAGGGAGGTTGTACTTATGAGTGCACTTCCATACGGCAAGTGTTTCTTCTTTAATATTCAAAAATTCAGCCGCTTCCTTGCGGGTTAAGAGGCGTTGTTGGGTATATTCAGTCATATTTTCTTTCCTATGTTGTTATTGACGACCCTTCACAAAAGTCGCCATTGCTGAAGCAAAGACGTCCATATTCATCACAGTGAAAAAACTGCAATTCCTGTAAAGGATAAAGAGAGTATAAATAAAAGAGTGAATACACTGAAGTTCCGCAAAACTATTTCTGAAGTCATGTGCCGGAATGTGCCGCTTTGTGCTCAAATAGATTTAATGAGAAATAACCAGATGTAACCTCCGCAACACATTTGCGGAGGTTAGGTTTATGTACATTAATGAAAAACATAAAAAAACGGCTTAAGGTGTTGAAATATAATAATATTAAGCAAAAACTGCAATTTTAGGCTCTAAATGCCCTCAAAAAGCAACTTTGTCACACTTTTTCTCCTCGAGTTCTGATTCCAGCCATACGATGATGTATGTGAGTTTTTTTATGAAGGATAGGTTCGTGTTTTGTTGAGCTTCTTTGTTTGGTGGAATGCATCTATTTTTAACTATCATAGGATTGTCTTGGAGAGTTTTTTAAAAACGAAACAAGCGCGCTTATACGTTCCCGTTGGCAATGGCGCTTTGTCGCAAGCGACGCAGATCGAAAATTTTAGAATTCTCCCCTGTAATAAAACTGCTTTTTTGCCAATTTTTCCTGGTTACACTCTGGATGTTCTTTTTCTCTTTGAGCAATTTTTTCTCAGGAAAGCGTTTTCTCTTGATGGCGTTTCTGACATAAATATTTTCCTAAACTACAATAAGACCTAAATGAAAATCACCTTGCCTTCTTGCATAATATATTTTACAGATGTGTATGTTTACTTTTTAGTACAAAGGTTATCCAATGAATATTTCATTTAAAAACTACATATTAATCAGTCTGTTAGGCTTTGCCATAAGTACTTCTTTTCTGATTACTCCAGGATATGGAATGCTGAACCCGGCAGAGAACCCAGACTGGAAAAAGAGTGCCTTGATTGTTAAGAAAAATGGCAAGACGCTTATCCAAATAGGAAAATGTAATGATCCTCACGCTCCTTACTCTACTTTCAAAGTAGCATTAGTTCTTATGGGGTTTGATGCTGGCATCTTACAAGCCAAAGATTCTCCAAAATGGCCCTTTAAGAATGAATATGAGACTAAATTTCAAGATTGGTATACTCGCGACCACGGACTGGAATACCATTGGTGTCAAGATCATACCCCAGCAACATTTATGAAGAATTCAGTCCTGTGGTATTCTCATCAAATTACAGAACGACTTGGAAATGAGAAGTTTCAGAATTACGTCTCAAAGTTTGGATACGGAAATAAGGATGTTTCTGGAACACCAGGCAAAGGTGATGGCCTTTTGAACAGTTGGCTGGGTACATCTCTTCAAATTTCACCATGTGAGCAAACTGAGTTTCTTGAGAATTTATTGCTTGGGAAACTTGTACTGTCTAAGGATTCTCAAGAAAAAACAAGGGGGGTTATGGATCGAGAAGAAGAGTGGGATGGATGGAAGCTCTATGGCAAAACCGGTGGTGGGTCTGGAGGAACAGGATGGTTCATTGGATGGGTTGAGAAAGATCAGGAACGTATCGTTTTTGCACAATACCTTGATCTCTCGGATCAAAATATTGATATGGAAGGTCTACCCTTCCATAAGTCGATCGGACTCAAAGCAAAAGAGATTGTTAAGACATACGTATTGACTTTGTTGAAACAAGTTGATCATGCTAAATAAATTTCTAACAGTACTGATAATCTCCGCTTTTTTTGTTGGAAGTCCTATCGTCGCGATGATGAGTGAAGACGACACTAACCTTTCTCATCCCCACCATCAGAGCCGTATAAAATTCGCTGTGATTGGCGACTATGGAACAAAAAGTGAAGGAACCACAGCGGTTTCAAATTTAGTTAAAAGTTGGGATCCTGATTTTATCCTTACGACTGGAGATAATAATTATGGAAAAGCGGAAGACATAGATCACAACGTAGGCTCTATCTATAGTCGATATATTTATCCTTATAATGGAGATTATGAAAAACCATCAGTAACCCATAGTCGATTCTTCCCTTGCCTAGGAAATCACGATTTTCAAGGACGTGATGCTACGTCTTATTTAAACTATTTTTCCTTGCCTGGTAACGGGTACTACTATGATTTTGTAAAAGGGGGCATACACTTTTTTTCCGTTTGTAGTGATAAGCGTTGTCCAGATGGAATTGCTCCGGATTCAAAACAGATGCTTTGGTTAAAGGAAAAAGTACAAGACTCAAAAATTCCTTGGAAACTCATATATTATCATCATCCTACTTATTCTTCATGTGTTAGGAGTCCTGGAGGAGGCGATTGGCCAGTAGAATATCTTGAAAAAAACAACGAGAGGAGAATTGATCTTCCCTTTTCTGACTGGGGCGTATCTGCTGTCCTAAGTGGTCACTTGCATCTCTATGAAAGATTCGATGTAAAGGGGATCCCATATATTATAAATGGATTGGGAGGGGATGAAAGATATAAATTTGTGGATGATCATCCAGATCCTGAAAGTATCGTAAGATTTTCTGATGAAGACGGTGCAATGCTTATTGAAGCAAGCGATACGGAATTAGCCTTTAGATTTGTAACGACTTCTGGAAAAATCATAGATGAAGTTCTACTAAAAAAATAGATGCTCTTATTTATTTAAAGCACGTTTCTGTTCTTTAAAATATAGTAAAACTTGATCCCGTCGATCGAGAATAGCTTCAAAATAAGACGGTATTAAGAAATCTGCATTTTTTGCAACGGCAAAAATTTTCTTAAGCTTAGTTAGATTCAATCCTTCCAGTTTCTTTCTTGCTTGATCAGACAGATGTTTTGTATGGGACACCATAAATTTTTCATCCCCTGCATGATATTGTCTCCAAAGGCTATTTTGATGAATCACGTAGCGAAAGGGAAGTCCATAAGATTTAAAGGACTGATAGAAAGAATCAGGCAATTTATCTCCAAAAGTCTTTCTCAACTTTTCTGTAGTAGGGTTTTCAATTGTTTTTGCCTGCTCGAATGGAAAAGGTTTCCCCCAATCGTTTGCTTGAAGTTTATCGCTATAACAAACTCTAACAAAAGGAAGAGTTCCATATGTGACGCGTTGATGATTTCGAACGCCACTATTGTCAATAGCAATTAGATGCGTTTTCTCCTGATCTTTTAAAACTAGAATATTGTGAGGTCCAGAATCCCACTGACCGAAAATAAAGTAAAAAAGTTGAAGATTAGCAACGTCTTCCGCATCAGCTTCCTGTATTGCACTTTTATATATCCTAGAGTCTAAAGCATCTACATTTGTTTCAACAAACAGTTGAAGGCTCCCTTTCATTCCTTTTATTTCAGTCATGACCGTTGGAGGAACATTGGGAAATCCCAAATCCACAGAAGCTTGGTAAGCCGCAACTTCTGCGTAGGCGTCCCCTAAATCATCTTTAGGTAAACTTTTAAATACGCCTTTAAGCCCATTGTCGAGTTCAACAAAATAAACTTCGCCATCAAAATTCGCCTTTTTCCCGCACGAATGAAGGTGCTCCTTCATAGGACACATGGAGATCACTTTTCCTTTTTTTAATAATTTTGAAATCTCAGCGTTTTTCCAACTTGTAGGATGAACATCTAGTTTTAGGGTTGGGCGAGAAGACGTCTCAATGCTTTTACCATGAGCTATTCGAGTTACACTGTTCATAGCAACACATAAGGTAATTAATAAAGTAAGATGACGACTTTTCATAAAAAACAACTCCATTAATTCTTGACGCACAAATCCTATAACTCAAGTAGACTTAGAGAGCAATCTAATCATAAAGTCTCAAAAAAACGAACGTTTAATGAGAACCCCTTTTTAGCCACAGATGATACTAGTTTTTCCTTGCTAAACCTCTCATTAATCAAAATGTCATAAACTCATCAAATGGGGGGTTTTTGACACAAAAATTTAAGTCATCTCTGATATGAATACCTATGGTATTAAAATATCATACAATTTAAAACCCCAGTCATATGATTGATTTAAATAAGATAATGCAAATAAGTATTTAAGAATTATCGCTGATGAATATACATTTGGCCATATTTATTAAGAAAAGCAGTTGATTATTGTTTGTCTTTATTTTTATGGTCTTTAATAAACCTTATTTCACGTCTCAGTTCATTTTCTAACTGTTCAACGGTTGGTAAATGAAATTGGTATTTTGATGCAAATATGGTTTGATTCTTCTCCCCTAAGGTATATTGAACAACTGCATCATTTTTTTCTGCACATAGAATCAATCCAATTGTTGGGTTATCACCCTCTGTTGCGATTTCCTTATCAAAATAATTGACGTACAACTGCATTTGTCCCAAATCTCCATGGGTTAGCTTGGATGTCTTGACGTCGCAAATAAAATAGCATTTAAGAATGGCGTGATAAAACACAAGGTCGGCATAAAAATGGTCACCATTCAATGTTAGCCGTTTTTGCCTGGCTACAAATGCAAATCCTTTTCCCAACTCTAATAAAAAATGTTGTAAGTTATTAATGAGGACTTGTTCAAAATCTGACTCCACGAGGTGGTGTGTCTCAGGAAAACCAAGAAATTCTAAAACCATAGGGTCTTTTACCGCATCTGTTGGTCGAACAATTTCCTGCCCTTTGTGAGCAAGTGCTAAAAGTCCCTCTTTATCCTTACTTTTAGAAAGACGCTCGAATAGAAGACTCGTAATTTGACGCTCTAGTTCTCGAACAGACCAACAGTTATCAATGGCTTCAATTTCATAAAATGACCGAGATTCTGGTGATTGTATGCGCATTAAAATACGGTAATGGCTCCATGATAACGAGGGATTAAAGAAGGTTTCCAATTGGCCACACAGTGTGTGGCTAATTGTTGAGTGAGCAGTAAGGGTTGAATATGTTAGATAGAATTTACGTATGTCTTTCAAAGTACTTATCCCATACCCTGAGCCAAATTCCGCAATTAATTGTTCAGATAGGCGCTCAATTATACCTTTTCCATACTCAGCTCTCATTGCTCCTTTTTGTTCTTCTTCTACAATCTCACGTCCTATGTTCCAGTATGCTGTGAGCATTTCAGTATGAACAGATCTAACAACATTATGACGGGCATTTATCAGGTAAGAAACGACTCGTTTATAGAGATCACTTTCGTTTTTGCTAACGGAAGATTTGGAAATCGGAAATTTTAAATCGTTTTTCTTCATAAGAAATCCTTAGTTTTAACATTTTCTTTGTACAAGTTTAGAGACTTTCAAGCAATGTTTAAGATAATCAACTTGAGA
>JABDDK010000051.1 GCA_013287665.1 Alphaproteobacteria bacterium
TTATGCAGTTTTGCACTTGATATGAAAAGAAATCCGATGGCAACGATAGAAAAAAGAACCACAGACGAAGGGCAAGTTGTTCATCGCGTAAAAATCCGACTGAAAGGTTACCCGCCCCAAACAGCGAGCTTCCAGCGATTAACAGACGCAAAGATTTGGGCTCAACATACAGAAGCTGCCATACGAGAAGGGAGACACTTCAAAACATCCGTCGCTAAGAAACATACCCTTGCTGAGACAATCGATCGCTACTCAGAAGAAGTTCTTTCATTTAAGCCCAACAGCACAGAAAACCAGCGTCATTATCTGAAGTGGTGGAAGAAAGAGATCGGAAGTTATCTCCTGTCCGATCTTACGCCTGCCCTTCTCATAGAGCACAGAAGCAAGCTTATAGGCTCAGAAAACAAGTATGGGCGTCAAATTGGCCCAAGCACTGTTAATCGCTATGTGACAGCCCTAGGCCACGTCTTTACTGTTGCCGTTAATGAATGGGAGTGGATGGAGCAAAACCCCGCTCGTAAAGTTTCAAAATATAAGGAACCCAGAGGGCGAGTCCGTTTCCTCTCCGACGGCGAACGTGAAAAACTCTTGGGAGCTTGTAAGGAAAGCGACAACCGCTTCCTCTACACCGTGGTTGTTCTGGCGCTGAGTACGGGAGCGCGGAAGATGGAGCTTTTAGGCCTCAAGTGGCAAGATGTGGATTTGACGCGGAAAAGTATCATTTTGCATGAGACAAAGAATGATGAGAGGCGGGTGCTTCCCCTTCAAGGCCATGCCCTGTCTTTAATAGTGGAATGTTCAAAAATCCGCAAACTCCATTGTCCCTATGTTTTTCCAAGCGATAAGAAATCTCAGCCGATAGACATACGCACGGCCTGGGAAAATGCCCTCAAAAGGGCAGAGATTGAAGACTTTCGTTTCCATGACCTGCGACATTCAGCCGCTTCCTACTTAGCCATGAATGGAGCAAGCATCGCTGAAATTGCAGAGGTTCTGGGACATAAGACTCTCCAAATGGTGAAACGCTACGCCCATCTCAGTGAAGCCCATACAGCTAAAGTGGTTCAAAGCATGAATGAAAGGATATTTGGGTGAATAGGACTTTTGCACGAAAAATACATGAACAGGATGTTGATTTTTACAAAAAATGGCTGGGTGACACTGATCACATAAATGTTCGACAAGGGTTGGATGATATACTCTCCAACAACAATCCATTTTATGCATTGAAGGAGCTGCAATTAAGGCATGTAGGTAGTAAGCTAATAAAAAATCTCATTCCTGCAATGAACACAAGTACCGATAGTAATGGGTTTCAACAAATAGATGGTATTGTCAAAATAGATGACGTTGTTACGCCTTCATCAAATTTTAATACTTCTGGTATTCTGGATTATACTATTAGATCTCGCGTTCAATTTGTAAAACTAATTTATCAATCGGTGTCATGTTTTCCAACCGCACTCTACGAGGCCTACAGGGAAATTACGGGGGAGAGTTTAAGATTGGATGACCTTGCTGAGATTAGAGAATTTTACGAACATTGCTCTCAAATTGATTTATGGACCGCTCAAGAATTCTGCGCCTATATCAGTCATTGTAGTCCAGAAGCTTTGAATTTCATATTCGAGCATCCTGAAATGGATTTTATGTCAAATGACACAGAAGCCCAGCAGGTTATTGTGGAAAAATTAGGAGACCTGCTTTCTGAGACACTTTCTCTCCTCCTTCTAAGGCCAGATCTTTACGAGAGGAACTTAGCGTTCCTGAAACCCGCTATTCTTGGAGGAGCCTTTGAGATTGCTCTTCTTGATCGTGACAATTGGGAGAAAAGCTCCCTAAATCCTAAGAAGGGGTTAGAATGGGCAAAGAAGAAAGGAATTGATTATCATCCTGTCCTTGATGAGTATCTGCTCTCTTTAGATCCAACACCTGTGATGTCTTCCGCGTATACAACTCCTTATTTAGAGATGATGCAAGAGGTTATAAGGGAGCAGGAAATTACGAGAGAAAATCAGGGGAAAAAAGAGTCACTAGCCGCTTCATTTTCAAAAAAACTCGATGATCATAAGCTCACTCGCCCGAGCCAAAAACTAGCCGATGCGATGGCGACTTTAGTGCGCATGCCCGAATCCCAACAGGGGCGAGCAAAAACGAAGGGGTGAGTCCATAGAATATAACTCAAGTCATACACAAAAGTCAAACTATTTATGAATAAAAGATCATAATAAAATCAAATACATATATACTAATATCCAATTATTGCGAAATATCGCTTGCTTATTTTTCTTTTTTTTTATAATGAAAGTATAAGAGATAGTATATAGAAAAAATATATTTGATTTATTTCTATGTATATATATGTTAATCGAGACAGCGTGGTCGCCAAAAAAGAAGGCCCTAAACCCTCAAATCTAATCAGCCCCCATCACTGCCTCATAAATTGGGAGTAAGTGAAATGGCGAATTTATTAATACCTTTCTCAAGCGGTTTAATCTTGGGTACACCTTCAGATGATACAATAACTCTACTCGCTGGGACGAGTACGACAACTATTGTGGGACTGGGAGGAAACGATGTTATCACATCTCTTTTAGGAGATGCGACTCTTATTGGGGATGTTCAAAACGTTATCCTTAACTTTCCTTCACTTTCTCAAACGACGACAACGGCTTACGATCCTGCAGGTCCAAATCCTGGGGTCTTTAGTCAAATTCCAGTCTTTGGGAATGACACTTTGACCTCTGTTTTTGGCAATAACAAGATGTATGGTGATACGGTTAATTTTTCAATTAACGTGACCGGGCCAAACAATCTAGCTGCAGGTGTTTCAGCGGCTGTTGTTGTGACTAATCTTAACGTAACATTTGGAAATGATACGCTCACTTCATTTTTTGGGAACGCCACGATGTTTGGGGATCTGGATACGTTCTCGGTCTCTGTGCTCGCAGGCAGTGGCGGTGCTGCAGGTTCAGAAGCGACCGCACGTATTGGTGTTTTCGGCGTAGCACCAGGCCTTACTGTAGTCTTTGGCAATAATACGTTTTACACAGGAAGTGGCGACAATATAATTTATGGGGACGCCCGGGAGTATGATATAACTTTGACTTCCGGATCGAATAGCGTAGGCGCAACGGCGCGGGCAAGGTTAGATGCTGGCACGACAACCTTTGGCAATAATAAAGTCTTTGCGGGAGATGGTGATAATTACATTTTCGGTGCTTTACAAAACTTTAATATGAATTTTACCACTGGTAATAACGGATCCAACAACCGTGCACAAGATACCAATAACTACGCCTTTGGAAGCACCGAAATACATGCGGGACGCGGTGACAACTACATCTATGGTGATGCTCAAAATGTTATTTGGAACTTTATAGTGGGTTCAGGCTTAGATGGAACGGGAAGTAATAATGGCGCTGGCTTTGCTCGTTGGTCTGGCTCAACCTTTCAGTTTGGCAGTGATAAAATCTATGTGGGCGATGGCGACAACCATATTTATGGGCACCTTCAAAATTGGATGTTTACAGGCTCAGTTGGGCAAGGAGTCATCGGTCCTAATAGCATTGCACTTCCAGCAATCGGCGAAGCTTCAAATTCTGTTATTACATTTGGGAATGACGTAATCTCAGCAGGTAATGGTAATAACTGGATTTATGGCGATGCCGATACAGTTTTGTTTAAAATGACCGGCAGCAATAATGTATCTCAGGTGGGAACAAGTTTTTCCGGAATTGGCTTTGGTTCACTCCATTATGGAAATGAAACAATCTCAGCTGGAGATGGATGTAATGTTGTTTACGGGAATATAAATGTGATGACCGAGAATTACACTGGCGGTGATCACACAGCGAGTGGGTCTTTAAGCGTTGATAGAAGAGAGCTGTTTGATACGACGTTTGGCAACAATACCATTACTGTTGGCTCAGGCGGGGATACGGTCTACGGCAATGTGGGGGTTTATAACATGCAATTTAAAGCCGGGGACTATGGCCAAGGTGGTGCGTATCAAGGTGCCTTGGGAGTTGATGCCCCTGGAGGTGCATGGGCTGATATCTTTGATTCAAAAACAACCTTTGGCGATAATAAAATCTACAGTGGTTGCGGAAATGATATCCTCGTTGGGAATGTGGGTACGTTATCAATGAATTTTCAAGGGGGACAGCATGAGGATGGTAGTAGTGGCCCCATTTTTGACGTCGCTGGTTTAATCGGAACAGTCGAATTGGGTGCAAACATTAGTCCTATCACTTTCGGCAGCAACGAAATCCACGGGGGAGGTGGAAACGATCATATCTATGGTGAGGGTATCGCGATCAACATCTCAGCAATCGGTGGATCGATTGATAAACCTTATTTAGGCAATCCGACTATCACAAATCCTAGTACAGGTAACGTGCTCGATCCCTCGGTTGTAAGCCTCGATGTGAGTGCAGGTTTAGGGGCTCAGGCACCCATTATAGCCGGTAACAACCTTATCTATGGAGGTTCCGGCACTGATGTAATCTATGGGGATTGGGGGGCCTTGAATATCACCCTTAAAGATGGTACTCCCTCAAACCCAAGTCTGGGAACGAGTACCATACCAGAGCATACTCAAGCGTCTATTGATACCATTCAGTTGGGCAATAATACGATTATAGGTGGGTCTGGGAACGATACCATAGTGGGTGGTATCGGATCCATAAATTTCAAACACTTAGATGCTTCAGGTCATTTAATTACAAACAACATACTGGATGCAAACAGTAATGTGGCTCACTTTATCTCAGGGAATAACATATTATTTGGAGGAGCAGGAAATGATGTCATTACAGGAGGAAGTGTGGGTTTGACTGGCAATTTCGGTCACGATACATTCGTCTATGATGGCCTACTCAGCAATGGGAAGGATACAATTACAGATTTTCATACGGCCTTGGATTCGCTTGTGGGACAGAATGGGGCTACTTTCCATGACGGTGGTCACAATGGCTCAGGAGATCTCGTTGTTAAGGTATGGGATGCAGCAGGTCATAACTCATCAACGATTACCTTGCAAGGAGTTCATGATAACTTTTCAGCCATATTGCCTGACCTACATTACGTGGCAAGTCCAATTGTATAAGGTGTCAGGACTAGCCGATGTGATGGCGACCTTACTGCACTTGCTTGAATCGCAACAGGGACGAGTCAAAACGAAGGGGTGACCCCATCGGAAATTCGTTTTTCATATCCTATTGAATTTAAACATATTTTGAATGGGTGAATCCCATTCCCCCTTTTGCCTGGACCCCTTATGACGTTTTTTTCTTTTCAGAATTAGCGTTTACTCCATGAGAAGACAGCAATAGTGCTGCTTCTTATATCCTAATGGAGAAAAAAGAATGCATATTCAAAACGAACTAACACAAGCGTCTATAAGCGTAGACGACTACGTCACTATCAGACAACTCACCACGAGCAATCCGGCCTTCACTGAAGGAGGAATCCGAGCTCTCATTTTTCGGGCTGAAGCCAATGGCTTTAACCGTTGTATTCGTCGGATAGGGCGAAAGATCCTCATTTCTAAAAGCGCTTTTTCTCGTTGGATTGAAGATCAAAATGGAGACGTGCAATAATGATGAATTGGAAAAAAGAAAAACCCCTCATTGGTACTGAGGGGCTTATCAAAGGCTTACATCCTATTTCTAGCACTGATTATTGGTTTATTCAAGCCCTTCGTGAGGGCATGGATGACTCTATGAGCGATGGGGTCTTAGACCTCATCCCTCCTAGGAGGAGCCCTCAAATCGATTCGTTTGTGCAAGTGGGAGTTCCCATTCGGGAAGTCGTTGAAAGTCTTCTCGCTCAATGGAAGGGAGGTCTAAATGGTTGAGGAATTCAAGAACGCCATGCTGACCTCAGGAATTGTTTGCAGAGATGATATCATCGCTGATGGGCAGATTCATCGCTTTCCCACGAAACACAAGGAACGGAAGGACGGGTGGTTTGTCTTTCATGGCTTGGCCGGTGCCTTTGGAGATTGGAGTCAGGGTATCCATGAGAAGTGGAGTGTGGGGAATTCCAGCTTTTATTTCGGTATTAACAATTCTTCCAGCAACAGACCTTCAAAGAGACTGGCTCTGGATATGAGGATACAAACTTCCCTTGCTTGGATTGAGAATCAAAACTTCATCACCCTCAATTGTGTTCAAAAGCCAACTCACCCAGAAATCCTTCTCGATCAAAACGGGTGCAATATTGAGATGGGATGCGGCCCTAAGAATCAATTCGTTCTTTTCTGCGGCGTTTAGGTTAATGAATTGAGGCATGTTTCAAGATCCTGTCAATATGAGGAATCAAGCTTAGCAGAGTCTTATTTTTTAGGGAACGCAGAGCTTTCACATCCTTGTCAGTCAATCGTTTTGAAAGGACAAGGAGCGCATCATCAGGCACCATGCGAGCTCCAAAATACCGTAGAGCCTGAATGATAAGACCGACAGAACTTCCGGCTCCTGCAAGCTTCTTAGGCGAGGCATGAACGAGTTGAATATCAATGCCGCAGATTCGTAAACTATGGGATTTTCCATCTGTGAGAAAGGTTGTTTTCGCAGGCACTTGCGTTGTTAAGCTCAAGGCGTTCGCAGCTCCCAAAGGATCCAACGTGATGGTTTGACCGGTTCTGCGTCCATAAGCTTTTACAATATCGGAAAGGTCCGGGCTCAAATTCCCTAATAGCGGACTTATGCGAGGTTTGTCATACAGCCCATACCCCAGCCTCCGGATAACGCCAGAGTGCGCAAGCCGGTGAAGGGTTACGTCCACATTTCCTCTGGATCCTAAATCACTAAAGTCATTCGCGCAAAACACCGCACCTGGGGTTTGCCTTGTGATTTTATCCTTCAATTGCTTCGCGATAGACATCATCCTCTCCTTATGTAAATAATAGTAGCCTTTTTTCTTACAAAAGTCAAGTGAAAAAAGGTTGAAAAACATAGGGCATTGAAGTTTGGCAAGGAGATATAGATTGTTTTTAGTAACAGTGTTCGGGGAGGAGGTAGGCAAGATTGTGTCAACACTGTTGACACAATTGGGATAGGCGATGAAATTGGCTCTGAGAAGAGTAGCTTGTGTCCATTCTTATGTCGATTTCCCTTCCGAAAAAGCCTTATCCCCTTTGTTAATCGGTGAAGTGTTTTCATCTTGGCTGCAAGGGCAGGATGAATATTCTTGTTTCCTCCATTCATGTTTTTGGATTTGAGAAGAGAGAATCTGTATTTGCTCTAAGAAGCCTACAACAAAACTTGGGCAAAAATCTTTTCCAAATATCTTTTCGACGTCCTTGTAGAAGTATAGCGCAATCTGGCAGTTGAGTTTTTCTCTTTGCTTCCTGACTCTTTTTCTTCGCTCCTGAAGCCTTGCAATCTGATTCTGAATTCGGGTGAGCTTATCTCCTAACGTCATCTTATTTCCTTTCTTGGTGATGACTAAGTATATCAAATATGTTATTATTATACAAGATAATATCTTGAAATAAATAGATAATCATCCATAAAACTATGCATAAGTATATAACGAGAAATCGATCATTACTGATTGATAGGCCTGTCTTAGCGGACTTTGAAAAAAGTTTGATAAGCGCGCTTATACGTTCCCGATGGCAACCGCTCTTGGGTGCAAGCACCGCAGATGAAATCCGAGGAATCTAAATGGCCCTTTACCACTTTAGCGTGAAAGTTTTGTCTCGCAGCAGCCGTAATACGGTGAGGGCTGTTGCTTATCGGGCTGGGTGTAAACTGACCGACGAGCGGACGGGTGAAACTTTCAATTATGAGAAGAAACCTGTGCAGCATGTGGAGCTGGTGCTGCCTCATGATGCTCCCGCTTGGGCAAAGGAGATTCAGGACCTGATTAAGGCTGATCGGAAAGAGGGTGTGCAGGCGTTCTCTAATAAGGTTGAGGCTGGGGAGAATCGGGTGGATGCTCAAGTTTATCGGGAGTTTGAGTTTGCTCTCCATCGGGAGCTAACGGACGAGCAGAACATTGTGTTGGCACGTGAGTTTGTTCAGGAGCAAATCTGTGTTCACGGTATGGCCGCTCAGATGAATTTCCATTTTGATGTGGATGAGGAAACAGGCGAAGAAAAGCCTCACTGTCATGTTGTTGCTACCATGAGAAAGCTTGAAGAGACGGGCTTTGGGCCTAAAGAACGAGATTGGAATGCAAAGCCTTTCCTTTGTGAATTGCGGGAGAAGTGGGAGGAATATTCCAATACCCACCTTAAGCTTCATGGACATGATATTCAGATTGACCATCGCTCAAACCAAGAGCGGGGCATTGAGATGGAGCCTCAACCCAAGATGGGGAGGAATGTTTTAGAGCTCGAGAAAAGGTTGCAGGCCCGTGAGGGAGACGAAAACCATGGTCCTATCACAGAGAGGGCCAAGATCTTTCATGAAACAGAGCTTCGGAACCTTTACAGGATTGTGCGGAATCCTGACGTCATCCTTGATATTGTTACCAAACATCATGCAACCTTCATGTGGGCGGATGTGCAAAAGGTCATCCATAGATATATTGATGAGGCTCCTCTGTTTCAAAGACTTGAAGCGAAGCTGAAGAATTCCAATGAACTGCTCCAGTTAAGGCCTGGGGATAACGCACAAGCCATCTATACCACTCGAGATATGCTGAAAG
>JABDDK010000052.1 GCA_013287665.1 Alphaproteobacteria bacterium
ATGTGCCGAAAGCCCCATTGAAAATTGAAGGGTTTGTGCGGATACCATCGCCTCCAACATATTTTCAACCGGACAATAAAGCACCGAACTATTTTTGGATCGATCTAAAAGCACTGTCAAAAGAACTCAACATTCCTCTTTTGCCTTATTATCTCGTCTTAAAATCTTCATTTGATCCGCAAATACTTGCCACTGACCCTATTCCGCTTCCTCGTAACAATCATCTAGGCTATGCAATTACGTGGTATTTACTTGCTATTTTACTATTTATTATGCTTCTCTATGGGAGAAACAAAAGGAATCATTCATGACCGTTCACTTAACAACCCTTCCGAATGGACTTCGCGTGATTACGGAAGAACTTCCGGGGATTGAAACCGCGACACTTGGGCTTTGGGTTGAAGTTGGCACACGCCATGAATCCCCAGAAGTTAATGGGATTTCTCACTTCCTTGAGCATATGGCTTTTAAGGGCACAACGTCGCGGTCAGCGAAACAAATTGCAGAAGAAATTGAAAATGTAGGTGGTCATTTAAACGCCTATACATCCCGTGAAAACACAGCCTATCACGCGCGGGTTTTGCAAGATGATGTACCACTTGCCCTTGGCATTATTGCTGACATTATCCAAAATTCAACCTTTGAGCCCGAAGAAGTGGAGCGCGAGCGTGCCGTTATCCTTCAGGAAATTGGTCAGTCGAATGACACCCCTGACGACATCATCTTTGATTATTTCCAAGAAACCGCTTTCCCTAATCATCCAATGGGTCGGCCCGTTTTAGGGCGCCCTGATATTATTCAGAGCATAAAGCGGGATGACCTCATGACCTATATGAAGCAGGAATATACGGCTTCCCGTATGGTTTTTGCGGCAACGGGTGGAGTTAAGCATGAACAGATTGTTGATCTTTGTGAGAAGCACTTTGTGAGCCTTTCGAACCATAAGACGGGAACATTTGATGCGTCTCACTATAAGGGCGGTCAATTCTTTGAAAAGCGTGATTTAGAACAAGTTCATATTTTACTGGGGTATGAATCCTGTCCTTATGGATCTCCTGATTATTATGTGATGTCCGTTCTTACAGCCCTCCTCGGGGGGGGTATGTCATCACGCCTGTTTCAAGAGGTGCGGGAGAAACGGGGACTCGTTTATACGATCTATGCGTTTAATTCAGCCTTTCGGGATGCAGGCCTTTTTGGCATTTATGCAGGGACAGGCCCTTCCCAAATCCAAGAACTCTTGCCCGTTGTAAGGGACGTTTTGAGTGATTTCCCAAAAACGCTTGAGGCCTCAGAGATTAATCGAAGCAAGGCGCAACTTAAAGCCGGGACATTGATGGCGTTAGAGAGCACATCCGCTCGCTGTGAAAAGCTAGCCCAACAAATGATGATCTTTAATCGCCCCATTCCAGCAAATGAGACGATTGAGAAAATAAATGCCGTTACCAAAGAAGACATTGTTCGGGCAGCGTCACTGCTCATGACAACGCACCCTACCTTTGCGGCGTTGGGGCCGGGAGAAGAGATTCAATGGGTGTAGACCTCAAAATGTTTCACGTGAAACATTTTCTTAGCCCTAGGAAGGATATAATATGGCTTTGAAACCACTCATTGTTATACCAGCCCGTCTTGCAGCCATGCGCCTACCCAACAAGCCTCTTGCGATGATTCATGGGAAGCCCATGATCGTTCATGTGTGGGAAAGAGCAACGCAAGCTGACGTTGGGCCCGTGATCGTTGCCTGTGGCGATCAAGAGATCGTGGATGCTGTAAAGGCTCATGGCGGTGAAGCTATCTTAACTGATCCCAACCTTCCCCGAGGGTCTGACCGAGTTAAAGTCGCCGCCGATATTTATGACCCTTCGGGCTCCTATAACCTTATTATAAACGTTCAGGGAGATATTCCCACGCTTGACCCCATCCTTGTTCAAGATGTGCTGGAACCTTTTAAAAACGTGGACGTTGATATAGCCACTCTTGCAAATCTCATAAATGATGATCAAGACCTTCAAGATCCAAATGTCGTCAAAATTGCTCTGACATTAGAGGGGAAGGGGCCTATTGGACGGGCGCTCTACTTCAGCCGTTCTCCAATCCCATCAGGCGTTGGCCCTCATTATCATCACATCGGCCTTTATGCTTTCAAGCGTGACTCTCTAGATCGTTTTGCAAGCTTGCCTGAGGATGCTTTGGAGGTGAGTGAAAAGCTAGAGCAGCTGCGTGCCCTCGCAAATGGCATGCGGATTGATGTAAAGGTGGTTGAGACAGTTACACCGTTTGGGGTAGATACGCCCGCAGATCTTGAAAAAGCAAGAGAGCTGTTGAGCATTCATTAAGGTAATGAAAAAAACATCCCCACATTCGTCATTGCGAGCGAAGCGAAGCA
The DNA here is from genome assembly GCA_013287665.1 of Alphaproteobacteria bacterium. Classification (GTDB taxonomy): domain Bacteria; phylum Pseudomonadota; class Alphaproteobacteria; order UBA9655; family UBA9655; genus UBA9655. Next base: position 2,387 of record JABDDK010000052.1, read on the forward strand.
ATCTAGTGCAACAGCGTTACTCGATCGCGAAGCGATCGACTCTGTAACACTGGGGTTGCTTCACCCCGATGGGGTTCGCAATGACGAATACACTATACCTCCCGATACTCCATCGGAACGTGCGGTACGGGATCCTCATCGGGGTAGGTGAACACTGGCCCCGTTTCAACAAATCCAAAGGACTTATAAAAATCCACCAAATATTCTTGAGCATGAAGGGTAAGGGGCCAATCCTTATAATGGTTTTGAATATACTCCAATGCCGCTTGCATGAGGAGCCTTGCAACCCCCTTGCCTCTTTCTTCTGGGGTCGTTAAGACGCGACCTATGGATAACTTCTTGTTCGCCTCATCCAAAATGACACGCAAATAAGTTGAAATATTTGAAGGAGATTTTCCTTCAATCCAAAAGTGGATGGACTCAAAATCGCGTCCATCTATATCTGAATATAGGATCTTTTGCTCAAGAATAAACACATCCTGACGGAGCTTGAGGATATGGTATAATTCGCTTGAAGTTAGATTTTCAAAGTACTTACTTTTTATCAAGATCTACCCCAATCGGCTTAAGGCCTCTGAAAGTTTCTCAACTGCGAGCGTCGCCGTTTCCAGGCGCTTTTGTTGAACATCGACAATCTCTTGAGGTGCCCGAGCAATAAACTCCTGATTCGAAAGCTTTTTTGAAATCTCAGAAATTTCAGAAGCGGCCTTTTTAAGTTCCTTTTGCAGACGGTCTTTCTCGGCCTTCACATCAATGGCCCCTTCGAGAGGGATGAGAATCGTTGCCTCATTCACAACACTTTGGGCGGACCCAACAGCCTCTTGCGGTGAGAGGGGTTCTGCAAATGCTTTAATATTTTTCAAGCGCGCAAGCTTAAGAAGAAGATCTTCGTGATCCTTGAGACGCCTGTGGGTTTCTGGACCCGCATCATAGAAGCTAACAGTTAGAAAGGCAGCGACGGGGACATTCATCTCAGCCCGAACACTGCGGATTTCTGTGATCACCTGGATGAGCCACTCCATATCTTCACTGGCTTGTCTGTATTCCGTCTTTTGCGTTTCTGGCCACGTGCCCCCCAAAAGAAGACCAGCTTCAGGATGAAGGTGCTCCCACAAGACTTCCGTGATGTACGGGGTAAAGGGATGCAAAAGTCTTACAATGTGGTCTAAAACGTAAGCAACTGTCTTTTGAGTTTCTTGCTTCTCAGGCCCCTCTCCAGAAAATTTTGACTTACAAAATTCAAGATACCAGTCACAAAAGTGACCCCAAATAAAGTGATAAAGAAGATGAGCCGCTTCATTAAACTTATAGGTTTCAATGGCTTCTTTGACGTCCGTTGCAAGGGTTGAGATTTGATCCACAATCCATTGATTAATTGGAACTTGAAGTGAGTGAATTGTGAATTGTGGGTCAAAGGCACATCCATTCATGTCCGCAAAACGGGTTGCATTCCAAAGTTTTGTCGTAAAATTACGATATCCCTCAACTTGAGTCTTTGCAAACTTAACGTCTCGCCCCGGGGCAGCAAGGGCTGCCAAGGTAAAGCGTAAAGCATCCGCTCCATACGTATTGAGGAGAATTAAAGGATCGACAACATTGCCCTTGGTTTTGGACATCTTCTGTCCTTTTTCATCTCGGACAAGGGCATTAATATAAACGGTTTTAAAAGGAACCTCATCTGTGAAGTGAATTCCCATCATCATCATTCTGGCTACCCAGAAAAAGATAATATCATGGCCTGTAATGAGCACATCCGTAGGGTAATACCGTTTAAATTCAGGCGTCTGATCTGGCCACCCCAATGTTGAAAAAGGCCATAGGGCTGACGAGAACCATGTGTCAAGTACGTCTTCATCTTGGGTGAGAGTGACGTCTTCTTTATAATAGAGCGCTGCATCCTTATAGGCCTCTTCCTCATTTATGGCGACGAACACATGCTTATCAGGCCCGTACCATACAGGGATGCGGTGTCCCCACCACAGCTGGCGAGAAATGCACCACGGTTGGATGTTCCTCAACCACTCAAAATAGGTGTTCTCCCAATATTCGGGAACAAATTTTGTTGTCCCCTCTTCAACCGCCTTGAGCGCAGGCCCCGCTAAAGTTGCAGCATCCACGTACCATTGATCCATAAGCCACGGTTCAATCACGACCCCCGACTTCTCGCCATGGGGTGTCGGGATGACCGCACTCTCTTCTTTCACAAAGAAGCCCTTAGCTTCCATTTCCGCGTTCACCTTTTTCCGGGCAACAAAGCGATCAAGCCCTTGATATGCAGTCGGCACATTTTCATTCAAACGAGCATTTCCATCGAGAATATTGATCATCTCAAGGTTGTGACGGTATCCAACTTCAAAGTCATTAAAGTCATGAGCGGGTGTAATTTTGACTGCACCCGTAAACTTTTCAGGATCCGCATGAAGATCAGCTATCACAGGAATGAGTCTATCCGTTAAAGGATGACGAATCATTTTACCCAGCAGGTGCTGGTATCTCTCATCATCAGGGTGGACTGCAACGGCAACGTCCCCAAACACTGTCTCAGGCCGGCTTGTCGCAATCGTAATGGATTCATGTGATCCTTCAATAGGATAACTATAGTAATACATGGCACCATTAAGGGCCAAGTTTTCAACTTCAACATCAGAGATTGCGGTTTGAAGTTTTGGGTCCCAATTGATCAAGCGCTTGGCTTGATAGATCAGTCCTTGACGGTAAAGCTCAACGAACACATGACGAACCGCAGCACTTAAGCCTTCATCAAGGGTAAAGCGCTCCTGACTCCAATCGGGGGAAGCTCCCAACCGTTTGAGTTGGTTTTTAATGATCCCCTCTGATTCATCCTTCCATTCCCAAACCCGTTCTAAGAACTTTTCCCGACCCAAGTCTTGACGCGTAATCCCTTTTTCACCCAATTGCCGTTCAACAACCATTTGGGTTGAGATAGCGGCATGGTCCGTTCCGGGTTGCCAAAGAACATCTCGTCCCTGCAAGCGATAAAAACGAATAAGGATATCTTGAAGCGTGAAAGTAAACGCGTGCCCCATATGGAGACTGCCCGTAATATTGGGGGGCGGCATCATGATGGTATAGGGTTTTGCTTGAGTCTTTCGGCCTGCAGCCATGAGGCCAGCACTTTCCCAAGCCTCATACAGCTTTTGTTCAACAGATTCCGGATTAAAGGTTTTCTCTAACATTTGTACTATTTCGAAACAAACTGGCGGACCATTCTTTCGACATGATCATTTACGACTTCACGAACAAGCGTCGGTAAATTATCGTCAAGCCATTCTTTGACAAGAGGTCTTGCTGTCTCGCGAACCAAATCCTCAAATGAGGAGTGTCTCAAGACTTGAGACTCCTTTTTGCTCGGGCTTGTTGGGCCTTGTCTTTGTTCCTTCAAGAGCTTCCTAAGATCATCTTCCTCTAAGGTCATTGATCCCGTTCTCAAATGTGGGTCCACAGGATGAGAAAGGGTTTTTTTAGTGGGCTTTTTACTAGGAAACGTTGAGTTTGCTTCGTCTGGCAAGAGGTTGGTCAAGTCGAGAATATCTTCATCCATGGGGGCGCCTGTAACCCGTCTCTCCCCTTTTTTCGCAGGATCGGACATGATCTCCCGAATCGATGTTAAAATCTCATCCATTGTGGGTTCAGGATTTGCTTTTTCTGACATTATGTTGGATCCCCATCTTTAACATATCGCAGATCCTTGCCTTCCCAGAATTGAATCCAAGCGTCTTGGTATTCTCTATAATATGCATCAGGATCATAGTATTTAACTTTGAGACTTAAATCACGTGCTGTCAAACGACCCATTGTGGAGATAAGTCCATAGCTCGCTGTAATAAGGGTTTGTTGTGCTTGAACCAGTCGGACTTGTTCGTCGATCAGGTTTTGCTCGAGTTCACGAACGTCTACAAATGATTTTGTACCTACATTGAGTTCTTCGACCGCACCCTCAACAGCGAGTTCTTGAGCTTTGACGGACGCAACACGCGCTTTGACTTCCTCGCGGGCAGCAAGCAACGCTTCCCAAGCTGTTCTGACGGCTTCTTCAACCTGTCTTTGGGCTCCCACCAATTGAACTTTGTTTTGAGCAACCGTTTGGTAGGCTTGACGGACTTGAGAGTTCGGGATGCCTTGACTATAAATAGGAACAGCTACGGTTGTGCCAAATCCATAATTTGTTTGTTTCCTAACAGTTGGCTGTGGTGATCTAGAAGAATCAAAGTCACGTTGATTGCCAATCGTTGCATTGACATTGACTTCTGGTAAAAGGCCAGCCATTTGGACTTTAACGTTATACTGTGCAGCTTCAAGATTGTACCTTGCTTGGATAACTGTTGGATTTTTTACCTTTGCAACCTCAAGAGCATCTTCATAAGCTTTGGGGATACAGACAATAATGTTGGCAGGAGCAAGTTTTCCTGGAGGTGTTCCAACTTGTCTCAAATAATTTGCTTTTGCTGTTTCAAGATCCCTTATAGACGCTGCAACATCAGCTTTTGCTGATTCATAGCCACCTTCAATGAGAGCAACATCAGTGCTAGTTCCTTCACCGACTTCAAATCGAGCTCGAGCTCGTTCAAGGTTTATTCTATAAAAGTCTTCACTCTTTTTTCTGTAATTTAAGATGTCTTCGGCTGCAGTTATAGAGGTATGGGTTTGAACGCCTGTATTTAATGTTTGTTGTTCTTGAGAAAAAAGGCTGGCTTTTCCAGCTAATACTTCACTCTCTCGTTGAGAAAGTGTCGCTTCACTGCTTCCCCCCTTATAAACGTTCTGCGTAATTTGAGCAGTATATCCAGTGTTGGCTCCACGGGTCGTTCCTCCCGGCCCAATGGGAACAGCCCTTGAAAGGTCTTGTCTTCCTGTCACAGAAAGACTTGGACGCCAATCCGCGTTCGCTTGCGAAACGGTTTCATCTGTGGCCCTGAGCCCTGCACGCGCAGCATCAAGGTCAGTGTTTTGCATATAAGCCCGCTCAAGTGTTTCCTGGATCGTAATGGGGCTTTCGTTTTGCTTGACTTCATTTGGTGTCAAAGGAGACGCGGCAAAACTAGGCGCAACCAAGGTTGAACTTGAGACCAACAGAGTTAAAAATCTAATCATTTTCGCGGATTGCATCTTCACATATAATTTTTAAAATGGACCAGCGAATAGTATACACCGAGTGAAATTTTTTTAACACTAAAAAACAAAGCCAGTCTGAATACGAAAGGCATTAAGGCGTGGCGCAAATGCATCAAAGAGTGGAATCTCTGTAAAAGCTCCCTTCATCTTAACAAGCTTTACGGCATGGGTTCCACGATCTTGTCTATACTTGATGGTAACGATTGACCCCCCTTCCTTGAGTTGTGACGTTAAGGTTTTAGGCAAGCGATCGATGCATCCCTCAATAAGGATTTTGTCATATGGGGCCTCAACCTCCCAACCCTCTTCAAGGGGGCTTAGGACAACAGTCACGTTGGGGAGGTGTAAGTCCCTAAGGATCTGCTCGGCCTCTTGGGTGAAGGTTTCATCGGAATCCAGCGCAATAACGCGGGCTCCGATTTGGCCTAAGAGAGCGGGGCCATATCCTGTTGCACAGGCAAGGTAAAGAATCGTGTCAGTGGGCTTTGGATGAAGGGCTTGGATCATGCGGGCGAGCGTTGCGGGTCTTAAAAGAATACGCCCCTTTTTAAAGGAGAAATTTGAATCCATATAAGCAACTCTTGCAAGTTGACGCGGGACAAATAGCTCTCTCGGGATTTCTAAAAGTGCGTTCAAGACAGAGGGATTCACCACTTCTTCAGGAATCACTTGGCCTTTCACCATATTTTCACGCATTAAAGCAAAGTCAGGCATGAGTTCCCTTTAAATTTTCTTGAGTATAGTTATCTGCACTCACATTTGCATATATAAAATGTTCGATTGTTGCTGCTATTAAGAATATTGCGGCCCCTGCGAAAAGATCAACGAGGTAATGTCCTCCATGGATCAAACAAGCAAAAATCATAAGACTATTTATGATGAGGA
>JABDDK010000053.1 GCA_013287665.1 Alphaproteobacteria bacterium
ATAAGCAAAGGAACAGAGTATTGCTTCTTTGTCCGAGGCACGTAATGGATCAACTCAAACAGTTCATTGCGAAAAATGACGTTCCCTTTTGTACAAGCGATTGTTTTCCCAACTACAAATTGCGTTGGATCCGTAAGTTTCATCCCTTCCCCTGATTTCATATCAGTGAGCATCGTTTCGAGTCCCGTCTTGAGAGACTCCCCTTGAGTTTTTACAATCTCTTCAAGCACTTCAGGATTCGTCATTGGAAAATTCGTTGGGGAAATGGCTTCAATGATCTGTTTTGTATAAAATTGAACCTTGCCTGCAGTCTCTGGATCTAGCCCCTCGGCTTGAGAAACAAGGTCTTGAAGCCACCTTGACGTTGTCAAATAATAGTCTTTCATAAACTTAAAATAAGGAATGGTTTGCCAGGCCTCATGATGGAAACGTTTATCTGAGGGAGTGTGTTGAACCTCTTCCGATTCACCCGAAAGCATTTTCTCCCATAAGCCCGTGATGTCCTGAGTGAGATCACTTTGTGCCTTAACAAGAGCCTCGGGATTCTCCATAAGTGACTTGGAGGCTTTGATAAAAACGTCCCCAATCATCGTGGGGGGAAAAGGAAGGTCGCGGTTCATTCCTTCAAACATGCGTTTGTTTTGTTCTTGAAATGAGTCTATAAACGTTCCCCAGGATTCCAGGATATCTTGGGTTTTGTGTTTAGCTGACATTTTTTCCTACATTTCAGTTGATGATTATTTAGGTATTCTGCAGGTAAAAGGTTACAATTTGATTAATGGTGAGTGTACCCTTTTTTGGAGGTACGGAAAAGGGTTCTATCACCTCTCCCACAAGGGGAGAGGTGAAGAAGCTTTAGAAATTTCATCATTGCGGGGAACTTTACGGCGTGGCAATCTGCCCTATCATTACACTGGATTAAAACATGAACCCACCTCTCTTCCATCTTACCTCCGACTTTGACCCCGCGGGAGATCAACCTCAGGCCATCAAGACGTTGATTACGGGTCTTGAGGCGGGTGAGCGGGATCAGGTGTTGTTGGGGGTTACGGGCTCTGGCAAGACCTTTACCATGGCCCAAATTATTGCAAAGGAAGGCAGGCCAGCCCTTATTATGGCTCCCAATAAGACGCTGGCTGCTCAGCTTTATGGGGAGATGAAATCCTTCTTCCCAAACAATGCGGTTGAGTATTTCGTGTCTTATTATGACTACTATCAGCCGGAAGCCTATGTTCCCCGCAGTGATACCTATATTGAGAAGGAAGCCACCATTAACGAGCAAATCGACCGCATGCGCCACTCAGCAACGCGCGCCCTTTTGGAGCGTCCTGACGTCATCATCGTTGCCAGTGTGTCCTGCATCTATGGTATTGGGTCGGTTGAAACCTATAGCCAAATGGTGGTGAATATCAAAGTCGGGGACCGGATCGATCGCAGTGATCTCTTGCGACAGCTGGTGAGTCTTCAATACAAACGAAATGATATTGATTTTCACCGAGGAACCTTTCGGGCGCGGGGGGATGGGATCGATATTTTTCCCTCCCACTATGAAGATAGAGCCTGGAAGATCTCACTCTTTGGGGATGATGTGGAATCGATCGTAGAGGTAGATTCTTTGACGGGCAAGAAAACGTCATCTCTTGAATCAATTAAAGTGTACCCCAATTCCCACTATGTGACACCCGGTCCAACCATGCAGCAAGCGATTCAAGGCATTAAAGCTGAGCTTAAGGAACGGCTTACTCTCTTAAACGCTGAAGGCAAACTGCTGGAAGCCCAACGCTTAGAACAACGGACTAAATTTGATCTTGAGATGTTATCTGCAACAGGCATGTGTGCGGGGATTGAAAACTATTCCCGTTTCCTGACGGGACGATTACCTGGAGAGCCACCGCCAACCCTCTTCGAATATTTACCGAAAAATGCGTTGTTATTTGTGGATGAAAGTCACGTGAGTGTTCCTCAGATCGGTGGCATGTCCAAGGGAGATGCAGCGCGCAAAACAACCCTCTCCGAGTATGGATTTCGCCTGCCGTCATGCCGTGATAACCGTCCTTTGACCTTTGAGGAATGGGAAGGAATGCGCCCCACAACCGTTTATGTTTCGGCCACTCCCGGCCCGTGGGAGCTCAATCAAACCCAAGGTGTGTTTGCAGAGCAAGTCATTCGCCCGACAGGCCTTATGGACCCTGTGTGCATTATCAGACCGGTTGAAACCCAAGTCGAAGACTTGATCCAAGAAAGCCAAGACATGGCCAAAAAGGGCTTCCGGGTATTGGTCACAACGCTCACAAAGAAAATGGCAGAAGCCCTAACCGAATATATGACGGAAGCGGGCCTTAAAGTGCGTTACGTCCATTCCGATGTGGATACACTGGAGCGTATTGAAATCATTAGAGATTTACGTCTTGGAGTTTTCGATGTTTTGATTGGGATTAACCTCCTTCGAGAAGGTCTTGATATCCCGGAATGTGGACTTGTCGCCATTCTGGATGCGGATAAGGAAGGGTTCCTGCGCTCTCAAACGTCCCTTATCCAAACGATTGGACGGGCTGCAAGAAACGTAGATGGGCGTGCGATTTTATATGCAGACCGGATCACGAAATCTATGGAAGCTGCCCTTGATGAAACAAATCGTCGGCGGGAAAGGCAACGTCTCTATAATGAAGCCCATGGCATCACGCCTGAGACAATCAAGCGGTCTATCCATCAGATTCTGAATAGCGTCTACGAAAAAGATCACACAACGATTGAGATTGATGAAGATCCGTACCTGAAACTAACACCGGCAAAGCGCAAATCATATCGAGATAGTCTTGAGAAGAAAATGTTTGCTGCGGCAGGGAACCTCGAGTTCGAAGAAGCTGCACGCCTGCGGGATGAGCTGAAACGGGTTGAGGAGAGGGATCTGGAGATTAGTCAGTAGTAGGATCTGGGGTTGCTCCTCTAGATGTCGTCATTGCGAGAAGCCGAAGGCGACGAAGCAATCCATCTTGAAAAAAGGTGGATTGCCGCGGTCCTGCGGACCCCGCAATGATGAACGAGGTACTACTGACTTGCCATTTGGAGCAGAGTGAGGTATACGTCTTGCAGATGCAATTTAGTAATTACAATTTTTTATACATATAGAAAAATATATATAACGAAGTAAAGGAATTATAAATGCCTGAAAAATTTGTAGTAGATGGCGAGTCAGTCCGTGGTCTTGCTAACCTTCTCGAGGAAACAGGTCTTACAGAAATAGAATATCAAGTGGGCGTTCATCGTATTCGTGTTGTACGCGGGGGTGTGGCAGCAACCATCCCTCATTATACGCCCCCACCAGCTCCTGTCTCCGTCTCTACACCGTCCGCTCCCTCTGTTAAAGCACCTGCTGTTGGCGAGAGCGTTCTCTCTCCGATGGTTGGAACAGTTTACTTGTCTGGTGAACCAGAAGCGCCTCCTTTCATCAAGGTAGGCGATCTCGTGAGCAAGGGAGATACCTTGCTAATTGTAGAGGCTATGAAGGTTATGAATCCCATCCGTGCCCCGCGGGACGGTAAAGTGTTAGAAGTATGTGTTAAAGATTCAAAGCCGGTTGAGTTTGGTGAGCCTCTCGTCATTCTTGAATAACAAAGGATTGTTATTATGTTTCAAAAAATTCTGATCGCCAATCGCGGTGAAATTGCCCTTCGTATTTTAAGAGCCTGTCGTGAAATGGGCATTAAGGTTGTTGCGGTCCACTCTTCAGCGGATCATGATGCGATGCATGTTCGTCTTGCGGATGAAAGCGTGTGTATTGGCCCCCCTGCATCACGTGATAGTTATTTGAATATTCAAGCCATTCTTTCTGCGGCTGAAGTGTGCGGTGTGGATGCGATTCACCCCGGTGTCGGTTTTCTCTCTGAAAACGCGGCCTTTGCCGAAATGGTTGAAGAACATGGTATGGCTTTCATCGGGCCAACTCCTGAGCATATTCGTCTTATGGGAGATAAAATTACAGCAAAGGAAACGGCTCTTGAACTGGGTATCCCTGTTGTTCCGGGTTCAGAAGGATCTCTCGAGGCCGCTGAAGATATTCAGGGCCTTGCTGAGCGTATTGGATACCCAGTGCTCATTAAGGCTGCAGCTGGCGGTGGGGGAAAAGGCATGAAAGTGGCGTTAAATGCTGCGGGACTCGATGAGGCCTTAAGACTTGCCCGCGCTGAAGCCAAAGCTTGCTTCAATAATGATCAAGTTTACATGGAAAAATATCTTAGTCATCCCCGCCATATTGAAATTCAAGTCATTGCAGACACCCATGGAAACGTTGCCCACTTAGGGGAACGGGATTGTTCCCTTCAAAGACGTCACCAAAAGGTATGGGAAGAAGCCCCATCACCCGCGATTACACCTGAAGCGCGGGAAAAGTTGGGTGGAATTGTAACGAAAGCCATAAAACAGCTAGGGTATCGAGGTGTTGGAACCATTGAGTTTTTATATGAAGATGGAGAGTTCTACTTTATTGAAATGAATACTCGCCTTCAAGTTGAGCACCCGATTACAGAAATGATCACGGGAATCGATTTGGTGCGTGAGCAAATTCGTGTGGCTGCTGGTCTTCCCTTGAGCTTTCGTCAAGATGAGATCCGCTTTAAGGGACATGCGATTGAATGTCGTATTAATGCCGAATGTCCGGAAACCTTTACGCCGTCTCCTGGGAAAATCCAAGATTATGTGGCACCAGGTGGATACGGCGTTCGTGTAGATAGTCCCATGTATCAGGGCTACCAAATACCGCCCCATTATGACAGCCTCATCGCAAAGTTGATCGTCTATGGGGATACCCGCGAAGAATGTATCCAACGCGTCAGTAGAGCGCTCCACGAGTATGTGATCACAGGCGTGAATACATTGCTCCCCCTCCACCGAGACCTTGCTGAGGCCGAAGATATGTTGAGTGGAGACTATGACATTCACTGGCTCGAAAAATGGCTTGCCCTTAAGGTTGTTAAGCAAGCGGCGTAGGTTAAATCACCTCTTTATCCCAATACACGTCATTGCGAGCGAAGCGAAGCAATCTGGGAATTACAGAGTCGACCGCAAAGCGGTCGAGAAACGCAGCTGCACCAGATTGCAGCAAAGCCTTCGGCTCCTCGCAATGACGCATTTATTGTTTATTTTCAGTGGGAGGCACCATCACTTCACTTGCTAAATAAAAAGATCCACAAATCAAGACGTTATCCTTAGCTTTCAATAAAGCCTCTCGCAGAGATTCCGCCTGAAGGGCCTGTGGTTCAAACACGCATAAGTCAGCGGGACTTAAAGAAAGAGAATTATGTGAAATTGGTATGAATATAAATTGGCCGGTTATTAGCTTTAAAGTATCAATGAAATCCTTGGGATTTTTAGTATTGAGCATTCCAATAATACACGTCAATGGTTTCTCTTTCCTCTCTTTAAAGAAATCAACAAGCACTTCTGCTGCAGCCGGATTATGTCCTCCATCAAACCAAATCTCCGACTCATAAGGTAAAATTTTCACGGGCATTAGACGCCCAGGCATATAAGCTGAGCGAATCCCTTCACATATATGTGAATGAGTGAGAGGAAAGATATTGAGTGTTTTTAAAGTTGAAATAGCTAAAGCTGCATTTTGAAGTTGATGGGAACCAAGGAGTTTTTGAGGATAGGGCAACGTCATGGATTCATTTTCAAAGTGTAGGTTCCATTGATTTTGTTCTCGAGAAACATTCCAGCCCTTATTTTCTTCATGCAAGGAGCTGTTTAAATATCGAGCTTTTTGAAGCAAAATAGGTTTCACTTCATCCTCTTGATGTGCAGAAAATACAGGAACGTTTTGTTTTATAATACCCGCTTTAGCCTTAGCAATCTCAGTCAATGTAGATCCAAGGTATTGCTTATGATCGTAGGAAATAGGGGTAATGACGGAAGCAACTGAGTGTGGTATGACGTTCGTTGCATCAAATTCTCCCCCTAAGCCCGTCTCTAAAAGAAGAACATCGGCGGGAACGTCAGCAAAAGCCTTCATGGCAATCAGGGTTAAAAACTCAAACCAACTGAGCTCACACTCTTTTGCAACCGGCACAAGTTGTTGAAATAGCTCGTTTAATTTCTCGTCCGAAATGTCGTGGCCTGCAAGATATATGCGTTCATTGACTCTCAAGAGATGGGGTGATGTAAATTGATGAACCTTATAACCAGCGTTTTCAAGGATAGACCTCATAAAGGTGATCGTTGAACATTTTCCATTTGTTCCCGCTACATGAATTGTAGGGGGTAAATGGAGATGGGGGTTATCTGTAGCGGCAAGGGCTTTTTCTATGCGATATAGGGAGAGATCGAACACGGGTGATATTGAATAGTCTTGAAGAAGGGATGAAAAAAAAGGGATTGGGTTTTTACTTATTTTCTAAAACCTTACATTCCTTGACCCATACGTCATAGGTGGGGTGATCAAGGGCGGAAAGGGCGGGGCTTGATGAAAACATCCAGCCCGAAAAGAGCTTTTGTTGATCGCTGTTAGTTTTCGCCTCAATGATTCTCACAAAAGCAATGGATTCTTGACGGTCATCAAGAGGTGCCTTTTCACAATGTTGAACCATAATCTTTAACGATCCAAACTCAATCGTTTGGCCGATTGCCGCATTGATAATAAACACCCGTGCTGTTTGTTTATCGAGACCTTGAAGTGTAACGCCATTCGTTACAATGTTCTTCTCAATCTCAAAATCCACATCTTCTGGAGTCGACGTCAGTTCAGTTGAAGATGGAGGTGGTTTGAGGTGAGCTTCTTCAGATTCCTTATCGCCGATCTCACTTTCAACTTGATCAACTTCTGAACCGGACAGTTCATCCAACAAGCTGTCAAAGTTTTGGGCGTATGCGGGTGGGGTGAAGAGTATGCTAATCAGAAAAAAAATCGTCATTGCGAGGAGCTTTGCTCCGCGGCAATCCATTTTAAAATAAGAAAGATGGATTGCTTCGCTTTGCTCGCAATGACGAGCCTTTTTTTCTGATAACTGATTACTGATCACTTCTTTTCCTGATCCGTGCTTTTTTTCTCATCCGCACTAAACATAAATTTACCAATAAGAGACTCAAGGCTTACGGCCGCTTGAGTATGCATAATTTCTCCTCCCGCAGGAATTAATGAATCATCTCCCCCAGGAACAAGAGCCATATATTTTCCCCCCAGAAGTCCATCACTTACAATTTCTGCAGCCGAATCTGAAGGCAGAGAAACGTCCGGACTTAAAGCGATATGGACAACAGCTAAATACGTATTTGGATCCAGTTTAATATCCTTAACTGTTCCTACTTTAACACCACTGAGACGCACATCGCTTCCTCGCATAATGCCATCAATACGATCAAACTTAGCCGTAACCACATACCCTTCGGTTGATTGCCATTGGCTCGATGAATATGCGAGTATTACAAAAAATCCACAGACAACAAGGACAACAGCCCCCATTATCACTTCAAGCAGATTTGTTTTCATCCTTCACCTCATAAGGATCCCAGGCTTGGTAGTCTCCCGTCGCCCGGTCTCGTTTTTCACCTGAAAAGAAATGCCCAGGTGGTCGGTAAGCATAGGGTGTTCCTGAAAGATTGGGAAGATGGTTTTTTTCCCAAGCCCATCTTTTTACCTCATTTATGGGGACAGGTCGTTCTACTGTGTGATGAAGCCACCCATGCCACTCAGGCGGAACTTTGGAAGCCTCAGGAATTCCCTTGTAAATGACCCAACGCCGCTCGGAGAGGCCTTCAGGGCCTTTCTCGCGATAATACTTGTTTCCGAATGAATCTGTCCCGACAAGGTCGCCTTTAAACCAAGTCAGAAGCTTTATCCACATCATGCATTTTTGCCTTTAATTACAATACAATTCCTAGAATGCCACTTCGCTGAGCTCCCTGCAATTGATTTCTAGGGACAAAATGAAAGGCGGTTCCTTCACCTCTCCCCTTGTGGGAGAGGTCGTCGCGCAGCGGCGGGTGAGGGGTCCGTAATTTCAGAAAAACTCTGTGTTTTTTAGTAAGAAAATAGATATCCATAACTCATAATGTCTGTTTGTCATTGTGTTGCCCGCCCCCTCACCCGCTCTTCGAGCGACCTC
>JABDDK010000054.1 GCA_013287665.1 Alphaproteobacteria bacterium
CCACGTTCGAGCCTGTAAAGAAAATGATTACCTACTCACCTATTCTCTCCCCAGACGTGTCATCCTTGGGGAAGGAATGCTTTGTTTTCCGAAGGAAAACTCTAGCATTCCTTCACCCGAGGATCCACGCTACCCACTAATAGATCCTCGGATCAATAAAACCTAGAGTTTTCCTTCGGAAAACAAAGGTTTTATTGTCCAAGGATGACACCGGTGGGTGGGTTCGTTCTATTTTCTTTACAGCCTCGTTCGCGAGGACGACGCCGTTGGGGACGTTAGGTACTCCCTAAACTTTAGATGCGTTTACCCTGAGAGTGATCCTATTTATATATTTTTAAAGATTTGGTGTTAGTATAATTCTTTAACAAGAAGGGTTGGAGTCCTATTGAATACAATTAAACGCCTAATTGAGAAAAATATAATGACAGCGATTTGTGCAATTCTTTGTATTGGGATTGGAGTGTTTTGCATACTGGGGTGGCATACGCACGCTTTGCATCTGATCCAAATTTTCCCAGGGCTTACGCATATGGTATATAACACAGCCATCAACTTTCTCTTCCTGGGGGGAGGTTTGCTTATTCTTCTCTCTCCTTACCGGAAAATAGCAAGTTTGTGCGGACTCTTTGTCGCCAGTATTGGCGTGGTGACTCTTGGTGAATATATTTTCAATGTTCAACTCATCATTGACGAGTTCTTTATGAAATCATTTTTAACGATAGATACATACACTCCCGGGCGTATGAGTCCCTACACAGCCCTTTCATTCTTGAGTTGTGGAGTCTCCATCACGCTTCTTTCCTTTGACAAGTATTCCCGCTTCTATACCTATATTCTCATAGTGTTAGGATCTATCATATTTAGTCTATCTTCGACGTCAATACTAGGATCCGCTATTTCCCTTTCAGGAAACACACAATGGTACAAGTTTATGCCTATGGCATTGCATACCTCCATTGGCTTTCTTCTTTTTTGTGCGGGTCTTGTCGCTTATTTATTCAGTAAGCATTTAAGAGGGAAAATTGATTTATCGAGCACACTACCTGCTTTTGCCTTTATGTGCTCACTCTGCTTCACTTTTTTATTGTGGCGATCCGATTATCAAGAAAACATCCTAAAAATTCAGCAGTTAACAATCCTAGAGAGTGAAAAAATACAAAACATCATCGAAACAAAGATTGAGGAAAGTGTATTAGACCTTATGGGACTTGATTCTAAGGGAAATATGGGTGCTTTTTTCTCAGAAAAAGATTGGATCAAATCTACGGAGTTTTATAGGAAAAACCATCCTTGGTACGACGCCATTTTGTGGGTAGATCCGAAATTTAAGGTGATGTTTACCTCCTCGTTTAATAAAGAGATCACTTCAAATTCACAAGATACCCTGTTGAAGCATGATTTGTTTGAAAAAGCGATTATAAATAGAGGCGTTAGCATTAGTCCTATCGTTAATTTTACGGATCAATCTCATGGCATTCTTATTTGTATTCCCCTTTATACTGAATCAGCTCTTGAAGGATTTATTGTTGGATTTGTCAATACTGATAGCTTGTTTAAGAGCATTATACAGGAAAGTACAAAAGCTGGCTTTGTATTCAGAATATTCCAAGATAATAACCAAATATATGCTTCGCCAAATATACCAGCCTCTTCTTTTCAAGAAATTGTAAAACAGGTTGACGTAAAACTATATAATCTCAACTGGCGTTTTGATATCCAACCCTCACAATCCTTGCTGAATACAACCACACATACGGTTGTATCCTACTTTATCCTCGTCATTGGAATATGTATTGGTAGTTTACTTGCAGCAGTGATTCAAGCGCGACTGGTTTCAAAAAGGCAAGCGCGCGTACTTGAAAAAACACAAATACTTCTTAAGCAGGAACTCTTGGAATCTAGGCGACTGAGTCATGATTTATCCATATTAAAAGAAATGACGGATACTTTACAAGCTTGTACAAGTTTAGCGAAAGCTGCAACTATTGTTGTTAAATATTGTTATAAACTATTACCAAAGACTTCAGGATCTATTTATTTGTCTAATGAAAATCAAAATATATTAGATTCATATGGGCGGTGGGGCAGGGGCCCCTTAAATGAACCTTCTTTTTCCACAAAGAACTGTAAGGCCATGAAAGGAAAGCTTACCGTGTATAAGAGCGGGACTGGTGAGAATGAAATTTGTCACCACACAGCGCCAAGAACCAACAATGAGGTTTACGTATGTTTGCCCCTTATTAACCATGATAAGGTCATAGGGCTTTTGCAGATACGATATCCAAACGACAGCAAACATTTTAATAAAGGAATGCCGTCTCTAGAGGAAACATTGGCAAAGCAACTGACGCTGACGCTTGCTAACATAAAACTGAGAGAACTTTTAAAAAATCAAGCGACCCGCGATCCACTGACTAACCTCTATAATCGGCGTTATTTAGATGAAGCGTTGCCACGGGAAATTTATCAAGCCAAGCGGTATAACCATCCGCTTTCTGTTCTTATGCTTGATATCGATCATTTTAAGACGATTAACGATACATATGGTCATAAAGCAGGTGATATGGTTTTAAAGAACGTCGCATCAGTCCTGCAGGCGTTGTCTCGTAAAGGCGATATTTCCTGTCGTTATGGGGGTGAAGAGTTTCTGATTGTTTTGCAGGAATCAACCATAAAAGATGCGGTAAAACATGCGCAAAAATTAAGGAAGGAAGTTGCCGGGTTAAGCTTTTCATGGAAAGGAAAAGACATGAAATCCATTAAAATTTCCATAGGTGTTGCGTCCTATCCAGCACATGGCGAGTTTTCTGAGGACTTAATTGGCGCAGCTGATGAGGCGTTGTACCGCGCAAAAAATGGAGGCAGAAATCGCGTAGAAAGCGCTATTTCGTAGTCAGAAGACAATATTCATTTCCCATAATATATATTATGCGGCAAACGGACTTATGCAAAATATAGCCCTCATCGTGAGTGGTACACCTGCAAAGACCCCCCCAGATTCGTCATTGCGAATCCCCGAAGGGGGTGAAGCAATCTAGGAATTACAGGGTCGATCGCGAAGCGATCGAGAAAAGGAGCGGCACGAGATTGCTTCGTTGGACCTTCGGTCCGCCTCGCAATGACGGATTATTTTGTTATGTTTTTTTCTTAACCCAATTAACTAAAAGATCTAACGCCTGTTGACTCCATCCCCTTCCCTGCTATAAGTGATATCAGCAACTTTGCTTTATAGTATCAATGATAAAAATGGTAGGAAATTCATGAAAAACAATCACTTAAAGTTACTTCTCACATCTTGTCTTCTCTCAACATCTGCAATTGCAATGCCTGGCGAATTGTCAGATGCCCTCAATGGAATCGGTAAGCATGATAAGGCAACGGTTGCTCGCAAACTCCATGAGAAAGCCGACAAAAGAGCGCAGGTTTTAAAACAAACAAGAGAGTTTTACGGTAACTTTGTTCTCTGTGAAGGGGGAGAAGTTTATCTTGAGAGATCAAGAGCTGCATTAACTCCTTTAATCAATGCAGCGGAAAAGGCTCGTTATCAGGAGGAATTTTATAATAGTTATGATGCCAAAGGGCATTCACCTGTATTGGCTGAATCAACCAGAGCTTTGAAGGGGCAACCTCATCAATCGGGTAAGCATATTCGTATGGTTCGGGCCTTAGGGACACTTACAAATGAAATCGTCTCTCTTGTGGTCACACAAAGTGTAAGACCTGCTCAAAAACAAGTGCTAGTGAAAGAGAAAGAAGCACATCAAAACGCGATTGAAAAGCTTCAGCGTGAGAGAGAAGAGGCAGAACATCAAGTTAGGGGACTCAAACATACACAAGTAAATTTAAGCAATACTTTAGGGCACTATTCCGATGCAATCAAAGAAGAAAATACAGATTTACAAGAGGTTGAAGAACGGATCGAGGCCATAGGAGCTAAAGTTGCTGCGCCGTTTATAGGTCATGATCCGCTCAAATTGAAGCAATACCATGAAGAGAAGGAAGAGCTTGAAAAAGCTTTGGCTTTAGTTGAGGAGCAAGATAATGAGGAGGAAGGATCAGATACTGATGCTTCAGTAGAGGACCAAGAAGCAACAGGAGCACCGGAAGAAAGTACTGACTCAAGTGTTGCTGAACAGTTGAAAGAAACCCTTGTTCAAATTGCAGAAGACGTTAAGAGTGCGCCGCTACCTCCCTCTGAGCCGATCCCTGATCCTGCGACAGAGGAAAGGAAACAACGCTTAGCACAAATTATTAAAGAAATAGACACCATTGAAATCGACCAGGCAGCAAGAAGAGATCAAAGCATCAAAATTAAGGAGCAATACGCATCTGAGATCGTAAACTTGGAGGAAAAGA
Source organism: Alphaproteobacteria bacterium (assembly GCA_013287665.1). Taxonomy (GTDB): domain Bacteria; phylum Pseudomonadota; class Alphaproteobacteria; order UBA9655; family UBA9655; genus UBA9655. The sequence goes on from JABDDK010000054.1 coordinate 4,357, forward strand.
AAAAAGAGCATAATGCAAAAATCCTTCAATTAAATGAGAAGCATAGATCTTTAAATGATCAAATACTCAAGGACGTTAATGAACCCTTAGGAAAGTTAGAAGGTGTACTCCAACAAAAGACAGAAGAAATGAGGAAGATAGGAACTCAATTGGAAGAGGTAGACATAAAACTTCGCCCCTTTGATGCGGAAAGTGCAGCATTATTCTCTCAACTAGCCCAAAAAAGAGCGGAGAAACAGAAGCTTCAAGATGACGCCGATCTCTACGCGTTGATTAAGTATGAACGCTATATGAACCTCTATTTAGCGCTACCCAATGATGATATTGAAGAGGATGACTATGCTGGCTCTCAACTGTCGACGTTAAGTTCTGAAGATATTCCATTGATGCAGACGCTCACAGAAACGCGCGTCACAGAAGTCGCTATGGCATGCGTACGAGAGGCTGTTGAGAGAGAGACTCACATTGCAATAGAATCTAGTCTTAAAAGTGCTGTGGCTACATGTGAAAATCCTAAGCTAGAGATTGAAAGTGACTTAAATTGGCGTGTAACCTATAGAAATGCTTATAAAGCTGAAGATGTCACCAAGACTGTTCTTGAAGCGGTTACAGCAAAATTTGATATAGGAAAAATGAAAAGTGTATACAAAAAAGCCTCCCCTGTTAAAAAAAGATATGCCTTCTCCATTCCACCTAAAACACAAATAGAGTATATCAACAGTATGGTCGAAGGATCTGAACCTCTGCGTGCCGATCGTCAATTAAAAGCTGCGGCTCTCAAGTGGAAAGCAAGAGTTACCACAGGAAAGGACTCCCTCGTTCAAAGAATGGGCCTCAACAGCGCGTTTATTAGCCCAACGTTTGCGATCACCACAAATAGGCCCCTCCTCTCTCTGACAACGTTAAGGGATTCACTCATGGAAGATGTTCTTAAAGCAGCAGATACAAAGGCTGACTGGAAGTTGGTGCGCAATCAGTTGCAATTCAACTATGACTTTACGGATAAGGAATCCCCTGTCCATACACGCATTACGCCTATCACAAAGTTTGTGGAGGAAAAGGTGAAGAAGGAGCGGAAAAAAGGTGAGACCTTTGCTAAAAAGTTTGCGGCAGCTGACTCAAAAGAAGCCCTTGTTCAGAAAGCTTTCCTAAAAATGACATCCTACATGACCATGGCCTATGCCCTCACCCATGATGAGGAAGGACAGGCGACACCAGAACTGATGGTTATGTCTCCTGATATTGAAGCTTACGTGAAGCCAGATGCCATTCCTGCCTCAAAGCGCGTGGATAATGTCATGGCTAAGAAGGCCTTGAAATGGGCGGATCGTGTGTGGGAATACGGCCAGGAGTTCATTAAAGAGCATGGACTTAAAGCTTGGATCTTTGACGCGTATAAGGGAGAGATTTAGACGTTAATTAATGTTCGTCATTGCGAGGAAAGCGTAGCCTGACGAAGCAATCCATCTTAAGATAAGAAAGGTGGATTGCCACGGCGCCTTTGGCTCCTCGCAATGACGCTTATTTACACATTCACACAAGGGAGACAAAAATGACAGCTAACCTCTCGATCATAACCTGCGATGATCATGCGTCCGCATGTCTCCGCACTCCCTCCCCTCCTCTGACGCGTGAGAACTGGGATTTAGCTCTCGAGACGGCTGATAAGCTCCTCTATGTGCGAAACACTGTGTTAAAGGGAGGTGCAGGCCTTGCTGCTCCACAAATCGGAATTAACCTCCCCCTATTTATCTATACTCCCGATAGAACGACAGAGAATCTTCAGGTTGTGATAAATCCGAAGTGTGAACCCATAGGAGAGGAAAAGGTTGTAGGGTATGAAGCCTGCTTTTCCGTGCCCTTGCGCTGTACGAAAATCCATCGCTCAGCGAAAGTACGGGTAAAGTATCAAAATCGTGAAGGAGAATTCATTGAGGAAGAGCTTGACGGCTTTGCCGCAAAAGTGTTCCAGCATGAAATGGATCATGTGAGGGGCTCTCTTACGATTGATCATGAAACCGCAGAAGTTATGACGTTCCCGGATGAGTCATCATTTAAGGAGTATATGAAATCTGTCGTTCAAGAAGATTCGAAGCGATACTAAACGCTGGGCTCCCCTGTATCTTTCCCCCCCTTTTCAAGCTCAAGACGGGCGATTGTAGCTAACTTTTCATACCTGTCTTTAATGAGAGTGAGCTGATCAGCTGACAATTCTTCCAGATCGAGAAGCACATTATGGGCATTCTTGTTTGCACGTATCAACTCATCAAGCTTTATTTGGATGGCTTCACCGTCCCGATTTTGTGTGTTTTGAATTAAAAAAACCATAAGATAAGTCACAATATTCGTAATTGAGTTAATAATGAGCTGCCAAGTGTCCGAATATCCAAAGATGGGCCCTGTCACAAGCCATAAAAGAACTGAGGCTGTCGCCAATGAAAAGGCAATAGGTTGCCCCGTTTTATCTGATATATAGCGAGAAATATTGGAAAAAGTATCATTCATTTGCATAGGTTAACTCCATAATCTTCTCTGTTTTGGTAAGAATACCATAAGTATAAGGCTTAAACAAAAAAGATATGAAATGTTAACTATTTTAAGATACGATAAGGTCAACAAGAACCGCGGGGAACGAAAATGAAAAAGTTATTTGCATTTATATTGATAAGTCTGTTTGTGACCCCTCTCTTTGCTGAGAGCATCACAAATAAGACATTATTGAAGGCTTGCAAGGATAAAGCGCCTGGCCCCTTAAACTTCTGTTATGGCTTTATTATCGCTGCGTCTAACGCGGCCCAATTTTATCGGAACATGGTTGACGTTCAAGATGAATATTTACACATTTGTTTTCCAAGTGATATATCGAACAAAGACATTGTTGATCTTTATATCGCCTGGGCTGAAAAAAATCCAAGTGTTGCGGATAGTCCAGCGTTTATTGGCGTCTCAACATCATTTTCAATTAAGTATAGTTGCCCAGATAAGAATGGTAAGGGCGAACATAAATCAAAACAAGAATAAGCTATATTTATTTACCTTGCTTTTGAGAGACTAAATCGTCCTCAAAGAGTTTCTTGAAATGTTCGTATTCATCCGGTGTGGGCTGAAAACTAACATGTACAATTAAGGGGTAGTTCCAATATCTTGTCGTTGAGGGCCGGCATGCTTTAAAAACAGCTTTGAATAACCCTAACTCATCAGGTGAAAGGCTAGGAGAACTTCCCCCCTGAGTGAGAATCTCCTTGTGAGTCATGTTATAGACGGCCAAACGTTCGCACAGATTCGTTCCAATACCATCTTCCCATCCTCCAACACCTGCAACAGGTTTTCCGCACAAATCAATAAATGTGAGAACATGGTCAACAACACTTTGGACCATTTGGACTGAAGAAATGTTTGAAATGGGTTGTTCAATACCATTCATATTTTGAGAATAGCCACCATTCAATGATCGTTCGGGAAGAAAATTGTCAATAAACGACCAATTATCTGTCTTACACCGTCCAG
>JABDDK010000055.1 GCA_013287665.1 Alphaproteobacteria bacterium
AAGTAAACGTTAATTCTGTCCAAAACCACCGATTTGATGAGTTTCTGAAATTGTAAATGACACTATTTTAGTGAGTGAATGCCTAAAGGCGAAGTTGCGAAAAAAGGTGTGCCATTAAACGTTCGTTTTTTGAGACTTTTTGTTTGGACCTAAACCAAATCCCCCGGCTCTCACAGTCGGGGGATTTGCTGATGTTGGACTTTATACGATTGGACTAGCCACGTAATGAATGTCCGGTAGTATGGCTGAAAAGTTGTCATGCACCCCCACCAACGTAATCGTTGATGTGTTGCATGCAGCGTCCGCTACCTTAACAACGAGATCACCTGCGGTATTATGACCACCATCGCTAAACTTCGCTCCATTCTGCCCCACAAGTGCATCCAAGGCCTTATTAAAGTCAGTAATCGTATCCTGCCCATTGTTGAGGCAACCGTCATAGACGAACTGATTATGACCTGGTGTGTAATTGGCAGCATGATTATTCAGCACCCCACCAGTTAGTGTGTCATTCCCAGTTCCCCCAAAGAGAATGTTATTACCTCCAACTACAGTAACGCCGGGCGATGTTGTAACGGTTTGAGCATTTCCTATCAGTGTGTCATTACCAGACCCGCCAATGAGAACGTTACTACCGAAAAGTTCTTCCTCATTCCAATTTGGTGAATTGGTAAGCGTTACTGATAGTGTTCGTATGTTACCGATAAGAAGGTCATCTCCTGTACCACCGTCTAAATGGTTGTTGCCATAGTGGTGGATATTTGATCCACTATCATTCGTATAGGTTTGATTATAACTATCAAATGAACCTATAAGGATATCGTTTCCAGCCCCACCTATAAGGGTGTTATTTGAAATAAAATCCTCATCATGAGCTTGCACATTTGACACGTTTATAATTACGTTCCCTGCGTTTCCAACAATGTAGTCATCGCCAGCCCCACCATCTAAGTAATGCCCATTATGGGGAACGCCGTTAATATCGGTAACGCCGTTAATATTTGACATTATACCCGTAAAAGGATGTAAGGGATCGCCCACGGTAATGTTTATAAAATTTATAAACTCACCATACAAATGATCATTGCCATTACCACCAAACAATGTGTTGCCCTGAATGAAAGTAGTGCCAACAATATTATCTGATTGATAAGATGTGTTCAAAGTCCCGAACAGGCCAACTAGCGTGTCATTACCGTCTCCTCCATACATAATTTTTGAGACGAAAAAGCCATTACCTGAGGGTGCGGGAGCTGGATTCGCCGGAGTTCCTGCAGAATCAAGGAACCCATAAAACGTGTCATCACCTGTTCCACCAATAAAGATACTGTGGCCAAATCCTCCGATAGCCACATCACCGCTGTTATCACCAACAAAGATGTAGTTTAAAAACGGATTACTAAAAAAAGCATTGAAGGAAGGGCCGTATTCGACCGAGTAAGTGATGCTTGGCAAGTTTGGCAAGCTAATACTCGTTATACTGGTTATACCGCTCCCGGTTAAGTCATTCCCAAGATCAATTAAGAGAGGGGGAAGAATAAAATTTAGTTGAGGTGCCTTCATCTCAATAAAATTAATCGCTGTTAAGTCAAGCGTGACATCTGTTAAAGTACTCATGGTATGTTCTCCTTTACCATTAAAGTTGTGGTCTTGTTGGTTATTGCTGTGATCTTCGTTTTGAGAATTAAAATTGGACCTCATCAAACAACCTCCACAACTCATTAAGTTAAAAACTCAGAAGGAGATTCTTTTCAATGAAGAGAAGAGTCCTCTTCTAATGAGAGTCCTCTTCATGATTAAAGTATATCACAAGCAAATATAATATCAACAACTATTTTTAAATATATAGTTAAGTACTTGATTGTAAATGAAAGAAAGTATATTGACATAGTTGAAAAAGTGGTGTATATAGATGTGTTTTGTTGCTTTTTAATAAACTCATCCCACACGCGTCATCTCACTGCCATTAAGTTAAGGAAAATTGTCTCGAGGTGGGTCGTCCTGGGAATGAGAATTTCTTGAGCAAAGCTCAAGATTTCTCATTGCCCGGGATCCAGGAGCAATACTATTGCGTAAGCAATACAACGCTCTCTTATAAAGAAAATTATTACATTCCTGCGGAAAGAGTTATTAGCCCTGGATCCCCGACCCGCGCTTCGCGCTCTCGAGGACGACCCTAGGGGTAGGCAGTTCTCGTTAACTTAATGGCAGTGGTACGCAGCCCCGCTTAATACCCTCCCGATCCTCCTCCTACGGTGGTGTTTCCTGAGGTGTTATTTAAGAGTAAATCTCCTGAAATTGTCGCTTCGATGGCGACCACACACCCTAAAATCTTCATTTCTGCATCTTTGTAGGCCACAGGAAGATTGGTTTTTAGGGTATTAAGACGCCCCTCTTTCGCTTTTTCTTGATTTTTTTGAATCAATTTATATCTGATGCAACTTGTCGTCGCATCCTGACAAATACCTGTGACTTGTGCATTAGGATAGGGCCAGGTTTGATTAATGAGAAGATCGCAACTCAAGGCATTTTTCTTAGCTTCTGGTGTACCTGTTCCAAAAATTTGAGAGGAAATTCCAGGGGCAAACGTAACAGAAGGAGATGGACCTGGGGGTGTGTCTGCAAAAGCAGGGATGGTCTGAAGTAATAGGAGAAAAGCACTGGTGAAAAGGATCGATTTCATATTTTATCTCTTCTAAGGGGTTGAATTTCGTCCCAAGACGTATTAATTAGAAGTGTACCATTAAACATGGAAATAGGAAATACTTGCTGTCTGCAATTTTTTAAGTTAAATAAGCAGTCTAAGAGTCACAAGAAAGATAGGTAGTAACAATGGCAGTTCCTAAAAAGAAAACTTCTCCTTCGCGCCAAAAGATGCGGAGAGCCCATCACGCCCTCAAAACAGTGGGCAGTGTGGAATGTGGAAATTGTGGAAATCGCAAGCTTCCTCATCATCTTTGTCCTTCTTGTGGACATTACAAGGGGCGTCAGGTCTTAGGACAGGCGACAGAATCATCTGTTGCTTAACCCGTCTTCCATAAAGAGGGAGATCTTTAAGTGACTATAACATTATCTGTTGATGCAATGGGCGGAGATGCAGCGCCTCTAATGGTTGTCAAAGGTTTAGTGGCTGCCTCAGAGCGCTATCCTTCCGTTCACTTTCTTGTCTATGGTGACAAAAACGCTGTTGAACCTTTGCTTGCCCTTGAAAAAACATTGGCGGATAAGGTCACTTTTGTTGCCTGTACGGAAGAAATCACGCCTGATACAAAGCCAAGTGCTGCCTTACGTGGTTTTCCAGACTCTAGCATGCGTCAAGCGATTAAAGCCGTTGCTGATGGAAAAGCCCAAGGTGTTATTTCTGCTGGAAATACGGGAGCCTATATGGCCCTTGCCAAGCTTCTCTTAAGGACAATGCCCGGAATTGATCGGCCCGCATTAGCAGGCCTTGCCCCCACATTAAGAGGCGAAGTTGTCCTTCTTGACTTAGGGGCCAATGTTGAGTGTTCAGCTAAAAACCTCGAACAGTTCGCCATCATGGGAGAAATGTTTGCGCGGCACGTCCTCAACCTTCCCTCCCCGAAAGTTGGGCTTGTCAATGTCGGGTCAGAGGACATAAAAGGAAGCCCTATTGTTAAAGAAGCTGCTGATTTAATTCGTGAGTCTTCTATTCAAGATAACTTCCATGGATTTATTGAGGGAGATGATATCACACGAGGAACCATTGATGTTGCTGTGATGGATGGGTTTACGGGGAACGTTGTTCTCAAAGCCGGCGAAGGTGTGATGCACCTTGCTCTACAGTATTTTAAGGAAGCTTTTAAGAGTTCCTGGACAGCACGTCTTGGGTATTTATTAGCCGCTCCCATGCTCCGCAAGCTTGCGCTTCGCCTTGATTACCGACGTCTAAATGGCGCTATATGGCTAGGTCTCAATGGCGTTGCCATCAAGAGCCATGGGGGGACAGATGCCCTCGGTTTTGCTCACGCGATTGATGTTGCGGTTGATATTGTCGAGTCTAAAATGAATGAGTATTTGTTAAATGAATTTGCCGTTGAAGCCCCTCTTAAAGAGGCTGCAAATCAATGACGCGTCGCTCAGTTATTTTAGGAACTGGGAGTTATCTGCCAGAAAGGATAATAACCAATCACGAGCTTTCGGAAACACTGGATACGTCACACGACTGGATTATCGAGAGAACAGGTATTTCTGCGCGCCACATTGCAGCACCTGGTGAATATACATCTGATCTCGGTTTAATTGCAGCACAGCGGGCTTTAGAAGCCTCAGGTCTTGAGCCCCAAGATGTTGATATGATTATCCTTGCAACGTCAACGCCGGATCACACCTTTCCTCAATCTGCCGCTAGAATTCAGGCAAAGTTAGGCGTAACTCAAGGATTTGCTTTTGATCAAGCGGCCGTCTGTAGCGGATTCGTTTTTGCCCTTGCAACAGCTGATGCTTACCTCAAACAAGGCATGGCAAAAACAGCGCTAGTGATTGGCTCTGAAACAATGAGCCGAATCCTCAATTGGAATGACCGTACAACAGCCGTCTTATTTGGAGATGGAGCCGGCGCCGTTGTCCTCCAGGCTCAAGAACAGGCAACACGTGGCATCATTGGAAGCCTCTTGCGGACTGACGGAAGTGGATATGATGACCTCTACGTCAATGGTGGTCCGAGTTCAACCCAAACCACAGGAACCATTCAAATGAAAGGCCCTGAGGTCTTTCGGAATGCAGTCACCCGTTTAGGGGAGGCCGTTCAAGATATTTTAAAAATTCATGGTATTGCTCAGGAAGAAATCGATTGGCTTGTTCCGCATCAAGCGAATAAGCGTATTATTGATGCAACAGCAAAAAAATTAGGCTTACCTGACTCAAAAGTCATCCATACGGGAGAAACGCAAGCCAACACATCAGCAGCATCCATCCCTCTCGCTTTAGATCAAGCTGTCCGTGATGGACGCATCAAACAGGGTGATTTGATCTTATGTGAAGCCTTTGCGGGTGGATATGCTTGGGGATCTAATTTAATTCGAATGTAGGAGAATTCAATGGGCTATCGAGTTGCCGTTATCGGTGCAACGGGGAATGTTGGACGGGAGATTTTAAATACACTTTCAGAACGAAAATTTCCGATTGATGACATTCAAGCTGTTGCTTCTACAACATCTTTAGGTCACCGCGTTTCCTTTGGTGAGGACAAAGTGCTCAATGTGATTCCGATTACGGATTTTGACTTTTCAGGCGTTGATTTTGCTTTTTTTTCAGCGGGAAATCCTGTTTCTGCTGAATTTGTTCCCATTGCTGCGGAGGCAGGATGCATTGTTATCGATAACTCTTCACAGTTTCGTCAAGAAAACGAAATTCCCCTGGTTGTGCCTGAAGTTAATCCCCACACACTTTCCAACTATAAAAACTGCAATATTATCGCAAATCCAAATTGCGTCGCGTTGCCCTTAACAATGGCCTTAAAACCATTGCTCGAAGCGGCTGGCTTAAAACGAGTTGTTGTTTCAACCTACCAATCCGTATCCGGTGCGGGACGTGTTGCTATGGATGAACTGTTTAATCAGACGCGAGCCATTTATATGAACCAACCTGTTATTAAGGAAGAGTTCCCAAAACAAATCGCCTTTAACGTTATTCCTCAAGTTGATCTATTCCAACCGGACGGCACAACATTTGAAGAAGCGAAAGTCGTTGCTGAAACACAGAAAATCTTAGAAGCGGATATCAGCATGGCCATTACATGCGTGCGTGTTCCTGTCTTTATTGGTCATTCCCTGGCCGTATCTGTGGAACTCGAGAATCCCCTCTCGGTCGAGCAAGCCCGCGCTCTTTGGCGCAAGTTTCCAGGGATATCCGTCATCGATTATCACCAAGAAGATGGATATGTAACACCTGCAGAAGTCACAGGCGAAGACGACGTTTTCATCAGCCGCATCAGAGAAGACAAGTCTGTTGAGAATGGACTTCTTTTCTGGATCGTCAGTGATAACCTCAGAAAAGGGGCGGCTCTCAATGCGGTACAGATTGCTGAATGTGTCGTGAGCGACTACCTTCAGAAATAAGCCCTACCCTGAATTGCAAGGTACATTAAGCCGATTTAATCCAGTCCGCGAGTGCAGATTTCGATTGAACACCTACTTTGGTGCCGACCAATTGACCGCCCTTAAAAAGCATGAGGGTCGGAATTGACCGAATGCCGAGCATGGCAGGTGTTTCAGGATTCTCATCGATGTTCATTTTTGCAATGGTTGCTGTGTCCCCAATATCTTGAACCAATTCATCGAGAACAGGAGCGATCATCTTACAAGGGCCGCACCATTCTGCCCAAAAGTCAATAATGACTGGCTTTGTTGATTCCATGACATCTTTCTTAAACGATGTATCAGTAACTTTGAGTATTCCCATTAACTTATTCCTTTTTTGTTAAGCTTGATTTTCCACACTGTAAGCAAATTGGGCATTTCCGTCAATTGAAGGTTTTATTGATTCGCTCTCCTCCAGCAAATCCAAACGAGGGATCTCGGTCCACAGAAGCCCGCATAGTATTGTTTTATCAGGATAAATTTGGGTAAGGGCTTCTTTATAAATTGCCATTTGCCTGATGTAGGCGTGGGGAATGTCCTTTAGAATCATTGGCGGATGGGTGTGGGTCTTATAATCAATGATAAGGATATGATCCTCAGCCATGACAAGGCGGTCTATCTGGCCTGACAACTGTGACTCGCCCAGCCTTCCCAAGATGGGTACTTCCCCTTGAGACTGGTCCGAATAAATCCGGAAAGGCTTTGAAGACACCGAGAACGCGTTGGGTCATTTCTTGAGCGATGTCTAAAGGAACGTTTTCTTTCTTCAGAAAAGCGAGGGCTGACCTTTCTCGTGATGCTTCCTCTAGGGCTGGAAGAATCTCTAAAAGACGGTGCATCAGGATTCCCCTTTGGGTCGCAAAGTCACCATAGGCGGATATGCTGTGAGTTTCTTCACCCATATCGTCTGAAGGCCGCAGGATATCGGGTTGGACCTCCTTTGCAGGAGGTGTAGTCAGCCACTGAGGGAGTGACGTGACAATCTCGAGATGGCTTCGTTGAGGCTCCGTGACGACTCGCAATGATGGCTCTTGTGCAGAAAGCTGCCACCCCTTCCCTTTCAAATCGATCATGGATGAGAAATCAAATTCCGTTTCCTCCCCCACCCGTTTCATGCCATTTGTCACGTACTCGTACCACGTCTCGGGCTTGCTTTCGCCCCATCCGCAAATATAGAGGGCATCTTCAGCGCGCGTGAGCGCCACATAGAGAAGGCGCTTGTACTCTTCTTGCTGTTTCTCCCGCAATGTTTGCTTGAATATTTTCGTGAGGGGGATGTCTTTTGCAGCTGGCGGAAGCCATGCCAATATATTGTCATAAATTCCAATCGATGGGAGTTGAGCGGGAGCCTGGGTTGTATCGGGGAGGAACACGATCGGGGCCTGAAGCCCTTTTGAGCCATGGACGGTCATCACGCGTACTTGGTTACTTTGATCAAGATCGCGTTTCAGCTCAATAATCTCGAAGGAAACCCAATACAGAAACCCTTGCAGCGACGGGATATTCTCATGTTGAAACTTGAGACATAAGTTTAAAAATTCATCAAGAGAATCAAGGACTTCTGGGCCCAACGTCCCATACCATTTTTTCCGCCCCCCTAAGGGTCCCAAGATGTGGCTGAAGAGTTCAAAGGGTGTTAAATAATCCACCTTTGAAAGAAGATCTTTTAAGAAACGCGTTACGTCCT
>JABDDK010000056.1 GCA_013287665.1 Alphaproteobacteria bacterium
GAGAGGTGAAGGAACGGCCTCAAACAACCCCTTTAGCCCGCAATTCCTCAATCTGCACCTCTGAAAGCAGCTCCCTCAATATCTCCTCCGTATGCTCGCCTAAACGAGGCGGATGCTTTGAATACACGGGTGGAGAGTCCGATAACCCTAGAGGTGATGCCACCGTTCTCACGCCTTGGGCGGTTTGTTGGGTCCCTCGTGCTATGACTTGGGGGTTTTGGAAGGCTTCTTCTAGAGTATTCACGGGGCCTGAGGGGACGCCAATCTTTTCCATATGGTCTATCCAATAGGCAACGGTTTGCTCGGCGGTAATCTTATTCATCTCATGAACCACTTCAGCCCGGTGATGGACTCGAACCTCATTGTTCACATAATGGGACAAGAGATCCTCACGGTTCACAAAGCGGCAGAACTTCTCAAACTGGGCTTGAGTGCCAATCGCTATGATTACGAATCCATCTTTGGCTTTAAAGGCTCCGTAGGGTACGATATTGGGGTGACCATTCCCCACCCGTGGTGGTTGCTTTCCATCCAATAAATAGGATTGAGACGCAAAGGTCATCAAGGCTAGGGTGGAATCGAGCAGGGACATATCAATGTACTGCCCCTCCCCTGTTCTTGAACGTTGGAACAAAGCAGTGACGATGGCAAGGGCGCTATAGATTCCTGTTGAGATATCAGAGATGGAGATGCCGGCGCGTAAGGGGTCACCGTCTGGTTCTCCAATGAGACTCATCAATCCTGACAAGCCCTGAACTTGGAAATCATATCCAGGCCTTTCGGCATACGGTCCGGTTTGGCCAAATCCTGTGATGGAACAATAAATGATATCGGGTTTTATCTTTTTGACAGCCTCATACCCCAGACCATGCTGAGTTAGAAATCCAGTCTTAAAGTTCTCAACAAATATATCAGAGGTTTGGATAAGCTTATGGGCAATCTCTAGCCCCTCAGGCTTTGTAAAATCAAGGGTTAGTGAACGTTTGTTTCGATTGCAACTGAGATAATACGCACTTGCAGCGTCATCATCGAAGGGTGGCCCCCAGGAGCGGGTGATATCCCCCACCCCTGGTTGCTCAATCTTTAGTATGTCTGCTCCTAGATCGCCGAGAATTTGAGTACATAAGGGTCCCGCTAAAACACGGGTCATGTCAAAAACGCGGATATCCTTAAGAGCTGACACTACTCAACTTTTAACAATTCAACATCAAAAACAAGCGTTGAATTTGGGGGAATCGCCCCGGGTACACCACTTGCGCCATAAGCAAGTTCGCTCGGGATAATCAACTGACGCGCACCGCCAACTTTCATCGTTGCAACACCTTCATCCCAACCCGGAATGACTTGTCCTTTCCCAATTTGGAATTTAAAAGGCTCTCCACGATCAACGGAGCTATCAAACTTTTGATCATTTTGCTTGAGCCAGCCTGTGTAATGAACGACGACGGTTTGGCCTGTTTTAGGCGTTGCCCCCGTTCCTTCTGTCGTATCCTTGTAGGTGAGCCCTGATGGGGTTTGAACAGTTTTTCCAACTTCAGCGATTGCCATCATCGGAGCCATAGCCATAAGAGCAGTAGCAATTAACATTTTCATCGTACGTGTTTCCTTTATTTTAGTTGCTATATTTTTGTTTAAAATTAGACCTACAACCACTAGGGTCGAAATTTACCTTGATTTACGATTGTTGGTCAAGGCTCTTTCACCTCTCCCCGCGTGGGAGAGGTCGCCTCGCAGAGGCGGGTGAGGGGGCAATATAACTTTAAAGGAATGTCAAAGAACTCTGCATGCAGCCTACCCCTCACCCGCCCTAAAGGGCGACCTCTCCCACAGGGGGAGAGGTGAAAGAGCAGCATTTTCATGAGGGTGTCCCAAGTTTTTCTGTAAGTTGTTTTTCTAGCATCCTAATTACGCGTGACAAGACCTGATCTGATAGGCCCTCAATAACCGCTTCTTTTTGAGTCACCCTCGCTTTAAAGAGGCCGTGTTCTCGACCGAGAAGTTCTTTTGCCTTTAAGGCGATACTATAACTCTCTTTCTCCATCGCTTTGAGATAGATGTCTTCTACATCTTTTCGAATTTGATCCATAAGTCCCTCCTGTTTTTATCGGAGTATGTAAAATAAATGTTTTTTGTCAAACGCTTCAATTGCCCATTCATCATTTCTTAATGAATTTATGAGATTTTTCAATTGAGATCAGATATAATTCATTTGGGAGAAAAGTGATGAAACGACTAGCCTTAGTAACTGGCGGAACACGTGGAATTGGTCGAGCCATTTCTATTCAGCTCAAGCAAGCTGGTTATACGGTTATTGCAGTTTACAATAACGATGAAAAAGCAGCCCAAGCCTTCACAAAAGAAACAGGAATTCAAACTTACCAATTTGATGTGAGTGATTATAAGTCTTGTGAGAGCGGCGTTGAAGCCATCGTTAAAAAGCACGGCCCAATTGATATTCTTGTTAATAATGCAGGGATTACAAGGGATACAGTTCTTCAAAAAATGAATTATGAGCAATGGTTTGATGTTATTCAAACAAACCTTACCTCTTGCTTTAATATGTGCCGTCAAGTCATAAGCTCGATGCGAGAGCGTGGATTTGGACGCATTATCAACATCAGCTCGATTAATGGACAGAAGGGTCAGTTCGGGCAAACGAACTATGCGGCTGCGAAAGCAGGAGTTCTCGGCTTTACAAAAGCCCTAGCGCAAGAGAATGCAACCAAGGGAATTACGGTTAATGCTGTGGCGCCTGGTTATATTCAAACGGACATGCTGAAGAATGTGCCTGAGCAAGTTTTGGCTCAAATAACGCAGCAAATCCCCTTAGGTCGTCTTGGAAAACCTGAAGAAATTGCAGATGCGGTCGTCTTTCTTGCGTCCGAAAACGCAGCGTTTATTACAGGTTCAACACTCACAATGAACGGGGGACAGTATCTCGTTTAAGTGTTATAATTTTTATTGATTTTTATTATTTTTTATTGCATACTATAAATATAAACAAATGGAGGTTCACATGACCATGGATACACAATTTCCCCCTTTTTTGGAGGAGACCTTAAAGTCTTTAAATTTGCCAGCTGGTAATGTTGAAGCTATTCTCGAAATATATAAAAAGAATATTGAGTTAATGAATACAACTCAGCAAATTGCTATTGAGGCAACCAATACGATATTGGAACTTCAGCAGAAACATATTCAAAGAGCCATCGAGCAATGGAACGACCAAGTCAAATCAGCCAACAGAGATCCAGCTGATATTAAAATAGAGGATACTGCTAAAGCAACGAAGGACAAGCTTAATGAAACGCTTGAGCACATCAATGAAGTGAATGCCGTCGTTGAGAAATCAAATAAGAAGATTAAGGATTCGTTTCAGAAGCGCCTGAAGGAAAGCGTTGATGAAGTGGTTGAGTTGAGTAAGAAGAAGTAAAAAAAAGAGTTAAAAAATAGAGCGTCGTCCTCGAGAGCGCGAAGCGCGGGTCGGGGATCCAGGGCTAATAACTCATTCCGTAGGAATGAAAACATCTCTTTATAAAAGAGCGTTGTATTGCTGACGCAATAGTATTGCTCCTGGATCCCGGATCACAAGAAAACTTGAGCTACGCTCAAGATATTCTTGTGTCCGGGACGACGGACTATCTTGTGTTTTCAATTGGTGATTACAATCCCTACACTTCCTTCACATATTCACCGGGTGCAGGGCCAAGGGATTTACCTGACTTTGGCTTTATTTTATCGCCGCTCAAAAGCTTGAGCCATGCGTCCCAAAAGGGCCACCAGGAGCCCTCATTTTTTTTAGCAGCTTCAAGCCATTCCTCAGGGCTATAAGGAAACCCAGCGTTCGTAAAATAGCCGTATTTATGACGATAGGGAGGATTCATGACACCGACCACATGGCCTGACCCTGCTAACACAAATTCCAACGGTCCCTTGAACTGATGCACCGCAGGATAGCTGCTCTTCCAAGGGGCTATATGGTCTTCAATCGTGGAGAGGAAGAAGGTCGGCGTTTTAATATTTTGCATATCAATGGGCACATTTTTTATCTGCAACCCTCCCGGTGTCATAAAGAGGTTCTCCCGAAAACATTTACGTAAGACATCTTTGTGCAAGGCTTGAGGGACACGGGTTGCGTCAGAGTTCCAATAGAGAAAATCAAAGGGAGGCGGCATTTGACCTAATAGGTAATTTTTAATGAAAAAGGACCACACCAGATCTTTGGGGCGCAGCATACTAAAGATCGATTTTAAACGCTCCGGGTCTAAGAAACCTTTAAGTGCCAAATCATGTTCGATATAGTCAAGGTTCTCATCATCGAGGAAGATCTTTAAATCCCCTATCTTTGTGAAATCTATAATCGTTGCAATGAGCGTCATTGACGCAAGCGTAAACGGAGCAGGCGCCTTTGCTAAATAGGCACCCAGTGCGGTTAATAAGTTCCCCCCGATACAATACCCCATCGAATTTATTTTCGATGACCCTGTATACTTTGCAACTTCCACGCAGGCTTTGTAGGCTCCCTCTAGCAAATAGTCTTCGAAATTCTTAGAGGCGAGTGAGGGGTCTGGATTGACCCAAGAGATCATAAAGACATTATATCCCTGCTCGAGCATCCATTTTACAAAGGAGTTATGGGGACTTAAGTCAAAAATATAATATTTATTAATCCAAGGCGGAATAATGAGAAGAGGAACACTGTATTGCTTATCGGTTAATGGAGTGTAGTGGATAAGCTCAAATATCTCGTTTCGATAGACAACGTCTCCTTTTGTCGTTGCAAGCGTACTTCCCAATTTGAAGGGAGCTGGATCGGTCATTTTCATCCAATGTCCGGTTGAGAGGTCGTCCATATACGCAGCCAATCCCTTTTCGAGGGAGATCCCTTTGGTCTTCACAAATTCTTCTATAACTTCTGGATTTGTCATGGGAAAGTTGGTTGGACAAGTGGCATCTATATATTGATTGATATAGAATTCGAGCTTCATTTTTGTATCTGGGTCGAGGCCTTGAACATGGGAGACAACATCTCTCAACCACTTTGAAGACGTCAGATAATATTCCTTAATAAAGATGAAATAGGGATCTGTCGACCAAGCCTCATGTTGGAATCGTTTATCAGGCAGACTTGTTTCTTTATACATCTCGTTGAGATCATTCAAAAGCTCTTGTTGCGCCTCAACGAAGAAGGAGGGATCCTTAGAGATGGCTTGAAAGGCTTTGAAGAAGATATCTTGCATAGCAAAAGGTGAAATCGGCGCTTGCTGAGTTTGGCCTTGCATAGCTTTAAGAAACGTTAGCCACGTGTTCATGAGATCACTATGTTCTCTAAACCAAAACATATCTTCGATTTCCTTTACCTTGTGTACATTATCTTAGGGCATGAAAGTTAAGGTTTGATTAAGGCGCGTCTTCACCTCTCCCCAGTGTGGGAGAGGTCGACGCGCAGCGGCGGGTGAGGGGTATTTAAACTCCCTATAAGTCGTTTTGGAATATGTGTTGACGCCCCCTCACCCGCCTCTACGAGGCGACCTCTCCCACGCAGGGGAGAGGTGAAAGAAGCTGTTGCCCATTTGTCTAAAAACCGTATGATGCGGTAAGGAGATAATGATGACAGACTTTCGCACCCTTGATGACCTCAATCCCGCTGGCAAGCGCGTTCTTGTTCGCCTTGATCTGAACCTTCCTTTACAGAACGGGAAAGTCACAGATATGACTCGTTTAGAGAGGTCTCTTCCGACCTTGAAAGAACTTGCCTCAAAGGGGGCAAAAGTTATCGTTATGGCGCACTTAGGACGCCCTGTAGGGACCGATAAAACCCTTACCCTTGCCCCAATTGCCCTTGCTCTTAAAGAAGCTCTAGTTCCCCTCCCCGTGCATTTTTGTGAAGGTCCTCAAGTTCTTAAAGGTATTGAAGCTCTGGGGCCCGGTGAAATTCTTCTGCTTGAAAACATTCGCTTTGTTCCTGGTGAGGAAAAGAACGACCCTGCGTTTGCCCAGGAGATGGCCCAGTGGGGGGATGTGTATGTGAATGATGCTTTTTCGACCGCCCATAGGGCCCATGCCTCAACGGAAGGAATTGCCCACCTGCTGCCATCTTATGCAGGTCGTCTGATGGAGGAAGAGCTGCACGCCCTTCATATGACCCTCGACAATCCTAAACGTCCCCTCATGGCTATTGTGGGTGGTGCGAAGGTGTCAACCAAGCTCCCCCTTCTTGAGAATCTCTTATCAAAGGTTGATATATTGGTCATGTGTGGCGCTATGGCAAACACGTTTCTAGCAGCCCTTGGCCATGACGTGGGGGCGTCACTGTATGAGCCTGATCTTATCTCCACGGCAAAAGGCCTCCTTGATAAAGGCCGGGAGATCCTTCTTCCCGTTGATGTTGTTGTGGCACAAGACCTTAAAGATCCTTACCCCAGGACTTGCATGATTCATGAGGTTAAAAAGGAGGACAAGATCTTTGATATTGGACCAGCGACTGTAAGTCATATTTACCATAAAATGAGCTCAAGCCATACCTTGCTCTGGAACGGTCCTTTAGGTGTGTTTGAAACACTGCCTTTTGATCACGGCACCAATGCAGTTGCACAAGCGGCTGCCCATCTCACCCGAGAAGGATCTATAGTATCTGTTGCAGGTGGAGGGGATACGGTCGCAGCCCTTGCTCATGCTGGTGTTGTGGATGATTTTACTTATGTCTCAACAGCCGGCGGCGCCTTTCTTGAATGGCTTGAGGGGAAGCCGCTTCCAGGTGTTTTAGCCTTACTCAAGAAACGATAGGGAGATGGTCACCTCTCCCCTACGTGGGAGAGGTCGACGCGCAGCGGCGGGT
>JABDDK010000057.1 GCA_013287665.1 Alphaproteobacteria bacterium
ATCTCTTTTTTCTTATCGCCATAAAGTAGTCTTCAAACTTGTTGAGTTCTTTTTTTTCAAACGGAGTCTGCTTATTTACAAATAAGTCAGAGGTTGAATTTAGTTTTCCTTCAAGATTAACCGTACCACTCGTGTTCGTCACATTCTTAGATGTAACAAACTTAACAGTATCTTTACCTTTTGAAGTATTTCTTTGAGATAAAATGGCACCGGGGAAATTAGCAATATCTCCATTTTTTGAATCAATCCCTAAATTGCCCCATGCCTCAAACATACCCCGATTTGCAAATCCAGAAGGGCAAACAAAGACTGTTCCACCATAAGAATAAAATGTTCCTGAAACTTTTACATTTCCATTTAGAAATTGCAGAACATTTATTGCTGAGCCAGCATGAGCATGAACATTAGCAAGGTTTACCCATGCAGCAGGTATGATTAGAGCAAACTTTCCTTCTGTTGTGATGTCAAATTTATTGGATAATGCTGTGGGCTTGTTCCAGGTAAAGTCACCTTTTACTAAGAGGGGGGCGTTTCGATCATTGATGAGCTCTCCGATAAGAGTAAAAGCGTGATCAAAAGTCAAAGAACTTTGAACTACGAATCCTTTTCCTGGAATGAGCTTAAGGAGCTTTTGGGGAACAAAAGTTGTTTTTCCTTGAACAATAGTTTTATCCGTTATTTTGACCTCAATATCTTGACCAGATACAACCCCTTTAAGATCCTCTTTCTTAGAGGCAATAGTTACATTACCTTTTGCACTTTCAATTTTACCATTAACTCCTTGTTTAATCGTTTTCATTTTAGGATCATTTATGGTTACCCCCGCATCTCCAGCTAGTAATTTGTTGTTTTCTAAAACTATAGATTTAATGCCAAGTGTTTTACCGGATACAACATCTCCATTATTAAGTGTATTAGGTGAGTTTATTAAGACGCCCCCAACTCCATTGATTAGTTTATTGTTTCGAATTGAATCGGTTAAGGTGAAAAGAATTGCGCCATTTGATTGAACGATACCATCATTTGTTGCAGTTTGAAGACGTTGCAGAACAAAATTCCCGTGACTGAATATATTTCCCTTGTTAGCAAGAGTGATTAAAATGGGCATTAAAACTTGACCCTTTTCAGAAACAAGCGCACTTTCAGAAAGCATTGTAAGTGAGGTCAAGTTTGGAAAATTTATGTTGCTAGTGGCTTCGATTTGACCTCTAAGGGTTAATTCACTTTGGTTAAATACAACGCTGCCATTCGCAGACATAAGTCCTTCATTTGTAACCTTGGTATTTGGACCAGCTTCAATATCGCCTTCGCTTACGACATTTCCATTCACGCCGTTTGCAAGATGAGATGCTCCCGAAACTGCAAAATTCTCTTTGGATAGGATATCCTTATTATTGGTCAAATTAGCAACATTAACTGTAGTTGTATTGCCTTGAATGTTATGATTGTTTGTTACCTTACCTTGACCATTTAAGGTAACTGTTTGTTCGGCTGCAATGTCACCATTGTTTGTGAAGTCTTGAGAAGTTGTTACGGTTGTATTCGTTTTGGACGATATAACCCCTTTATCTGCATTACTTCCCGTTTGCGTTGTAATATTAACCGCACCTTCTGGTGATGAAATCTCTCCATTATTAGCGAGATTGGTCACACTTATTGTTGACCCTTTGTGCCCCTGGACTTTTCCAAGGTTATCAAAGGTAGCAACATTCTCCACTGATGTTGTGCCTTCTGAAACAATCTGCCCGGTTGCTTTGTTTTCCAACTTCCCATTTAAATCGTGCACTCGAACGGACTGTTTTGATGTCAAGGCTCCTGAGTTATCAACTTGAATTTGGGATACATCAAGAAGTCCACCTGCTGTTAGTGCGCCTCCTTCTTTATTCGTCAACTTCCCTTGACCATGAATGCTGACTGTCTCGGGTGATAGTACATTCCCTCCGTTTTCAAAAAAATCAGAAATGTCTATATCTGCCTTTGTTTTCCCACTTATGGTACCGTCATTAACACCCGCTTTAATATTGACCGTAGCAGCACCAGTTTCAGCTGAAATAAGACCTTTATTTGAGAAATGACCCGTTGAAGTGACCGAAGCTTCAGCGCCTTGCAGTAGACCTTCATTGCCAAAGGATTTTCCATTTTCGACATCAACTTTTCCTGGTGTGATGAGTTTACCTTCAGATGTATTGATGAAATCCTTGTTAGTTGACTGCACATGGATATTCCCAGCGGCTTTAATATCACCAGCGTTCTCAAGCCCTGTTGTAACTCTGATATCTTTTGCCGCAGTAATAGTGTTGTTGTTAACTAATCTTCCTAATCCTTCAACTTTCACATCTCCATGGCTTTCCATAGTGCCGGAAGTTACCTCAGATGTTTTTACATTCGTAAAAAGCTCTTTAACCTGAAGCTTGATCCCTTCTTTACCAAAAATGTGATTTTGGTTAGTACCTTGAGCTGTTTCAAGGTTGAGCTTACCTGTCAGGGCGCTGATTAATCCAGTGTTTTCAATATCATTTGTTGAGAGATCGACATCGCCATGACGTCCTTCCATAAATCCAGAGTTTTTAACTTTTGAGGTTGAAGATACACTAAGTTTGCCATCCGAGAGAACAAGACCTGGGTTATTAAACTCTTCTGTTAACTGTTCAAATTTAACCTCTTGATGCGCTCGCACAACTCCTGTGTTTTCGACTTGCTTGAGTTGAGAATGAATTGTGTCACTATGATTTATATCTCCCGCATTGTCTAAAACACCCGTTCCATCAAGTTTTACAAGATGTCCTCCAGTCATTTGACCAGCATTTTTAAATGTCTCATCAATAGTTACATTCAAAGATTCTGATGCGACTAAACCTTTGAGTGCGCCCTGATTGGCAAGATCAATTGTCTCACTTAACTCCCCCTTGTTTGACCCATTTGCTATATGAACATTGATTTTTGTGCTTAAAAACAGACCTTCGTTATCAAAGTCTTTAGCCGCACTCTCTGCAGAGCCTTTTTTCGTGTGGACTCTGATTTCATTTTCAGAAATGACTTGGCCTGTATTTCTTGCTTTTGCAACATCAATATCAATTGTATTTTGGCTTTCCATATTGCCCGCATTATAAGCCTCTCCATCGCCCTTAACGGTGAGGTCTTCAAGAGCTGAAACAAGGGCTCCTTCTTCATTCGAAAAGTTCCTCTCAAACTCAAGATTAACATCACCTTTTGAAGACACTTCATCTTTGTTATCAAGAGTTACAGCTTTTACATTAACAAGAGCTGACCCATGAAAAATGCCATCATTCTCAAAAGTATCTAGAGCTGTGCCAGATTGTTGGTGTGTGAATTGACCCTCGGTGTCTTTACTAACAGTTCCTGTTGTAAGAACTTCACTACGAACCTCACCTTCATTTTTAAGATCTCTTCCGTCAAAACTCACGAATTTATCTGTCGTGACGGTTCCTTGGTTACCAAATGTTGTGAATCCAAGATTCAATCCTTCTTTTGAAGTTAGACTTCCCCCTTCTTTATTTTGGAGATCGTCAAAATGTAAGTTTGAAGCTTCCTCGAGATATACCATTCCATAGTTATCAAGAATATGTCCCTTTAGGTTTCCGGCTTTTGCAGCCACATCCCCTTCATTGATGAAGGTCTGAACTTCTGACTCAAGAAGTCCCTGACTATCAAGACGCTCTTCATTGATAAATGTGCCTTCACCGGAAAGAGTTACACCCATTCCCCCAAACATGTGTCCACTATTTGTAAACTCTCCCGTCGTATTCAATCGAAGACTTCTTTGTGCAATAAGTCCTTCAAGCTTCATAGGGTTACTAAAATCAATCGATTCGCTTGTTTTTCCTCGGTTGCCCCCGCCATTCGTTTCAATATCAATGTCAGGACTAAGAACAAGACCTTCATTATTGAATGCCTGAGGTGATTTTATCTTTACTCCAGTATCTGAAACGATAGCACCGTTATTCGTAGACTTGTCTGTCTCTATATTAACTTGTCCGATGCCTACAATATCCCCATCATTATGAACCTCTCCTTTACCAGTGACCGTAAATCCACCAACAAAGGAAAGCAAAGCATCAGCTGCATTTTTGAAGACTTTGCCAATTTCAAGAACAATCTCTGATTTCGATATTACTTTTCCAAAGTTCTCAAAAACTTGGGTTGTAAGTTGAAATGCATCAGTTGTGACTTCTTTTGTGTTAGAAAACTCTTCAGAAGCTACCCCACCCTCTGATGGAAAATTCCAAGTCCCTCCTTCAGCGTTATAGAAGTGTTGGAGTATTAAACCTAATTTTTCAGAAACTTCTATGTGTCCTGAGTTTGCGATTGCACTTAAGGTGCCTACAAGGGTTTTAGCCTTCACAAGACCCTTTTTTTCTTCATCACCCTCATTAATCAAATTGCCTCCTGAGAGTCTAAGTATGCCCTGAGAGATGATTTGAGCAGCTGATGTGTTGAGAATTTCTGCGGTTGGATCCCTTAGAATAATAGCGCCATCTTTTCCAATCTCAATTTTGTTAGCATTCTTGAGAGATTGGGTTATGAGAGAAAAGGTTTCACCTTTCAGATTTCCCTCGTTCTCCGTTTTCCCGAGCACGTTGATAAAGGTTCTATTGCCTGAAAACTGTCCTTTTTCTCCAGTATAGAGATCTCCAAGAACATCCACCTTAAGTTCATCATCGCTTGATATGAGATTGTTGTTGTTGAGATTACCTCTCACATGAATAGCTGTTTTTTGTGTGCTATTGATTTCGCCTTCATTCTCAAAATTCTGTAACGTTCTTATGGACAGGTGATTTTTTGCAAGAATGTTTCCAAAGTTCTGAAGCGATCGAGCATCAAGAGTTAAACTACTATATTGACTCTTAATTGTAGGCTGAATATTACCCTCGTTTGTGAGTTTACCAACCCCTTTAATGGAAAACGTTCCATCCCATGTTATTTGGGAATTATCATTCGTTTTCTTATTTAATAAATTTGTACCATTGAGTTTAAGTACGGATAAATCCTTGCCCTCTATCTTTCCTTGATTTTCAAAAGACTTAGCCTTGATATTGGCTTCTTTGTTTATAGTGATTTTTCCTCGTGGACCATTTATGATTTCGCGGTATGTTTTCTTGATGCTTTCATTTACAGTATTTGGTGCGTTTTCAGAACTACTTTGCAGCTTAGAGAGTGTAATATTTAAACACCCCACGTTAAGATGCTTATTGTTATGAAAATCTCTTCCAACAAAATTAAGTTTATCTGATTTTATATCTTGATTTGTTCGGATCAGACCAAAGGTATGTAATTCAATCAAATTGGACGTATCAAATTCTCCGAGATCAGCTAAACCATCTTGACTCAATTCCAATGAAAATTGATTCTGAGGTAATAAGGAGCTTAAACTTACCTTACCTTGCTTGTTTATGAATATCTTGAAGGAATCTTTGATAAGCTTGTCGCTAAGTTTCCAATTATCTAGTGATGTTCCTATTGGAAATGCAAGCTTCTGATTAACAAACTCAATCGGCTGATTTAAAATTTCAATTTTTCTTTGAACTTCATTTTCCTTAATAATCATTAGGCGATAACGAAACGCGTTATTCTCTCCAATTTCCTCACTAAATGAAATTTTTATATCATGAGGTGCAGCATGCAAAACATAGACATTCACATGCTGAATAATAAGCAGCCAACAAAGAACTTTCTTAAACATACCCGCCCCCCAGGCTTTTCAAAAATACCTATGACGAAAAATTATTCTTCGCCCTGTTTCATTGAGGAGATGTTTATTCTTCTTATTTTTTAATCAATAACGATGGGCAATTTATTGCCTTCTTCAGTATTAATTTTATCTTCCTGTTTAGACGGTTCTTGCATGGGTAGAAATTGAAGTCAAGAACAAATATGCTTTTTCTGCATGAGTGGTATGCAAAATAAGTAACCCTATTCATATCCAGGGATCTTGATCTGCAAGAAAGTTTACAAAAATTATATGGTTATTCGTTGTTTCTCCATTTTTTCTTTTTAATACTATTTCTTCTGTTTTTTTTCTTGACCTTATTTTGGGAACAGGGCATAAGACAAAACATAGGGAAGAAAAAATCAATACAAAGAATGCATAAATCTTCACGTATATTGATTCATAAAAGCAAAAAAAGAACTCTTCTAAAGAATATGGGCAACTACACATCGTTTTCTTAAAGAGGAGAAATAAATGTCAATTCGATTATCTAAGCTAAATGCATGTTTAAAAATGTCAGTAAGTCTTTTTGTTTTTGCAGGTGCTTTGTCCACGCCATCATATGGTGGTGGAGTTATGTCTCGTGGAATGGTTATTCAAGAAGAAATTGATCCAGTTGATCAAGGGCGGGCACTTTCAAGACTTGTAGAAATAGAAAATGAAGAATTAGACAATGAAGAAGAAATGCCCACTGAAAGTACAAGTGTTGTTCAAAATGATGATTTGTTTTCACAACTTCCTAAAGAAGCTCGTGAGGTCGTTTTATTAAATCTTGATGCACTAAGTGTAACAAGGGTTCAGAGCGTATGCAGGATGTGGAATAAAATCGTATGTGATCGGATACATTATCTTCAGAGTTCATGGATGAATCCACGTTTTAATAGATTACAGTATCTTAGAGCTTTAGACTTTCACCCAAAAACAATGCACTTTCTTATTAAGAACTTAGATCCTTCTGTTGAGCAGCCTGAGGCAATGGAAAATCTTGCGACTCGCTTTAGGAATGAGCCTTTATTTTTAAAGAGTTTAAGAAGAACTCTTCCGGACTTTGATCATGAGGAAACGCTTGATTG
>JABDDK010000058.1 GCA_013287665.1 Alphaproteobacteria bacterium
TATATCTTGGATCTTTCACCAGAGAACTCTCTCGTTAAATATCTTGTTGATACGAATCACACAGTTTTCATGATTTCCTGGAAAAATCCGGGCTCTGAAGATAGAGATCTCGGATTTGAGGAGTACATTCGCTTAGGGATCATGGATGCCGTTGATGCGATTTCAGCCATCATTCCAAACACAAAAATACATGCGGTGGGGTATTGTTTAGGGGGCACACTTCTTTCAATGACCGCAGCGGCAATGGCTCGCGATGGAGACGATCGCTTAAAGTCAGTAACTCTTTTCGCCTCCCAAGTCGATTTTGAAGATGCGGGAGAACTTCTTCTCTTTATTGATGAAAGTGAAATAACCTTTTTGGAAGATTTGATGTGGGACAAGGGATACTTAGATTCCTCCCGAATGGCGGGCACTTTTAATATGCTGCGTTCCTATGACCTTGTGTGGTCAAAAATGATAGAAAGGTATCTGTTAGGCAAAAGACTGGTATTTACTGATTTAATGGCTTGGAATGCGGATACAACGCGTATGCCCTATAAAATGCATTCGCAGTATCTTCGCGATCTCTTCCTGAATAACATCTTATCGAATGGGAAGTTTACGGTTAATGAAATCCCGATTGCTTTAAATGATATAACAGTCCCCATTTTTTCTGTTGGAACGCAAAAAGATCATATATCCCCATGGAAATCTGTTTTTAAAATCCATTTGTTTGTGGATTCAGAAATCACCTTTGTCCTAACCAGTGGAGGCCATAACGTAGGTATTGTGAGTGAACCCAACCATCCTCACCGGAGTTATCAAATTTCAACTCATAAGAGTACGGATCTTCATCCCTCACCGGATGCATGGTTTAATAAGACAAAACATCACAAAGGATCTTGGTGGCCTTCGTGGAGGAAATGGCTCAAAAGTCATTCCTCTGGAAAAACAAAGCCTCCACCTATGGGTGCACCTCAAAAGGGATACAAAGTCTTGAGAAATGCACCTGGACTCTATGTCATGGAAAAATAGGGAGTTATCAAATGGAGTATACGATTAAAAACAAAACATTTGATGAGATCAACGTCGGAGATTCGGCTTCCATCGAAAACATCTTAACAGAAAGAGATATTCTCCTTTTTGCCCTTATGTCAGGAGACGTCAATCCTGCACATCTCGATCCAGACTATGCAAAAGATGACATGTTTCATACGATTATTGGTCATGGCATGTGGGGCGGCTCATTAATCTCAACAGTCCTCGGAACACAGTTGCCCGGTCCTGGTACGATCTACTTAAGTCAGTCGTTAAAGTTTCTAAAGCCCGTATTGATTGGGGATCTCATTAAGACAAAGATAATCGTCATCGATAAAAACCCCGAGAATTACCATATGACCTTTGATTGCGCTTGCACGAATCAAAATGGGAAAGATGTTATAACGGGCATTGCGATCGTGCTGGCTCCAACGGAAAAGGTCAAGCGAAAGAGGATTCAGATCCCGAATATCGAGAAAGCCTTAGGGGTGCCCTCGTCTTAGTTTTTCTCCCCACTAAAAACAGCGAGTGCCTCTCGATTGATCTTCACAGGGTAACGAATCCGCAGAGCATTTAGATAGGCAATCACAATATCGTTCTTATATTGATTTAAAATCAATGTCTTAAAGTCACCCATCTTTTCATCTTTCACGCCTGGTGCCGGGGGAATAATCTTGTTTAAAACGACGACAGCAAAGCCATCAGGTGTTCGAGCGAGTCCTGCTTGACCCGGCCTTAAAGAAAACACAAGATTTTGAACATCACTTGGGATTTCAGCATTCGGCTCAGCTAATGTCATATTCGGCAGTAAGGTCATGAGGGAGGCCTTGCGATCTCCCTTATTAAAGGCATTCACATACGTCACAGCTTTTTCATGGGCTGCCTTGAATTGTTCCGTTTCAGTCCAAACTTTGAGGACACGGTCCTTAATATCAACAAAAGGTTGCAGTGTTTTTGGTGTGATTTTATCCACCCGCACGGAATAATAAGATCCGTTTTTGGCTTGGGAAAAGGGACTATCCGCCGCTTCATCAAGACCAAATCCTGTCTGGAGAATCTCAAGAGAGAGATCTGCACTTTTAGGAAGGGCTGGTGAAGGTGTATTGAGTCGATCTTGCCCCTTCGCATCAATCTCTTCTAGTTTAACGAGTTGCACTCCTTTTGTTTGGGGAGCGAGCTCTTCAAACGTTGCACCGCCTGCAATTTTATCATCCAGATCTTTCGTTATCTTATCGATTTCGACGATTGCTTTTTCCTTTTGAACATCCGCCTTCACCAAATCCTTCACTTGATCAAAGGACTTGCTGCCAAACGTTTCTGACTTGCCCTCATAGGTGGCCTTCATTTCTGCATCTGTAACAGTCATATCCTTCGCTAAAACCGCAGGATCGATCACAAGTGCTGAGAGTGTTCTAAGCTCAGGTGTCACAAAACTCTTCTCATGATCCTTATAAAAGGCTTCTAAAACGGCTTGCGTTGGAGTAGGAGGGACCGGCATCTGTTTCGGTGAAATAACCACCTGAGACGCTTGTCGAGTCTGATATTGGGCATTAAAGAGAAGGTTCAGCATCTCGTCCGGGACATAAGCCCCCACCATAATTGCATTTGAGAGTTGCTCCCGTATCATCTCCCCCCGAACCTCAGCAATAAAGGTATCTTCAGACATCCCATTGGCTCTGATGAGTTGTGTAAAGAGAGTGCGATCAAAGACGCCTTTCTCATTTTGAAAGGGTTTCATCGACTGGATTTGGACGAGGATTGACTCATCACTCACCGTAAGGCCGAGATGCTCAGCTTCAAGGTTAAGAAGGAGTTCTTGAATCAGTTGATTCAAAACCATTTGAGGGAGGCCCGATTTAAAAAGTTCTTCTTTTGACATTTGCTGGCCCGTTTGCGCAGCATAACGCATCGCTTGATCTCGAACTTTCTCGGAAAACTCTAGTCTACCAATAGCAAGACCCCCAACCGATGCAACGGTAGCTGTCGGGTCATGAGGTCTGAACCAGCTCCCCCCGCCAAAGAAGGCGACAAAGCTTAAGGCAACAATCGCGAGGAATACCTTTGCGATACGAGATTGGGAGAATCTTTGAAGGGATTGAATCATAATTATCCGTCGTTTTAAGTTGTTTCAGAGGATCCTACAGATTCTTTCTTAAAATCGCAAGATAAGAACCTTGACGAAGGTGCATGAATTCTGTACTTGGTTGTTGGCGTGGATGGGTGGCCGAGCGGTTGAAGGCACCGGTCTTGAAAACCGGCAAACGTGAGAGCGTTTCGTGGGTTCGAATCCCACCCCATCCGCCACTTTTCAAGGGATTCTTAGTATGGCTTTTCCTCTTTGTGGGACACTCATGGGACACTTGAGAATAACAAACCACACATTTTGAGAAGAAATCCGACCATCCTTTCCTTCTTAAAAACTCTCCTTTTTTCGACCCAAAATTTTCACCGATTGTCCCTTGATTGTCCCATGACAAGAGACTTTTTGCATTTTTTTCATTATATATATCAAAAAATAAACACTATTTTATCGGTGTTCCCACCGACTCTTGCTGTTTTGTAGGCTTCGTTATAGACTCTCCTAACTGACTACAGGGGATTACATGGCTACAATCGAAACACGACAAAATGCAGATGGCACAACCGGGTATCGTGCGAAGGTTCGACTCAAAGGGTTTCCTACTGAATCTGCGACCTTTGAGCGCAAAACAGATGCGAAGGAGTGGGCAAAGCAAACTGAAACCAGTATGCGGCAAGGGAGGCATTTTAAAACAGCAGAAGCGAAAAAACATACTGTAGGGGAGCTCCTTGATCGATATCTTCATGAGATTGAAAAGAAAAACCCTAAACGTTGTGTCGATGTCAAATCATTGTTGGAGTGGTGGAAAGGAGAAATCGGCGTCTATCTTCTTTCAGATGTGTCCCGTTCCCTTATTATTGACCAACGGGATAAGCTCCTCAACACAAAGGGCCGACATGTAGAAAGACGCAGCAACTCTACGGTCAATCGCTATATGACCGCCCTTGGTAATGTCTTTACAGTTGCAATGAATGAATGGGAGTGGTTGGAGGAGAATCCTATGAGGAAGATCTCCAAATTACCAGAACCTCGAGGACGGGTGCGCTTCCTAGACGATGAGGAGCGCGAGCGGCTTCTGGAAACTTGCAAAGCTTCAACTAGCCCTTACCTTCACACGCTTGTTGTGCTGGCCTTAAGTACAGGGGCACGACAAGGAGAACTCCTTAATTTGCGCTGGAGCCATGTTGATTGGCAGCGCCGTGTCATCACCCTGCATGATACAAAGAACAAGGAACGGCGCCTTTTACCTCTCGCTCA
The DNA here is from genome assembly GCA_013287665.1 of Alphaproteobacteria bacterium. Lineage (GTDB taxonomy): Bacteria > Pseudomonadota > Alphaproteobacteria > UBA9655 > UBA9655 > UBA9655. The sequence goes on from JABDDK010000058.1 coordinate 4,355, forward strand.
TTATGCGCTTCAACTCATGGAAGAGCACAACAAGGTTAGGAATATAGCCTCTGACTTGGTTTTTCCTTCTCCTTCCAACCCCATGAGACCTTGGAATAGCCGTCCCTCCTGGTTGTCAGCTTTACAAAAGGCAAATATTGAGAATTTTCGCTTTCATGACCTTCGTCATAGTTGCGCCAGTTATTTGGCAATGAATGGGGCTTCACTTGCCGAAATCGCCGAGGTTCTGGGACATAAGACTCTCGCGATGGTTCGGCGATACGCTCATTTGAGCGAAGCGCATACAGCTAAAGTGGTTCAAAGTATGAATGAAAGGATCTTTGGATGAGCAAGGAGGTTATACAAAAAATAGATCAGTATGACATCGAGTCTTGCAAAAAGTGGCTATGTGACGAGAAACCCATAAAGGTTAAAAAGGGGTTAGATCTTATAGCTTCCCTTAGCGATCTTTATGGACCACCCCATAAAGACCAAATGGCTAATCTAAACAGTAAGCTGATCATGGATATAATGACGGCAGAACGACTTCTTAGAAGAGAACAGGAACCGACTTATACAACAGATGATAGAGGTATACTTACCAGTACAGATGGTATTGTAACTATAGATGATATTGTCACACTTGACTCGTGTTATCTATGGCCTGATATATCGTACAATCGTATTCAATCTCGACCTAAATTTGTAAAACTTATGTATCAATATATGTCATATTTTCCGGTCGCTCTTTCCAAGGCTTACACAGAAGTCACTGGGGAGAATTTATTATTGGACGACCTTTCTGTCGTAAGAAAATTTTATGAAAAATGCTTCACATTTGATTCATGGACCGCACGTCAGCTCTGTGCCATCATTAGCCATTGTGATCCAGAAGTCCTTGATTACATATCACAGAATCCAAAAGACAAGCGTTCGGTGAAATATACGGACATCTTTACGAGATCGGACCTCTATGAGGAGAACTTGCCGGTCGTGAAAGCTGCTATTCATGCAGGGGCCTTTGAATTTATTCATTTTGATCGCGACAATTGGGAAAAAACGACCCTTAAGCCTAAGAAGGGATTAGAATGGGCAAAGAAGAAGGGGATTGGGTATCACCCTGTGCTTGATGAGCTTCTCTTCGATTCAGATGCAACACCAGTAATTTCTTCAGGATATACCACTCCTTATTTAGAGATGATGCAACAGGTTATAAGCGAGCTGGGGATTACAAGAGAATATCAGGGGAAAAAAGAGTCAATAACCGCTTCATTTGAGAAAAAACTCGTTGATCATAAACTCACTCGCCCCAGCCAAAAACTAGCCGATGCGATGGCGACTTTAGTGCGCATGCCCGAATCTCAACAGGGACGAGCCAAAACGAAGGGGTGACCCCATCGGAAATCGAATTTTCATATCTTATTGAATTTAAACATATTTTGAATGGGCGAATCCCATTCCCCCATTTGCCTGGACCCCTATAACGGTTTGTTTTTTTCAAAATTGCTTCTTAATCCAGTTAGGCAGCAATAGTGCTGCTTCTTATATCCTAATGGAGTTAAAAGAATGCATCATCAAAACGAATCACCACAACCTACTATAAGCGTAGACGACTACGTCACCATCAGACAACTCACCACGAGTAACCCGGCCTTCACAGAAGGAGGAATCCGAGCTCTCATCTTTCGGGCTGATAGCAATGGCTTCAACCGTTGTATTCGTCGGATAGGGCGGAAGATCCTGATTTCTAAAAGCGCTTTTTATCATTGGATTGAAGCCCAAAATGGAGACGTGCAATAATGATGACTCTGAAAAAAGAAAAACCCCTCACTGGTACTGAGGGGCTTATCAAAGGCTTACATCGTATTTCTAGCACTGTTGCCCATACGGATCAACTGATTTGTGGTTGCTCAACAAAATTTAGGGAGATGTTCTCATGATGTCTCTCGATATTGACGTTATCGCAAATCAGCTAGGCAAAGCAACGCGCATCCGAGGCGGTTGGTCATGTCTTTGTCCTGCCCATGATGATCATAACCCCAGTCTCTCTTTGTCCTTAAGTGAGGAGGGAACCCTACTTGCTCATTGTTATGCGGGATGTTCCTTCTCGGACATTATGTCTGTCTTGC
>JABDDK010000059.1 GCA_013287665.1 Alphaproteobacteria bacterium
ACAAGTATCTTAATACTTTAAGTTTAAAAAAATATTAATTCAGAGAATTTTGTTTATAAGCTTTTGAAATAACGGCGTTTTTTAAGTCTTCTTCAAGACATCAAAAGGTGAGATAGGTCCTGTCGTCTCTGTGTATTCTATAGGGGTAGACGTTGGGGAGACAGGAAACGGATCAAGGTTGAGGGAAAGCAGTTGAATAATGACCTCTCCCACATCTAATACAGAGCCTTCAAGTGGCTCAACGACGACGTCTTCGGTCAAGTCGACCTCATCCTGGTCATCAAGAGGCTTAAGTGTAAAAAGCTCATCTGCGTGAAATTCAAGATGCTGTGGTAAGGGTTGAAGGGTTCTCACGCATTCTTGGGTCACGTCAGCCTTAATTTTACCTGTTAAAAGGATGCGTCCTTTATTTGTGATCTGAATCTCTGCTGCGAGATACTCTAGTGATATTAAATTGAGACGCTTTGCAACCTCAATTCGTTCTTGCGGGGTTGCTTTTAAATGATAGGTATGGCTGTCATGCCCAAGGGTTTCAACATCAACGGATAACGTCAGGATTGGCATCTCAACCTTCTTTCACTTCCAAATGAGGCCAAACGATACTAGCCTCTTCTTTCAATAAACGGTCACAGTCTTTGACATAGGCTGCAAGCTTTGACAAGCCAGAATGAGGTACATTATCATAAATGTTGCGAAGAAGGGACTCTTCAAGACCTTCGTGGTGATCAAGAGCGTCATCATACGCCTTCATTGCGCCATAAAAAAACGTGGCACACTTTTTAACTTGCTTGCCCACTCTTAAATCACTGACACCAACTTCACGTAATGTTAGCTCTGTGTAGGAAAAGAAAGCATCAAACACTTTTTGTGCGAGGGGTCTTTTGATAGATCTCAGAATAAGGGCGACATGCAAACAGGCCATATCAAAGCGTCCTGTTAGTGTATCTGGCACGCCCCAAGACTCATAAAAAATGGGGGAACGGGCTTGGCTCAAAGCTTCTCGGCAAAGCTTTTCACCTTGCGCCCTTAAACCTCTTTTCCAGGGCCACCTCTTGAAAATTTGTGAGGTGCCTTCACCTCTCCCCTTGTGGGAGAGGTCGCCCGAATGGGCGGGTGAGGGGTAAGCCGTTTGACATTTCTTTAAAGCCATATATCCCCCTCACCCGCCGCTGCGCGTCGACCTCTCCCACGCAGGGGAGAGGTGAAGGACTTCGTCCTTAAGAAAGAATATACGATTTTCATGAGGTGACCCTGACTTCTTTTCCAGAAACCGTTGACAGAGGGCGTTAGCATAGGCATGGTAAACCTTATTTTAATGAAATGTCATGACACGTAACGATATAATGAAATTGAAATCAAGCTATATTCTACCTTTCACACTTCTCATTGCCTTGTCAGGCTGTGCGGTTATTAACATCCGTGGTCATGAAGTGGACCCCGTGCAGTTGGAAAAAGTTAAAGTAGGAAGCACCACAAAAGAACAGGTTGCGGAACTCCTTGGCACACCGTCATCGGTCGGAACCTTTGGAAATAAAACCTGGATTTACATGTCGGATACGACACAAACCCGTGCGTTTTTCCCCCCTTATATCTTAAAAAGCAATATCACCCGCATAGAGTTTGATGACAAGGGGAGAGTGGCAAGTCTCGATTCGCTCACGGAAAAAGACCACCGCGTTATCTCTCATGTGAAGAGAAGTACCCCGACATCTGGACATTCCTTTGGTGTGTTAGAACAGATCTTCGGGAACTTTGGGCGCTTCAATGGAAAAGATCCGGATAAATAAAATTTACCCGCGGAAATGCCCGGTAGGGCTATACCGCTCCAAGGTGTGTGGAGCCAATGTTTCCATAGCCTTTGGGCGAACCTTTAAATCTTCAGCTTTTAAGGCATGAGAAGACACAACGTTATCCGACTTTAAGAGCTCAACTTGATCCCGTGTTAAAGGTGGGTTTGGCATAAGTTGTGCAAAGGTTGCAATGATTTTGCCCACGAAAAAGGGGAGAGGAAGGAGTAGTCGCCTCCGATGGATTGTATGTAAGATATAGTTCATGAGCTCGCGAAATGTGTAAACGGTTGGCCCTCCCAGTTCATAGGTTTTCCCGCGCGCATCATCCATCGAAGATGCTTGTATGAAGCAATTTGCAACATCTTGAACAAAGATAGGTTGTGTACGGGTCTTCCCGCCACCAATAAGGGGGAGAAAGGGAGAGAGGACAGCCATCTCAGCAAAGCGGTTTAAAAAGGCATCCTGAGGTCCAAAAATAATACTCGGTCGCATAATGATGGCTTGTGGGAAATGCTTGAGGACTGCCTTCTCACCCCTTGCTTTTGAGGAGGCATATCGAGATTTTGAGTCTTTATTCGCACCCAATGCAGACATATGAATTAACGTTGTTACACCATGCTTTGATGCTGCTTTAGCAACACGCTTGGCCCCTTCCACGTGGATGGCCTCAAAGGTCTGAGACTTTGTCTCATATAAGATACCCACAAGGTTAATAACAATATCGGCTCCTTGAATGGCTTTAGTAACCTCTTTATCCGAGGTAATTGAGGCTTGTACGAGAGTTATTTGACCAACCTCCCCTAAAGGCTTTAAATACTGAGCAGCCAGAGGGTTACGAACAGCCACGCGGATGAGGTCACCACGGTCGGCAAACTTTTGAACAAGAGACCGTCCGACAAAGCCAGACCCTCCAAATATGGTAATCGTTTGCATATTTTATTTTACCTCCGAAGAACCCAACCTCAGCCGTCATTGCGAGGAGCCGAAGGCGACGTGGCAATCTATTTTTAATATAGATGGATTGCTTCGTCATGGCTACGCCATTCCTCGCAATGACGATCCCCATAAAAAAACCCCGCCTTAGCGGGGTTTCTTTCATCAACAAAACCTATAAAGGTTATTGCTTTGGAGCTTCAGCTGGAGCTGCAGGTGCCATTGCATCTGGTGCCGCAGGAGCTGCAGGAGCAGCTGGTGTAGCTTCATGCGTTGGTGCAGCTGGTGGCGTTGCTGGTGCTTCAGCAGCCGGAGCTGGTGTTGCATGTTGTGTTTCAGTTGCTTTTTTCTCTCCGCAAGCGGTAATAGCAAAAGCGCAAAATGTTGCAAGCATGGCTGCAAATAAAGTATATTTCATTTCTTTCCTCGTTCGTTAGAGTTACCGGTAACTCTTTCGTCATTATATATGGTTAAAATTTAAACCGGTCAAATAAAACAATGCCATAAAATTTAAACAATTGCAATCGCAGAAAAGTTATTCTCCTTTCCATACTCTTTTCCTTGGGACACGATACGCCTTCGACTGGCGTATGGACCTTTAAATGTATTTACTTTTATATCAAATATCTCAAAGACTTTTTCCTTTAAAAGAAGGTCATGAATATATGTAGGTAAGCAAAAATAATGGTGATCCTTCTTTTTGGCGGGTTTGAAATACTTATTATAATTCCCCCCTATTAAATCGGGGAATTCAGGCCCCACTTCATAATCTTTTTGCTGAATTGTCGGCCCTAATGAAGCATAGATTTGAGAACGCTTCCCTCCAATCTCTTCCATCGCGTTTAATGTTGCATGAATAATTCCGGCTTTAGCTCCTTTCCATCCCGCATGACAGGCTCCAATGACCTCAGCGATGGGGTCATAAAACAAGACAGGCCCACAATCAGCTGTAACGACGCCAAGACTTATTCCTTTGACATTTGTCACAAGACCATCCGCTTCCTGCCCCGTTGTTTCTTCTGTGACAGACAGGACATTCGTTCCATGCACCTGTTTCATGGTTGCAAGAGGTAGAGGGTGTCCCGCCATATGCTCAACTTTTTGCTTGTCACTTATAGAGGGATTATACTCAAAAAAAGCATGTTTCAGCGTAGGGAAGTGGGAGAGGTAAGGGCACTTTACGAGCATGTCTCAAATCCTATCGGTTTAAGTGAAGACGGCGAAAACAGAGCCATCGTTTTAAAAAGGGTTCCCATGTGATGAGGGTGAGTGAGTCGCATTGCCGCAAGCTCCAAATTCCCTCTTTGGGTTGGATTCTTATGCTTCAACATCTCGAGCCTAACGTCAAGGCCCATGTTGAGTAAAAACGCACCTTGAGTGAGAGGGCCTGCAACTCCAAGCCCTTTTGACAGAGCTTTCTCTTTAAGCTTTTTAAAATTGACATGACAGGTGAGATCAGCATGTCCAGGATTCCGGAGTGGGTGGATAGGTTTTCCGTCATAAAGGGCTTGAAGACTATCCCCTTCGCCTGTTTCATATCCATAATCAATACACAAAAATGCACCGCTTTGGTTATGAAGACGGGTGGAAATCTCGTCAAGAAGATGATTTGCAGCTGGACATTCTTCCCAAATCCCATTTGGCTCTATGGATGTTCCTTGGGGAACCTCAACAAAGGTTAGATTTCCCTTCTCAATTTCAATACATCTTTCATAAAGACGATTCTCTTTAACAAGATAGCACCGTGTCGGGAGCGCATCTAAAAACTCATTCCCTATAATAATCAGAGGGTTAGATGTCTGAGGAACCTCTTCAAATGTCTCAGCCCACTCGGCGTTTGGAACTTTTGATTTTTGAATGTCCTTTAAAAGGGGATTAATTTCGACAAAAAAGACTTTAAAAATATCAGAGAGGGAAGACGTCACTCTCAACACATCACTCATTAAAGTCCCTCGACCGGGGCCGAGCTCTACAAGAGTCACTGCATCGGGTCGACCCAGCTTATCGTATAGATCCAGAACCCAAGCTCCAATGAGCTCACAAAACATTTGACTCACCTCAGGAGCGGTTGTGAAATCTTGAGAAACGGCTTCTTGGGTTCGGTAATAGCCGTGAGTTGGATGTCCAAGAGCCAGCTCCATAAAGCGGTCTTGTCTCATGGGCCCTTTATCTTGAATTTCTTGAAGAATTAAAGCCTCAAGCATTCTCGTCTCGGACCAAGGCCCTTATGGTCAGGAATAGGCCAAAACCCACAAGAGGAAGGGAGAGAAGCTGACCCATTGTGAAATATCCTCCGAAGTATCCTAAGAATGAATCGGGTTCCCGGAAGAATTCAACAGATATACGTGCAAGACCATATCCTCCTAAAAAGAGGCCCGTCAGGAGCCCTCGACGGTGCGGCCAGCGCGTAAAGACAGCGCCATAGAATAGGATGAGGAAAAGAATTAGCCCCTCTAGAAACCCCTCGTAGAGCTGACTAGGGTGTCTTGGGAATGGACCCCCATGGGGGAAGATAACGCCCCATGAAACATCGGTCACACGACCAAAGAGTTCCCCATTGATAAAGTTGGCAATCCGCCCAAAGAAAAGCCCAATCGGAACCCCACACACGGCAAGATCAGTAAAGCTCAAAAATAAAATACCGCGCCGATACGTATAAATTGCAGTTGCAATCACAACACCCAAAAGCCCCCCATGGAAGGCCATACCGCCTTTCCAAACTTGAAAAATCTCAATTGGATTAGCCAAATACTGCTCAGGCTTATAAAAGAGGACATACCCAAGGCGACCCCCCAAGATCACACCAATAATCGCCCAAACCAAATAATCATCGACGAGTTTACGATCAACAGCAGGAAACTTTTTCGTCAACCAAATACTATATCCCCACCATCCCAAAATCCCCGCAACATAAGCGAGACCATACCAATGGATAGCAAGAGGACCAATTTGCAAGGCAATAGGATTAATATCGGGAAAGGGCATGTTAGGTTCCTTTTCATATCGTTTGATGTAATTCTTACTCCAAACGCGTCACCTCGTAAAGGAGGCTCCTTCACCTCTCCCCAGCGTGGGAGAGGTCGCCTCGCAGAGGCGGGTGAGGGGGTCGTCGTTTCAGTAAAGCTCTTTGTTTATGAGTAAGGATATAGATATTCTTAATCAATAATGTCGGTCTGTATTTGTGTTGACCGCCCCCTCACCCGCTCTTCGAGCCACCTCTCCCACGCTGGGGAGAGGTAAAAAAACCCCTCTCTTTCCTTTTTCTGAAATTCCGGTAGTATGTCTTCCCATCACTATAAGAGGTTAAGATGAAAAAGGCTGGCTATTATCGCACACCAACCGTTTGGAATGATAAAATTGTTTTTGTGGCTGATGATGATTTGTGGACGGTGGTGTCTTCGGGCGGAAAGGCTGAACGCTTAACCTCTGGCATTGGGGAAGCCTACCACCCCAACTTCTCACCCGATGGGACAATGATTGCCTTTAATGGAACCTATGAGGGCCATACGGAAGTCTATGTCATGCCTGCTGAAGGGGGAGAGGCCAAGCGTCTTACCTACATGTCTGAAGGGGCTTCAATTGTTGGTT
>JABDDK010000060.1 GCA_013287665.1 Alphaproteobacteria bacterium
CGTGGCAATCTATCTTCCTTAACATCAAGGTGGATTGCCGCGTCGCTTGTCGCTCCTCGCAATGACGACTTTTTTGTGATGTATTTAAATTAAAAACCTTAACACTTTATTAATATTTATCGTCTAAGATATAATAGTAAGTATATCACTAGGAGGAACTGACAATGATGACAAGCAACAAATTAGCAAGTGTTTTACTTGGGTGCGCAGTTCTTCTCTCAGGAACAGGTCATGATGCGTCAGCAGCCACTCGGTTTCCTCAAATTACTCTTTATTCTGGAGTAGGGCCTATCAATTTAGAATTTGTAATTAAAAATAGTAACAACCAAGTTTTGTGCCAAAAGAGTGGTATAAAATATACTGTATCAACACCACCCATTCCATGTGCAAATCTCTTGAATGTTAAAGCGCCAGAAAAATTGAAAATAACAATTGGACCAGAAGCTAATATAAAATGTGCACCTGCCAGCAAGCCATTAGAATTTCTTTATCAACCAGGTCTAGATGTGAGTATTATTATCAAGGGTGCTAAAAATTGTATCGTGGGATCTAAATAAAGTTCTAAAAATGTTTCACGTGAAACATTTCTGAAAATTAGCTCATAAGCACATGACTGCCTTCTGGGATTGTCAACTGCCTCATAACTCTTTATAAACACAACTAAAGAGTACAAGAGGATATTTATATGAAATTTCAAGATCTTCCAAGCATTCTACCGCTTTATGCTGCGGATAGTGTTATCTTATTGCCACGGGCCCAGCTCCCTCTTTTGTTTGATGGGGGGGAAGAAAAAGCACTTATTGATTATGCCATTCGTGAAAAGCATCGTCTGATTGGTGTTGTTCAACCGAATCCAGAAGGGGGCCACTTTCAAAAGGGATGTGTGGGGAAAATTATTAGCTTCCAAGAAGGTATTCGCTTTTTCATTACGCTCGGGGGGCTCTGCCGCTTTAAAATTGAAGACGTCATCGATGATGGGCTGATCAAAAAAGCACGGGTAAGCTACCAAGGATATGAAGGCGATATGAAAGACTCTCACCCGGATCCTTTTGTTGATCGTCCTCGTCTTTTGGATCTCTTAAAAGAATACTTAGAAAATCAGGATATTTCAGCAAATTGGGATGAGATTGATCATGCCAGTGATGATCTGATTATTAGCTCATTAACCATGGCCTGTCCTTTTGATCCTATTGAAAAACAAGCTTTATTAGAGACTTCAACTTTGTCTCAAAGATGCGATATCATGATTGCGTTGATGGAAATGTCCGCTTCCTTTTCAAAAGACCGTGGACCGATGATTCACTAGGTGGAGAAATGACAAAAGAGAAAACGAAGGCAAAGCCTATAAATCGTAAGCTGTTTGACTTGCTCGTGTGTCCTTTAACGAAAGGACCCTTGAAATACAATGCTGCAACTCAAGAGCTATTCAGTCCTCACGCAAAGCTTGCCTATCCCATCCGTGACGGCGTTCCCGTTATGTTGGTAGATGAAGCGCGTCCTTTGGACGATGCCTAGTGTTTACACCATCCCCGCAGGGTATTCTTTTCTAGAAAGCCTCGCGAAAGGGCTTCTGACAATTTCCGATAGAGATCCTTTTGAACTTTGTCAAATGGAAGTATATCTGCCCACACGAAGGGCCAGTATTGAGATGGGTCGCGCTTTTATGCGACAAGGGGAGGGCCGCTGCCTTTTAATGCCTAAGTTTTCACATCTTGGGGATTTGGATGACGATGAGCCTGACTTTCTTGGAGGTGACGACACCTTAAAACCTCTCATTCCTCCTTTTAAGCGCTTAGGACTTCTCACCCATCTTATTGAAGATTATACAAAAAAATCGGGCCTCCCGTCATCGCCAGCTCTCTCGCTGAAGCTTGCGAAAAGTCTCGTGCAACTCATGGATCAAGCTGCCATCGAGTGTGTTCCCTGGGAAGGCTTGATGAATCTCGTTCCTTCCGAATTTGCGAGCCATTGGCAGCTAACTCTTGATTTTCTCGATATCATCACGACCCATTGGCCCCACATTATTGAAGAAAAAGGGTATGTGGAGCCCTATATCCGCCATCATCAATTGGTTGACTCCCTGATTGCACGGTGGGAGAAGATTCCGCCGACTCATACAATAATTGCCGCAGGTTCAACGGGAACGATGCCAGCAACCGCCCGTCTTCTTCAAGCCATTGCAAACTTGCCTAAGGGGTGTGTTCTCTTGCCCGGACTTGATAATCAGATGACGGAGGACGATATGAATTCACTGTCTCCTTGCCATCCCCAATATGCACCGACGCGTTTCCTTCAGAAAATGAATCTTATCCCTTCCCAGGTTCCGATTTGGCCCGGGCTTAAGGGAGAGGGCAATACGGATCGCGCCCGTCTTTTTACGGAGGCTTTAAAGCCCGTTTTTAAGGGTGTAGACGTTGAAGGCGCCTTAAAGGGAGTTCACTACATACCCTGTGCGTCACCTCAAGACGAAGCGCTCACCATCGCCGTTCTTTTGCGACAGCAGCTCGAGGTTCCCCATAAGAGGACGGCCCTTATTACCTCCGATTTGAAGCTCGCAGAACGGGTGAGGTGTGAGCTGAAAAGGTGGGGTATTGAGATTGATAGCTCCTCTGGCGAGAGCTTAGACATGACGCCTCCCGGTGTCTTTTTAAAGCTGTGTATGGACTGTTCCGCACGTCCTGATGATCAAGTGGCCCTGTTGTCTCTTCTCAAACACCCGCTCTATCGTGGTGGAAAACCAGTAGGGGCTTTGCGTTCTGATATTCGTCGATTTGAAATGAGGACATTGCGAGCAAGAAACCAAACCCAGATTCGTCATTGCGAGGAGCGACAAGCGACGTGGCAATCCCGAGATTGCTTCGCTTCGCTCGCAATGACGGACGGTGGCGAAATCCCTTTTTCAACCCTTCTTGACGCTCATCGAAAGATGGCTGAAACTCTTTCAACGGATGAAAACGGGACGTGCCAGCTCTGGAAAGGTCCTAATGGAGAGGCTGTCCGTGCGTTTATTGAGACACTCTCAGAGTCTGCCAGTGATTTCCCACCTCTGACCCTTCAGAACTACTGTAGCTTGATGAGTGAACTTTTTAGAGGCCAGAGCATCCGCTCCCGTCCTCAAAAACACCCGCGTCTTGCCATTCTCGGGCCGATTGAAGCGCGTCTGTTTTACGCAGATGTCATGATCCTTGGCGGATTGAATGAGGGGACCTGGCCCCCGGAGGTTGGGATGGATCCATGGCTCAATCGCCCGATGCGGAAATCTATGGGATTTCCTCCGCCCGAAAGACGCATAGGGCTTTCAGCCCATGACTTTGGGCAAGCTTTCTCAAGTCCGAAAGTTTACCTGACGCGAGCGCTTAAGGTTGAGGGGACCCCGACTCTTGCTTGCCGGTGGCTTGAGCGACTCGAGGTTTATTTAAAGACCGAAGCGTTATCGCTCCCTGGGGAGCCGCGTCTCTCTGAGTGGGTAACAAAACTGGATCAGCCCGATTCTATTCAAACCGGATCTCCCCCCATGCCTCGCCCCCCTCAGCTTGCAAGACCCCGAAGATTGTCCGTGACACAAATTGAAACCTGGATGAGGGATCCATACGCGCTTTACGCACGTACTGTACTTTCTTTATCGCCCCTAGATCCTTTGAATCCGGTTGTTGAAGCCTCTGATAAGGGAACGCTCATCCATGCAGCCCTGGATCAGTTTTTCAAGATTTGCCCTGATCCTCACCATAAGGATGCCTTGGCTATTCTCTTGCTTATCGGGAAAACTTTGTTTGAACCTTTTGAACATGATGGATCTGTTCGTTTGTTTTGGTGGCCCCGGTTTTGTCATTTGAGCGAATGGTTTATCCAAAACGAACGGGAAACACGTCTCCCTGGAACACAGACGTTTACGGAAGTGAGAGGTAAGCTAATTTTGAACACAGACGGTGACCCTTTTGAGCTTGTTGCGAAAGCGGATCGCATCGATCTTTTACCTAATGGTCATTTGCGGATTCTTGATTATAAAACGGGTACGCCCCCCTCTGATCAGGATGTCCTTTTGGGCTACTCTCCCCAACTCCCCTTAGAAGGGGCTATTGCCCTATCTCAAGGATTTGAAGGGATTACAGCAACTGAAATTGAGAGCCTTGAATTTTGGTGGCTGAAGGGTGATGCAAAGGGCGGTGTCATCAGGACACTCCCTGGAGATCCGGGTGAGCTGGCTCGAAAGGCCCAAGGTGGGCTTGAACGATTGATTCGTGTCTTTGAAAATGAGGAAACACCTTATCCAGCACGACCCCTGGCCTCGAAAGGACTTCGGTATAATGACTATGCCCATTTGGCCCGCATTCAAGAATGGGGGAGGCTCTGATGCCAAGCAAGCTTGCAGCTCTTACCCAACGATTGGCAGCGCACCCTCAACATTCCTCATGGGTGGCAGCGTCCGCAGGTTCAGGAAAAACAAAGGTGTTGACGGACCGTGTCCTCAACCTTCTTCTCGAAGGATGCCCCCCAGAACGTATTTTGTGTCTGACGTTTACAAAAGCGGCTGCTGCAGAAATGGCGAATCGTGTGAGGAAAAGCCTCGGAGACTGGGCGATTTTATCCGAGCCTGACCTTGCTCAGGCCATAGAGACACTTCAAGGATCTCCACCCTCTTCAGATAAGATTGATCGAGCGAGCCGCCTGTTTGGGCTGACCCTCGATACCCCAGGAGGTCTTAAGATCCAAACGATCCATAGCTTTTGTGGGTCCCTTTTGAAACGGTTTCCCTTAGAAGCCGGCCTCTCTCCTTTCTTTGAAGTGATGGATGATACGGATCGCTTTACATTGCTTGAGAAAGCCTCGCATCTTGTGATGGAGGATCCGGCTCTCACCGAGGATCTGAAAGCTCTTGTCCTTCGTTTTAGTGAGGCTACATTTAAGGAATTCAATAACTTTATCCTAACAGAACGGGCGTCATTCCCACCCCTCAAACGGGACCGTATTGATTCCGTTTTCCAAACTGAAAACATAACGGAAGAAGGGCTTGTAAAGTCCTTACTCTCTGGAATTCCTGAAGCTGCCCTCAGAAACGCTATACCCTATTTGTTAGAAGGCTCTCCCACCGATCAGGAGAGAGGGCAGGGGATTGCTTCGTTTTTAGAGAAACATGAATCTGATGTTGATAAATACCTCTCCATTTTTCTAACGCAAAAGGGCGAAAAAAGGGCTCGTTTAGTCACTCAAAAAGTTGCCACAAAATCACCCTTTGTGAAAGATCTTCTTGAGGAAGAAGCCTCACGACTGGAAGCGTGGGTTGAAAGACGCAATGCCCTTGAGATTGCAACTGTTTCGAAAGCACTCTTTAACTATGGCACTGCTTTTTTGAACGTTTATGAGAGCCTGAAGAAGGCAAGGTCCCTCTTAGATTATGAAGATCTAATTTTGAAGACGGTCGAGCTGTTAAAAAACCCAGGATGCCATTGGGTCCTCTATAAGCTAGATGGGGGACTTGATCATATTTTGCTCGATGAAGCACAAGACACGAGCCCCTCTCAATGGCAGGTTATTCGGGCGATTGCGGAAGAATTCTATGCCAATGCAGCGACTGATCCTCGGAATCGGACCTTGTTTATCGTTGGTGATGGAAAGCAATCCATCTATAGCTTTCAAGGAGCCGACCCTGCTGTTTTTTCTGAGATGCAAAAGGATCTTCGTACGTTTGCGCACAATTCAGGAAAATCCTGGAAGGATATTGATCTTACAATCTCGTTCCGTTCCACACCTGAAGTGTTAAAAGTTGTA
>JABDDK010000061.1 GCA_013287665.1 Alphaproteobacteria bacterium
CACCTCTCCCCTACGTGGGAGAGGTCGACCCATAGGGTCGTGAGGGAGAGGTATAAATTAAAGAAATGTCAAAGAACACTGCGTACGGCCTACCCCTCACCCGCCCTTTCGGGCGACCTCTCCCACAAGGGGAGAGGTGAAGGCACTGCCTACCCTTCGCGCTCGTTCTTTTTGCGGGCCAGCTTGCGAGCTCGCCTTACGGCTTCAGCTCCTTCGCGGGCTTTACGCTCGGAGGGTTTTTCGTAATGTCGGCGCAACTTCATTTCTCTAAAAATACCTTCACGTTGCATTTTTTTCTTGAGTACTCGAAGCGCTTGATCAACATTGTTATCACGTACAATAACTTGCATAAACCTCTAACACCTCCTTCCAAATTTTCTAGGGGTTAAACTAAACTTGGTGACTATAATACAGGCGACCTATTAATAAAAGAGGAAAATACATGGAAACGCGAGATGAGATTAAAGAGAACCTTTTAAAACGGGCCCTTCTTCATGTCCCCTTCGATGGATGGTCTAAAAATGTGCTTGAGCTGGCTGCTGTTGAGGCAGGTGTTGACGCTTCATACAGCTGGAGACTCTTTCCACACGGACCAATAGATGCCATCGCCTATTGGAGCCAACAACTCGATCAGGACATGCTAACGGCCCTCCCCTCCCCTGAAGGCCTCAAGGTAAGAGAAAAAATTGCCTTAGCCACAAAGACACGTATAACTCTATTAATTCCATACAGAGAAACCGCTAATAAGACAGCAAGATATTTAGCCCTGCCTCAACATGTAACGCAAGCCACACGCATGCTGTATAAAACCGTGAATGAGATCTGGTATTATGCCGGAGATACCTCAACTGATTATAATTTCTATACCAAGCGAGGTTTGCTTGCTTTGGTGTATTCGACAACTTTTCTTTACTGGCTTAAGGATGATTCAGAAGACTTTGAAAAGACATGGGACTTCCTCGACCGTCGCATTGAGGAGGTCTTAAAGCTCCCTCAGAAAATTAAGTCTAAGCTTTTTTTCTGGAGAAAACATGGCTGAACGACTCACACGCGATTTCTTTAATCAACCCACACTCAATGTCGCTCAAAATCTATTGGGTAAAATCATGGTCTTTGGGGGAGCCGCAGGCGTCATTACGGAAACGGAAGCCTATATTGGTAAGGATGATCCAGCGTGTCATGCCTCACGTGGTATCACAAAGCGCAATGCTGTTATGTTTGGACCTCCAGGTTTTTCCTATGTGTATTTCATTTATGGCATGTATTACTGCCTCAATTTTGTTACCGAAGAAGAAGGAACACCCGGAGCTGTGCTTCTTAGGGGGATGATGCTGATTGAACCTTCGCCTCTTCATCTCAATGGGCCAGGAAAGATTTGTCGCCATTTGGGGATAACAAGAGACCATAATGGGATTGATATTACGGAACACAACTCGTTTTATGTAAAGGATTCACCGTTTACACCTCCTTTTGAGGCAACTCCTCGGGTTGGCATAACAAAGGGCCAGGATAAAATGTGGCGATTTGTGGTTAAGAATATCTAAAGACAAATCTACTTCACACCATATTTCCTCTCAAAAACACCATTTAGTTTCAATCACTTACAACTCTTTTCATTTTAAGCAAAAAGAATGCTAGTAAAAGGGTCCCTGAATTGTTATATGGAAAAGTAAGGTGGCCTTTTTTGAGGGGGTAAGGATCAGGTATTATGCGAGATATGGCAACGACTCTTCCCAGTGTTGGCTTAACTGCAAGTTTTCTGTCAAAATTGCGAGATCCAGCCTTAAGGGGCGCTCTCTTTAAAGTTTGTTCATGTCTATGTTTCTCAGGAATCAATGGTATTGTTCGATACTTTACATTAAATGCACAAGAAATAGGCAACACTCCTATACCAGCCACTCAACTTGCATTTTTTGAAACCTTTTTCGGGCTTCTTTTTATTCTCCCATGGGTTTTATCTTCAGGAAAATCAGCTTTTAAAGTTACAACTCCTAGTCTTTACGTTGCCCGCGCTTTTGCAGCATCTTTAGGTATTATCCTCTGGTTTACGGCACTTTCGAAGATGCCTATCGTACAAGTTGTCGCTTTTAAATACTGCGGCCCTCTCTTTACTATCTTAGGAGCCAAGATATTCCTTGGTGAAAAGTGTGGATGGGCACGAGCCACTGCGATTGGTACAGCCATATTTGGAGCTCTTCTCATTACAGGACATGAGCTTTTCGACGGTGAGGCCCATTGGACGGACGTTGGACTTATGGCTCTCTTTCCGATGGCAGCAAGTGCTTGTTACGTTGCCTCCGCCGTTCTTGCCAAAAAACAGGTTAAGTCAGACTCACCACAAACAGTGTGTCTCTATTTATTTCTTCTTTCTTTACCCATTTTAGGGACAGCAGCTTATTTTCAATGGATACCTCCTATGGGTTGGCAATGGCCCTTTTTGATTGTCATGGGAGCACTTTTAGCAGCTGCTTATGTGTTCCTGCAGCATGCTTACGTAATCGCGGACATTACCTACCTTGTTCCGATGAGCTTTACACGTCTTATCGCGGGTGCTGCTATTGGTACGATTTTCTTTAGTGAATGGCCTACGATTTGGACGTGGATCGGATCTTTCTTTATTCTTCTGGCGACAATTAGCCTCACTAAGCATGAGGTACAGAAGCTAAAAGATCGACTCCCAGAAGCGGCATGATCACAGCATTCATTAATTTTTGGAAAGCCTCCCCTAACTTTAGAGGAGCATCATGGAAGATATCCTCTTTCCTATGCTTCTCAGCCATTAATGGAATCGTTCGATATCTTTCTCAAACAGCAGAATCATTAGACTTAGTTCCACTTCCTGCTTTTGAGGTTGCTTTCTTTCAAAACGCATTAGGACTTATTTTTCTCCTGCCTTGGATCATCCAAAATGGCCCCTCATCCTTAGTGACCAAACGACCAGCACTACAGACATGTCGTATTATATTATCAGCAGCTGGAGTTGTTCTTTGGTACTATTCGCTTACAAAGTTACCCCTCGCTCAGGCTGTTGGGTTAATGTTTTTAGGCCCCCTCATTACAACTGTAGGAGCAAGACTTTTTCTGAAAGAAACCATTGGGCGAGAGAGGGGGCTTGCCATCTTAATTGGATTTGTTGGAGGTGGTTTAATTTCTCACACATCCCTTTCGACAGGAGATCTAAGTCTTCTCGCACTCTGTCCCATTCTGGCAGCTGCATGCTTTTCAGGTGCTACACTTATGATACGTAAACTAACGAAAGATGACTCACCTCAACTCATTGTCGTCTATCTTCTCCTATTCATGGCCCCGATCCTGTTTATTCCAACAGTCTATGCAGGCGTTTGGCCAGAGTCCTGGCAATGGCCATGGCTCCTTGCCATGGGGGGGCTTGCAGCAGGAGCACATCTCTGTCTAAGCAAAGCTTATGCATCTGCTGAAGTCTCCTATCTCATTCCTTTCGGCTTTACGAAATGGTTCGCAAGCGCCCTCATTGGACTCGCTGCCTTTGCTGAAATTCCGTCTTTGTGGACCACTCTCGGGGCCTTCACCCTAATGACGGCCATTGTGTATCTCAGTTATGGGGAAGCAAAGAGGAAAGAAGTATCGATGACTCGCCTATAATATGATAAAATATAAAATAAACTCATATAACTTTCGCCAGGAGGAATCTTATGAAACTAAACAGCACTGCCTTTTCTAATTTTGAGACGATTCCTTCAAAATATACAGCTGAGGGCGAGGACATCTCTCCACCCATCATGTGGCAAAGCATCCCTGAAGGAACACGATCACTCGCATTAATCTGTGAAGATCCCGATGCACCTCACGGTACCTGGGACCATTGGATCTTATATAATATCCCTCCTGATATGAGTGTCTTTGCAGAAGGAATGAAAGCCTTACCCCGCGGTATTCATAGCTGCTTGAATAGTTGGGGGAATCTTGGTTACGGCGGGCCAAATCCACCAAGTGGCAATCATAGATATTTCTTTATTCTTTATGCCCTTGATACTGTTTTTCAACTCCCTCCTGACGCGAACAAGACAAGTTTGCTCAAAGCAATGAATGGCCATATTCTAGAGGAAGCCACCCTTGTAGGGCGCTATCAATTGAAGAACCCACGTTAGCTCGGGCCACCAATCACGTTAAAGGCGTGTTCTTGCTCATTATAGGCTTGTAGAACCCCATTCGTGATATCAAAATTCCAGGCGTGAAGGGAAAGTGTCCCCTGCTCCACCCTTTCGGTAATCCAAGGAAAGGTCTTCAAGTTATTCAACGAATTCACGAGGGAAAACTGCCCACATAGGACAATTTGTTCGTCTAAAGACTTCTCTTTATAATGGTCCAAGGTGGAATCGTGGGCAACTTTTGCAAGCTCCATCCATTTGGTAAGAAAACTCTTTGGCCCACATTTTTCATGAGAATGATCAAGCAGGGATTGGATTCCCCCACACTGGGTATGGCCAAAGAGAATAACATGCTGAATGCCTAAAACGCATATCCCAAACTCTAAGGCAGCACTTGTTCCATGATAAGAAAGGTCGTCTTCATAAGGCGGCACGAGATTGGCGACATTCCGTATGACAAACAAATCACCTGGCTCGCAATTCATCACGAGTGCTGGATCTACTCTCGAGTCAGAGCAAGCAATCATCAGAACTTTCGGTCGTTGACCTTTACGAACGAGTTCTGAGAATGCAGAATTTTCCGTTTCGAAGTACTGCTCTCGAAATTTTTCATAACCATGGATGAGATTTGCAATGTCATTTTTCATTTGGCTAAGTTAAAAGATTTTATAATGAGAGTCAAACGGCACGGTGGTAATTCAGGGGAACCTTCACCTCTCCCCCTGCGTGGGAGAGGTCGACGCGCAGCGGCGGGTGAGGGGGAGATATAACTCTGAAGAAATATCAAATGACACTGCGTGCGGCCTACCCCTCACCCGCCCTAAAGGGCGACCTCTCCCACAAGGGGAGAGGTGACAGACACGGCTTAAGCTTTACTTCTTCTTACTCTCTTTCTTTTTTCTTTTAAATTCTTTCTCTTTCGTCCTCGCTTTGTCTTGCTCAATCCGATTTCTATCTTCGAGAGCCCACACTTTTCTTTGTTGTATCGCTTGTTCAGCTTCATTGACTTCTTGCATTTGCACGCAATTTGCAAACTCAGGTGATCCCGGTTGGTATCCATACTCCATACAACGCGTGCGGTAGATAAACAATTGTTGCTCTCGTGTCATTGGTGGTTGGCAAGCCGAGAGAAGACTAACGAGGGGTAAAAATAACACTACTTTTTTCATAACAAATAACTCCTTAACAAATGGAGCGGGTGAAGGGAATCGGACCCTCGTCTGAAGCTTGGGAAGCTACTGCTCTACCATTGAGCTACACCCGCTAACTCTTCAGGTTTATACAAAATTCTAAAGCGACAATCAAGCACCCTTCTCTTTAATTTGTAATTCATTTCGAATGATTTCAGCCGTTTCCTTAGCGCGACTTAAATTACTCGAATAAATTTTCTTAATGCCTTTACCTTTTAAGTCCTTCGCTGCTTTCAACGCTTCAGCTTTTCCCACATCATTGAGAGGGATGTCTTTCCAACCTTGGCTTATGTTTTTAGCATTATAGTCTGTTTGACCGTGACGGATGAGAAAGAAAGGGACTGTTGCCTTAATTT
>JABDDK010000062.1 GCA_013287665.1 Alphaproteobacteria bacterium
ACTTCATCAATATCCCCTTACTCTTTGGTTATCCTTTGCCACGGCAATTTCGCAACAGCCTGTTGCGTAAACTTAGGTCCTGACACAGATTCGGCTCCAATATCCCTACTACGAAGCGAAAATGACTTTTAAGCTTCGTAGTAAATTTCGTAGTAATGCTCTTTTTAAATATCTTCACCATGGATCTGCTCTACGAGCCCTCAATGGGACTGATTAGGATCAAAAAATTCAGACGTGTGCGATGCTGTTTGCTAGACTTACTTTAATTTAATAGCCACAGGCATACCAACAGTATTCATATAAATATAAAAATAAAGTTGTTGTTCTTTAGAAATATGATAATATGGATACCATGAGTATGCAAAAACAAGAAAAATTAAAGAATCTTCTCAAGCTTTGGCCCATGCACACGGCTTTACCTGTTAGCTATCTAAAGGAAAAAGGATACTCAAAAGCTCTTCTCCAAAGGTATAAAGCATCAGGTTGGATCGACTATCTCAGCCGCGGGGTTGTTGTACGACCTAACGATACGGTTGAGTGGAGTGGACTTCTTTGGGGACTCCAGCAACTATACCCATTTCACGTTGGGGGGAAGACGGCGCTTGAGCTCCAAGGAAAAGCCCATTTTGTTAAATTTCAGGAAACTGAAATATACATATTTTCGCAGTCTGATTTTAAATTCCCAAAATGGCTGAAAGAAATCAAAAGTAAGGTAAAGCTTATCAATATATCAACCAACCTCTTCCCTGATACTATGGGCTTGAAGAAACATGACTTTGGAGAGTATCATTTAAATATATCGAATCCAGCCCAAGCGTTTTGTGAGTATATGCATATCGCTGAGAAATATCATGGTTTTGATGAAGCTTACTATTTGATGGAAAACCTGACCTTTCTCAGCTCAGATCTTATGCAAGAAGCCTTAGAGAAATGCAGGTCTGTAAAAGTGAAGCGTCTGGTTATATGCTTGGCTAAAATACAGGATGTAAGTTGGTACAAGGACCTTGACCGTTCAAAAATAGACCTGGGAACCGGCGCAAGGCAAGGCGTTAAAGAAGGACACTATGATCCTGAGTTGTTAATAACATATCCAAAGTCATGGAGTAAAACTGAAGATGAAAGCCAATTTCGGAAATGATCAATCCCAATCGTCTCGACCAACGTTTGCTTTTCGAAAATGAATTTATGGGTATGACGGATTATGTTGTGCAATATGAAGCCCTCGAGGAAGCAAGAGAAATGTTGATTCATGGAATTGATGCCGCTTTAACCGATCAAGATCGTGATTTTTTGATATCCTTCAAGGAAGTTAACCCACTCTGGGATTTGCTCGGTATCAATCATATAAAGGATATGCCCGCAATAAAATGGAAGCTTCACAATATTGGTAAGATGGAGCCGAAGAAACATCAGACAGCGTTAAATGAGTTGAAGAGAAAACTTAGTTTTTAGAAAAAACGCTGCAAGGATGGTGAGCAGGATTTTGAGGAACGACTCGCCATAGCTGAATATGATGGAGACCAGACCACTTTCCATGCTCACCGTATAGCTTACTTGAATGCTTTCATTTCGGTATTAACTTCTCTTCCAGCAACGGGTCCTCAAAGAGACTGGTTAGATCAACGAATTCAGACTTCCCTTGCTTGGATTGAGGCTCAGGGGTACCACAGCATAAATTAGTAACCCCCAAGATCGGATCCTCATACTGGTAGATAGTTAGATTTCTATTTTTCTACAGGATTATGTTCTTTATACGTATGGTAACCGCCAACCATTTCCTTGACGGGGTATCCGAGGGATGCAAACTTCTTTGCGGCCTTTTGAGCCAAGTTGCATGTAGCTGAGTAGCAATAGACGTAGTTATAGCCGTCTTTCCTTAGTCCAGGGAACTCCGTTTCATTGCCTTCAAAAGTGCTATACTTTTCTTCCGGAATATTGATGGCTCCAGGTACATGACCTTCTTTATAGCTTTTTGCTGAGCGAACATCGACAATGGTGACGTTCTTAACCTTTCCGTCAACAACCTGTCTTACACCATAAGGATTGGTTTTAAACTCAAGCTCGTGTTTGAAGTACTGCTCTGCCGTTGCAGTATCTTGAATAGGTGACTGAGCTGATTCTGCAAAACAGGGAAGTGCAGAGAAAGACAGGATGGTCATGAGTAAACAACTGGACTTTAGCGTCATCATATAAATATCTCCTTTTATGATCTCGTTAAGTTTTAGTTTTAATAAGATTATAACGATTTTATTTAACTTTATCAACCAATGTCTATTAAGCAATTGGCCTCAAATTTCTTTATTTATGATTGATTTTTTAGCATCATCTCTCATCTTGTCTAAAAGACGAAATAGGACACCACGACAATTTCGCAACAGTCTGTTGCGTAAACGAAGAACTCAGCTTTATCATCTCTTATGCGACTCAATTACACTTTTAACTACTGCACAAGGCACTTTTTGAGGCCCCCAAACACACTCGTGAGGTGGCTGCAGGCAATTATTTTTACATGGTTCCAAGTTGTCTTGGGGTATCGGAGGAGCAGGATTCACTTTATTGTGACCAACACGAGGAGGAAATACATCTAATAACGCTTTGCACTCGGCTTGACATTTTTTAATTTCTTCGTCGTTGGCTTGTAATTCGGCAAGATCACTCAAACTAAAAACGACAGCAATTGTTAAGATCTGGCACATTTTATTATGCATGATTCCCTACCTTTTTTTATATTCTGGCCACAAAGAGCTGTTTCTGGACTCCTAAATAGAGACGTGGGATCTTATCAAGAAATTATTAAGAAATCGTAAGCGACAAGAAATATATTTCAAGCTTATATTGCCTCAATATCAGTTAGTTGTCATATATCGAGAGAGAGAGAAAGAGAGCGAGAGAGATCCAATTAGAACGAAAGACAACTTTTGATCGTAAATTGTGTTTAACTCAGAAGGGTGAGTTAGAGTTAACCCCAAGCAAAATATGGCGAAACAAAAAACACCTTCAAAAACAAAAGCCGAGGACAGTCCTCGGCTATTTGATCAAGGCAGAATGCTTTATTCAGCTTTGTCTGATGATGCTGGCCCTTGGAGCGGAGGAGAGGTTGCCACTTGAGTATTATGAGGTAATATTGGTGCCTGCACTGCAATCATAAATCAGGGTCCTTTAAATGTTCCTCGAGCTTCTGTACACTTGTATTAAGCCAGGCGGACGCGAATTCTTCAGCATCAGAATCATAATACATAATTGGCTGAGCAGGCTTTTCTTCCTCTTTCTTTTGAGCCCAAGTCTCAGCAATTTTTCTTTGGGTTGCAGCATTATGATCTTGCTGAAGGAGTAGAAGATCCTTGTTTAAGGTTTGTTTTAGCGATGCTACTTCGGCAGTATGAAGTCTCTTAAGTTCATCCAACTCTCTGTCTGACGCTTCTTCTTGAGCAGCAGTCCTTTTCTTTTCAAGTTCATATCTGTTTTTCAAGTCTTCTTGTTCTCGTTCAAATTGGATCTTCCGCTCACGAACTTCGAGATCATGTCTATCATGCATCCAACTTAACTCACGGTGAAGTTGGTCTTGTCGAGCCCTGTTCTGTTGCCATTCTGTTTTGCGATCGTCTTGGTCACCAGACCCTGTCTGCCTTGAGCGAGGTGGCGTATTGGAGTAATCGTCATCACCGGCCATCATAGCCATAGAATGGCTTGTGCTTGCAAGGCACATAATAAAGAAGAAAGAGAGGGCTTTGTTAAGCATGATCATAAACTCCTATTAACTTTAACAACAAAAACATAATATCGGGAGCCGTTTATTTCGGCCATCCTGATGATAAATGGGTATTTCGTTATAATTTGTCAAGTGATATATGAGTAATTTTTATTTATATAAAGTAATTAAGAGCACAACAGTTGCAATTTATTTATCAGGGAAGATCAAATAAAAATATATTGACAAACAAGTAAGCTATAACTATATAAACTTATATTTAGTAAAAAGTAATCTAATGAGAGTTATTGATGTTAAAGAAATTAATCCTTGCTATAATCTTATCTACCTCCACCCTACTGCCAGCTCATGCCATGAAAGGTGCCATGGAACATGAAACTGAAGAACCAAAACCTGTAGTCAGTCCCAGGTTTCCTAAAGCTGGTCCCATGCAGCTGATTGCCGGAGACTTTATACTTAATCAGAAAATTGTTGGTCGTATTCTTTCATTTATTACAGAATCTAAAAATATGAATTCAGTGAGCTTGATAAGTAGAAGCTTTCACAACTGGGTTGATACTCTACCTCACCTAAAATCTTTTTTTCATATAATACTCTTGGACCGTGATCAAACGACAGATAAAGATATATTATCCTTAGCGGCTTATAACACACGGATGAGAACATTTAATTTGTCAGGTTCCGTTAAAGTTACAGACGAAGGTATTGGTCACCTAATGACAAAGTGTGAATGTCTAAAGTCTCTTAATCTGTCAGGCTGTACGGAAATCACAAAATTTGGAATGGCTAACATTGGGTATATGGGGCGTCAAGGCAAATTGATCATTTTAAATCTATCACAAAATCCAAATATTGATGATGACATACTTATCCATATCGCAGACAACACCAATAAACTTAAATCACTTCGTGTTTCGTTTTGTTCTGGAATTAGTTTAAAAGGTGTTGACTACATTTTGAAAAATTGTCCAAAGTTGACTTTTCTTGATGTAAGTCAATGCTCAAATATTGCGGATAAAGATCTCACTGCTCGTATAGAGGCGTACCCAAATGTGAAAATTAACCGTTGAGTAGATACGCAGCTAATTAATTAGCCTCATTCAGAAATACTATACTTATTATGCATGGAAGTCACCTGCTTAGCCCCGTGAAAGAATTCTCTTCCCTCTAAATAGTATATTGAGATTCCTCCAGATTTTTTGGAATAATATCTTTCGCTTAAGAGAATAATCATAAAACAGACAACCCCTGCCCATCCAAATACTCCTTAATCTCCAACGTACGGGGATGGGAAAGGCCAAAATCATTAATGTGCAAGGTAAGATACTTCTTAAGCACTTTATGCAAGAGAAAAACTTAAGAACCAGCGATTTGGAAAAGCTGTCTGGAATTAAGACAAGTGGCGTTAGAAATATTCTTTTGGGTAAAACAAAACATCCCAAGGCAGAAACTCTTCAAGCCATTGCTGAGGTCCTTGGGTGTTCCATTGCCGAACTATTGGGGAAAGAAGACCTCACACTAGGAAAAGCTCCTGAATCTCCCAAAGTCGAAAACCCCCAACTCCTGCTTGAAGCAGCAAAATCCATCGTGAGTCTATTAGAAAAAGAAGGTGGAGGACTGACGCTTGACCAAGCTTGCTCAATTATTAAAGAAACATATGTTTATGCGACACAAAATGACTCTAAAAATGTTGATCAACAATTTGTAAAATGGTTTTTTGCTAAGCAGAAGAGTTCATAATAAGGGAAGAGAAAAGTAGTCTACACAAAAAAATAAGTTCTTGAAATATTTAATTTTATAAACTACAACTACTTCAATATTTTTTAGACTATTAGGTGTTGAAAATGAAATTTAAATTATTCATGTCGGCTTTTTCCTTTCTCTTAATTTCTAATCAGATTCTTCATGCTGTCGGTGGAAATGGAATGTC
>JABDDK010000063.1 GCA_013287665.1 Alphaproteobacteria bacterium
GATGCTTTTGTTGGTGTCTTTACGGCAAGCATCGATAGTGGAATGGAGCTGCCGCTTGCGTTGCGTCGTGCCTCCGTTGCTAGTGGTTTAGCTTGCTTACAGGTTGGGGCACAATTGAGTCTTCCAACAACAGATCAGATTGAAGTGAATATCAATAAAATACCACTCCCGCGGCAAATTGCATAAAGGCGTTGAGAGCATGTATCTATATGGTCATATGACACAGCGTCCTTTATTAGAAGACCTTTCTAATAGGGACGAAAAGACGCTTATAGAAAATGCTTTAAACGATCTTGAAAATATTCAAGTTCATCGTGAGGTGATTCTTCAACAAGCTAAGGCTTGGATTGATGATGTAAGGAACACACCCTTACAAACCTTTAATATTCAACGCTTCTTACAGGCCTTTCCCTTAACCCATGACGAGGGTCGGTCTTTAATGGCCCTGGGTGAAGCCTTTCTCCGAATTCCTGACGCCTATACGGCTAATCTTCTTCTTGAGGATAAGCTTGGAGGGAGAACCTGGAATCAGCAAACAGGAGACAAGCTTATTGGGCTCTCGCGTTGGGGTCTTGATCTGATCAATTATCTTCAAACCAAATCCTGGGGATCCCATCTGGAGCCGCTGACATTAAGGGCATTTAAAGTGTTTATGCGCTTTATGAGTCGTGAGTTTATTATCGGTCAAACGATTGAAGATGCCGTAAAACGAAGTAAAAGAATGCCGCAGGATAGATTCTCCTTTGATATGCTGGGTGAGGGGGCGCGTACTTTCGGGGTGGCGAAGGCCTATAAAGACGCCTATAGCCATGCCATAGCTGTGTTAGCCTCAGGTAAAGACCTTCCTCATTATGAAAAGGATAGTATTTCTGTAAAGTTATCTGCACTTCATCCTCATTATACGCTGTCACATCGTGAAGAAGTCATGAAGGATCTTGTTCCCATTGTTGTTGAGCTGTGTGTTCAAGCTAAGAAAGCTGGTATTGCTTTAACCATTGATGCAGAAGAAGCCTCACGCCTTGAGTTGTCTCTGGATATTATGGAGGCCGTGGTTGCCATTCATGAGTTGAAAGGGTGGGATGGATTTGGCCTTGCTGTACAGGCTTATCAGAAGCGAGCCCTAGGGGTTATTGACTGGGCAGAAGATTTGGCACGTTCGTCATCTATGCCCCTTATGATTCGATTGGTGAAAGGCGCTTATTGGGATACGGAAATAAAGATTGCTCAAGTTGGTGGATATCCTGATTATCCTGTCTTTACACGCAAGCCTGCAACGGATCTTATCTACCTCGCTTGTGCTCAAAAGCTCTTAAAGGCAGAAGGTGTTCTCTATCCTCAGTTTGCGACTCATAATGCTTATACAGTTGCAGCCGTTCTAGAGATGGCCAAAGGACGTAAAGATATTGAGTTTCAACGGCTTCAGGGGATGGGTGTTGAGCTTTATAAGGCTGTCAGGAAAACGCACCCTGTTGCTTGTCGTGTTTACGCACCCGTTGGGAATGACAAGGATTTGCTTGCCTATCTTGTGCGTCGTTTATTAGAAAATGGGGCTAATTCATCATTTGTTCATAAAATATATGATAAGGCCGTTCCTGCTGAAGAGATTATGGGGGATCCTTTCGCCTTTTTTGAGACTCATGAACCAGGCCGTCATCCTAAGATTCCATTGCCAAAAGATCTCTATGCTGTACGTGAGAATTCTCAAGGGTATGATTTGAACGATAAGAAGACATTGTGTGAGTTGAAGCAGGGGATTGAGGGATCTTATAAAAACAAGTCGTCATTGCGAGCGGAGCGAAGCAATCTCGAGATTGCTTCGTCGCCTTTGGCTCCTCGCAATGACGACCTTTCTACTTTAGAATCAGCCCTTAAAGTTGCTTCTCAGTATGCTGAATCTTGGGATCTTACGCCTTGTGAAAAGCGAGCTGAGATTTTAAATAAAGCGGCTGATGTTCTTGAAGAGCGTCGAGGGCTGTTCCTAAGGCTTCTCATTGATGAAGGAAAGAAGACTTTACCAGATGCGGTTTCAGAGCTGCGAGAAGCAATGGATTTCTGTCGATATTACGCTTCTGAATCGTTTAAGCATTTTGCTCATCCTCAAGCACTCCAAGGGCCAACGGGTGAGATCAACCAACTTGTCCTAAGGGGCAGGGGAGTCTTTGCCTGTATCAGTCCATGGAACTTTCCCCTCGCTATTTTTATGGGGCAAGTAACAGCCGCTTTGGCCGCTGGGAACGCTGTGATTGCTAAGCCGGCGTCACTTACGCCCCGGATTGCATTAGCTGCTGTAGAGGCCTTATATGAAGCCGGGGTGCCCCGGGATGTGCTCCATCTTATCCATGGGCCCAGTAGTCTTTTAGGAACGCCTCTCGTAGCTGATCCTCGCATCAGTGGTGTTGTATTTACGGGTTCAACAGCAACGGCTCAACAGATTCAAAAAACATTGGCGGAACGGGGAGGGCCCATCGTTCCCTTCATCGCAGAAACAGGTGGCATTAATGCGATGATTATTGACTCATCAGCACTAATTGAACAAGTCGTTGATGATGTTATTTCTTCTGCATTTCAAAGTGCTGGACAGCGGTGTTCTGCATTAAGAATCCTTTTTATTCAAGAAGAGATCTATGAGGAAACCCTCCATATGTTGAGGGAGGCGATGGAAGAGTTAACCGTTGGCGATCCATCGATGCTATCGACAGATGTGGGGCCGCTGATTGATAAATCTGCACGGGATGATATCGAAACTTATATATCAAAGCATCACGCTTATGCACGCACTCGTTTACCGGATTTAAAAGGGACTTACGTTGCTCCTACCATCATCGAAGTTGGAGGTATGAAGGATGTGAAACGCGAGGTATTTGGGCCCGTTCTTCATGTCGCTCGCTTTAAGGCACAGGATCTTGAACAAACAATTCGATCCGTCAATGAAGCCGGATACGGCCTTACAATGGGTGTGCAGAGCCGAATTGAACGATCGATCAATTCTGTAAGAACCCTAGGTCACGCTGGAAATCTCTATGTGAATCGCAACATCATCGGTGCCGTTGTTGGCGTTCAACCCTTTGGAGGCGAAGGCCTTTCAGGCTCAGGACCTAAAGCCGGAGGCCCCTATTATCTGCCCCGCTTCGCCGTTGAACGAACGTTCAGTTATAACATCATGGCCAGTGGCGGGAATGTCGCGTTGCTGAACTTGGGGGAGTAGAGTCACCTCTCCCCTGTGTGGGAGAGGTCGCCGCATAGCGGCGGGTGAGGGGGGTCAATACATATTTCACAACTATGAAAATCAACGCACATACGTCATTAAAAGGATGAATTTAAGAAGGCCCCTCACCCGCCGCTGCGCGTCGACCTCTCCCACGTAGGGGAGAGGTGAGGGTGCCCTAAGCTGTCTTTCTTACCAATGGCTTATACTTCAACCGGTGGGGTTGATCCGCATCCATTCCCAAGCGGCGTTTGTGGTCTTCCTCGTAGGCTTGGTAGTTTCCTTCAAACCATTCTACGTGGCTGTTGCCTTCAAAGGCTAGGATGTGTGTTGCTGTGCGGTCGAGGAAGAAGCGATCATGGCTAATGACCACAGCACAGCCTGCAAATTCGAGGAGGGCGTCTTCAAGGGCGCGAAGTGTTTCGATGTCCAAGTCGTTTGTCGGCTCGTCGAGGAGAAGGACGTTCACGCCAGATCTGAGCATTTTTGCAAGATGGACCCGGTTGCGCTCTCCTCCTGAGAGTTGCCCCACCTTCTTTTGCTGGTCGGTTCCTTTAAAGTTGAAGCTCGCACAATAGGCGCGGCTTTGAATCTTCCTTTTACCGAGTTCGATTTCATCGTGACCATCTGAGATTTCTTCCCAGACCGTTTTTTTCGGATCAAGGCTATCTCTGGATTGATCAACAAATCCTAGAACGACGGAATCACCAATCTTGATGGTTCCTTCATTGGGGGTTTCTTGACCAGTGATCAGTTTAAAGAGAGTCGATTTACCAGCGCCGTTCGGGCCAATAATTCCAACGATTCCTCCGGGAGGAAGTTTAAAGGTGAGCTCATCAATTAGCAAACGATCGCCAAATCCTTTGGAAAGGTTCTGTGTCTCAATAACGGTTGTTCCCAAACGTGGTCCTGCTGGAATAATGATTTGTGCTGTATCTTGGGTTTTGCGCGCATCTTGTGCCAGCAATTCTTCATAAGACTGAATACGCGCTTTACTTTTGGATTGACGCGCTTTTGGAGATTGGCGGATCCACTCGAGTTCGCGTTCAAGGGTTTTTTGACGGGCAGATTCGGTCTTTCCTTCAAGAGCCAATCGCTTTTGCTTTTGTTCAAGCCAAGCGGAATAATTCCCTTCAAATGGAATGCCTTGACCTCGGTCGATTTCTAAAATCCAGCTGACGACAGTATCGAGGAAATAACGATCGTGGGTGACAAGGATGACGGTTCCCTTATATTCTTCAAGGTGTCGTTCGAGCCAAGCTACAGATTCAGCGTCCAAATGGTTTGTCGGCTCGTCAAGGAGCAGGATATCTGGGTGTTGGAGCAGAAGCTTACACAGAGCCACGCGACGCTTTTCACCGCCTGAGAGGGTTTTAACATCAGCGTCTCCTGGAGGGCAGCGAAGGGCATCCATCGCGATATCAACTTGGCGGTTAAGATCCCAGGCATCGACAGCTTCGATCTTTTCTTGGACTTCTGCTTGCTCAGCCAGTAAATCGTTCATTTCGTCATCAGACATGGGCTCAGCGAACTTAGCGCTAATGGCTTCAAAGCGGTCCAAAAGGCCTTGTGTTTCAGCGACCGCTTCCATCACGTTTTCTTGAACAGTGAGGTTTGGATTGAGCTCAGGTTCTTGGGAGAGATAGCCAACGGTCGTACCAGGCGCCGCCCAAGCCTCACCATTAAACTCTGTGTCCATCCCGGCCATGATTTTCATGAGTGTGGATTTTCCGGAACCGTTGACACCGATAATACCGATTTTGGCGCCAGGATAATAGGACAACCAAATATCTTTAAAGACTTCTTTGCCGCCCGGATATGATTTGGTGAGGCCCTTCATCACATAAATGTATTGATTCGTTGTCATATTGTCTCCATTTGATGTATTGACCAGCCCGCCTACGCCAAGGCTTCGGCGCGCAGCCTTCGCCCTAACGATCTTCTGGCTGGCTTGCCAGCCGAAGCCCGTAAGGGCGAAGGCTGGTGGGCCCGGCAGGATTCGAACCTGCGACAACTCCGTTATGAGCGGAGGGTTCTGACCACTGAACTACAGGCCCGCAAAGATTGTTCTTAACATACCGAAATTATCCTGAGGGTCAATGAGAAAATCAAAGGGAAAAATGCTAATCAGTTTTTCTTCCCCGGACCTGTTCTTTCCGTTTACGTAAATTTTGGCGCAACGCCTCAGTGAGTCGTTTCTGTCGGGCTTCCTCTAGGATCCTTCTTTGAAGTTTGGAAGGATGCTCTTTTTTCCCTGGCTCAAGAATCTTTGTTTTTAAGTCGATTTCCATAAAAGAATCCAATGTTGTAATAAGATTTGAAGTCACGAACCACACTTTATATAAAATATACCAAACTTACATTTGCACTG
>JABDDK010000064.1 GCA_013287665.1 Alphaproteobacteria bacterium
GTGGTTTCTCTCCCAATAAGACCAAAGAGAACAGAGCCCCTCAGCTTTATGTGATTCGGATCAATTAACGTCATCTCGCCCGTATACGTTTTTCCGGTACGCGTACTATAGAGTTCACCATCCTCATAAGTATTCGGTGATGCAGCTGTAAAACCGTGCATTATTTCTAAGCACATAATAGGCCTGGAGCGAAGGCTCTCCTCTGAATTAAGCTTATCGAGAGGTGCTTTCCCCGTTTCAGGATCTACTTTAAGTTCAGACCAAACAATTTTCCCGCATGCCTTTTGTTGATTGCCTTTGCAGGGCTCAATCTTTATGTGAGCGATCCTATCCTCGCCTTCCTCTGGAACACGTTCAGTTGCCCAAACTCCAAAAACGGTGTTTTGATCTTGCATCGGTTCAGAATCTGCTTCTTCTGCCACTTGAGCAAATGTAGGATTAGACAGTAGAAGTACTGTGATAAATGCTATTTTATGTTTATTCATTTTTCCCCCCATGATAGTTTGAGACTAAATGATACTTCATTATGTTCTCTTAAGAAACCCACTTCTTCTTTTCTTGATCCAATGTATCCGTTGCAATCGCTTCTCTCACGGCTTTCAATAAGCGGTTCATAAAGTGGACATTATGGACCGTAAGGGCATGCATCACCAAGAGCTCACCCGCTTTTAAGAGGTGATGAAGGTAGCTACGCGATAATGTCATACAGGTCTGACATCCACAGGAGTCATCGATCGGACGAGAGTCATCCCTATATTTAGCATTCCGAAGATTCATGTGTTCTTTGCCCTTTGAGTCTAGGAGATGGGGTTGAACGAGTGCACCGCCATGACGGGCTAGCCTTGTAGGATGAACGCAATCGAAGGTATCAATCCCATGAGTCACTCCATAAAAAACATCCGAAACTCCACCTATACCCAAAAGATGAGTTGGACGCGAGGGGTCGAGAGGTTCCATAGCCATATCCACAACCTCTTCCATTTGGGCTTTATCAGCTCCTAGAGATCCTCCCACAGCATGTCCAAAGAAAGGTAAGCTATTAACATAGTCGGCACTACACTTGCGCAGGTCAGGATAAATGCCGCCTTGAGTGATTCCATAGAGAGCCTGGACTCCTTCAGGGCCCCGCCTAAATTCCTGCAAACTTCGTTCAGCCCACCTGTGACTCATATGCATGGACCGTTCCGTATAGGCTTTATCAACGTTGAAGGGTGTGCATTCATCCAAAACAAGGATGATATCGGCCCCGAGTCCCCTCTGGACTTGGATGGATCTTTCTGGTGTCAATGTGTGCCTTTTGCCATCAATGTAAGACTTAAATGTCGCCCCTTCCTCATTGATTTTTAAAAGACTTTTGGGACGCTGTGAATTCCTCTTTCCCTTCACTTCCTCCGCCACCGAGCCGTGCCCGAGGCTAAAGATCTGATAACCCCCTGAGTCAGTCAGCATGGGGCCATCCCAGCCCATGAATCCGTGAAGGCCCCCCATTTTCTCTACAATCTCAGGACCTGGCTGAAGCATCAAATGGTATGTATTCGAGAGGATGATTTGAGTGTTTTCCCGCTTCATATCGGCAACGGTGGCCCCCTTAATTGCAGCCTTGGTCGCACAGAAAATGAAAGCAGGCGTCTCAACCACCCCATGAGGGGTATAAAGCTTTCCCAGGCGCGCTCTAGAGCTTTGTACGCGGTGTGTAATTTCAAACTTAAAATTCGGATAGGTCATTATCTAATCATATACCTTGCAATATAAACAAAAGGGATTCCGACAAGGGCTACAAAAACCCTCAGCAAATAAGTCCCTAAGACATAAGTAAACAACACTGTCGCCCACGGCAAGGGGGATGGCGCAAATACGATCCAAGCGAGCACACTAAAGATCACGTTATCAATGAATGCCCCAATCAGGGTGGCCGTAAAGGAGCGAAACCACAAGAACCGTCCTTTTGAAAACTTTGATAAAGCTGAAAAGATCCAAATATCATTGAGTTGCCCGGCTGTATAAGCAATAAGACTCGCAGCAATCAAGGCAGGTGCAGGAATAAACAGAACGCACATAGCTTTATGCGCTTCATCAAATCCTTGGGCTGGCTTGAAACCAACCGTAATGAGCATAAAAAGCGTTACGATAATCATGCTGAGAAAACTCAACCAAACGGCCTTTTGCGCTTCCTTCTTCCCATAATATTCAGTCAAAATCCCACTCACAAAAAAGAGAGAGGAAAAGACAATCGTCCCCAAAGCGATGGGCTCTTTGAAAAAGGAATAATAGGTTGCTGTTTGAACTTGTAGATTTGCAACAATCACAGCAATTGCACTATACACGACAAGCCCCATTGTCCCAAAAAAGCGCATCATCCCGAGGATCACAACACCACAAATTAATAGAAGGCTTAACGTCAGCACCTCAGGCGGATGCTGCTGGAACCACTCGATAAGAATTTGGGGAGAAAGTGAGAGCATGCAGGGTGTCCCAAGTCATTAATTCGCCCACACAATGGCATTCTGTGGATGCGGTTTCAAGGTCTTTCTTCACCTCTCCCCCCGTGGGAGAGGTCGGCGCGCAGCGACGGGTGAGGGGGCGGTCAACACAAATGCGGACAGATATTTTGGATTATGATTATTTATATTCTTAATCTTGACAAAGAATCTTACTGTAACTACGGCCCCCTCACCCGCTCTTCGAGCGACCTCTCCCACGGGGGGAGAGGTGAAAATTTTCCTTGAACTTCACCCCAAACCCAGAGTATACAAGTCCCTATGATGGTCATAAGGCTATCAAATCCTCACGTAGGGGAATCCTCCGGTGGCTATAAAGCCCCTCTCCTCTACGGCGGTTTAACTGGAGAAAGGACTATTTATTATGATGCCTACATTTACAATGCGCCAACTTCTTGAAGCCGGCGTTCACTTCGGACACCAAACACGTCGCTGGAACCCAAAGATGGATCCTTATTTGTTTGGATCTCGCAGCGGAATTCATATCATTGACTTACAACAAACTGTGCCCATGTTACACCATGCCCTGCAAGCCTTAAGGGATGTTGTTGCGGGCGGCGGTCGCGTTCTGTTTGTCGGGACAAAGCGTCAAGCGTCTCAAAAAGTTAAGGAAGCCGCGACCATGTGTGGTCAGTTTTATGTGAACCA
Organism: Alphaproteobacteria bacterium; assembly: GCA_013287665.1. Classification (GTDB taxonomy): domain Bacteria; phylum Pseudomonadota; class Alphaproteobacteria; order UBA9655; family UBA9655; genus UBA9655. The sequence continues at coordinate 3,147 of JABDDK010000064.1, forward strand.
TCGCTGGCTCGGAGGTATGCTTACCAACTGGAAGACCGTCTCCCAGTCCATTAAGCGTATGCGCGAAGTTCAAGAGCAATTGGACCAAGGAACGCACGGACTCACAAAGAAAGAACAACTTACCCTAGAGCGTGAGCGCGATAAACTTGAGCTTTCCCTCGGCGGGATTAAGGAGATGGGTGGTGTTCCCAGCATTCTCTTTATTATTGATACGAACAAGGAAGATATTGCCATTAAAGAAGCCAACAAGCTTGGCATCCCGGTTGTTGCTGTTGTTGATAGTAACTCAAGCCCTGATGGAATTGATTATCTCATTCCTGGTAATGACGACGCGCAGCGCGCGATCGAATTGTACTGTACGCTTGTATCAGCAGCCGTTTTGGATGGTTTGCAAGCCGAAATGAAGTCAGCTGGCGTTGACATTGGAGAAGCTGAAGACGTAACGGTTGACATCGAAGAGGAAATCCTCGTCGAGGTTGAAGTCGAAGAGAAGAAAACCGTTAAAAAAGAAGCTGCTAAAAAAGAAGAATTCGTAGAGGAAGCCCCTCAAGCAACCGCTTAATACTAGATTGAAAGGAGTCAGCCATGGCAGACATTTCCCCCGCACTCGTTAAAGAACTGCGCGAAAAGACAGGCGCAGGAATGATGGACTGTAAAAAAGCCCTCACAGAAACAAAAGGTGATTTAGAGGCCGCCGTTGATTGGCTTCGCACAAAAGGCCTTGCTGCCGCTGCGAAAAAGTCAGGCCGCGTAGCCGCTGAAGGACTGATTGCCGTTGCAACAAAAGGCCCAAGTGGAGCCATTGTTGAAGTCAACGCTGAGACAGATTTCGTCGGACGCAACGAAAGCTTCCAAAAGTTCGCAAAGCACGTTGCTGAACTTGCCGGATCCGTCAAAGGAAATCTCGAGACTCTCAAAAAGCAAGCTCTCAGCTCTGGCAAAACCGTTGAGGAAGAGCTTACCCATTTGGTTGCAACGATTGGCGAGAACATGACACTTCGTAGGGCCGCATACCTCGCGGTTCCTGAAGGTGTGGTCGTTCCTTATATCCACAATGCCACAGCCCCTGGTTTAGGGCGTTTGGGCGTTCTGGTAGCGTTAGAGTCATCAGCACCGCAAGATAAGCTTGAAGCAACTGCAAAACAGATTGCAATGCATGTTGCCGCCACTCAACCGATTGCAACGACAATTGCAGAAGTCGATCCTGCGGAAATTGACAGAGAACGTGCGATTTTCAAGGAGCAAGCTTTAGCTTCAGGCAAGCCCGCAGAATTTGTTGATAAAATGGTCGAAGGCCGTTTGCGTAAGTTTTACGAAGAAGCTGTTCTGGAAGAGCAAGTCTTTGTGATGGATGGCAAAACCCGCGTTAAAGACGTTGTTGCTGCGCTCTCAAAAGAACTGGGCAAGCCGGTTAAACTCGCTGGCTTTATCCGTTTCGGTCTTGGAGAAGGTATTGAAAAGGCAGAAACTGACTTTGCGGCCGAGGTTGCAGCGGTCTTAAAATAATATGACAACAGAGCGCAAACCCCTCTATAAACGGATTCTTTTAAAACTTTCAGGCGAAGCGCTTATGGGAGATCAGTCTTATGGACTTGATCTTCCCACCGTTGAGCGCCTCTGCTCTGAAATCAAGGAAGCCCATGATATGGGGGTTGAGCAAGCGATTGTTGTGGGTGGCGGCAATATTTTCCGCGGCCTGAAGGGCGAAGAACAAGGCATTGAGCGGACGACGTCTGACCATATGGGCATGCTCGCAACGATTATGAATGCGTTGGCTCTTCAAAGTAAATTAGAACAAATGGGCCTTGAGACACGCGTTATGTCAGCAGTTCCCATGCAAACGATTTGTGAGCCCTATATCCGCAGGCGTGCCGCCCATCATATGGAGAAAAAGCGCATTGTCATTTGCGCTGCCGGTACAGGGAATCCTTACTTCACGACCGATACTGCGGCTGCCCTTCGTGCTTCAGAACTCAATTGCCAGGCGCTGTTGAAAGCAACAAAAGTCGATGGCATCTATGATAAGGACCCAATAAAGCATTCGGATGCAGTCTTTTACCCTGAGCTCACCTATCAACAAGTCTTAACGGATAACCTCCAGGTCATGGACACCTCAGCCATTGCATTGGCTCGTGAAAGCCAGATCCCCATCATGGTTTTCTCCCTCCTCAATCCC
>JABDDK010000065.1:0-462 GCA_013287665.1 Alphaproteobacteria bacterium
GCGACTTGAATGCCGATGTAGACGGCTTCTTTTCCGTCAAACCTCACAGACTCATCATAATTTTCCGCACCTAAAGAAACGGACGCAACGTCCTTAAGTTTGACAATGGTATCGTCATTCGATTTCACAACAAGATTTCGAAATTCATCAACAGTCTCGAGGCTTGTATCGGTCGTTAAGTTAACAGTGACTGTTTGCCCATCAGTTCTTCCAACAGCTGAAATAAAGTTATTTGCAGCGAGCGATCGAGAGACATCCGCGGCCGTTATCCCAAAAGCCGACATTTTGACGGGATCAAGCCATGCCCGCATGGCAATGTTTCTCCCCCCAAGAATTTCTGCAACCTGAACATCCGGGATTGCCTGAAGTTTCGGTTGCACAACGCGCGTCAAAATGTCGGCTTTTGGGATAACGGCCGCGGATGTCTCTCGATCGCTCGCTGCAAATAACTTTATTTCAGCT
>JABDDK010000065.1:472-5070 GCA_013287665.1 Alphaproteobacteria bacterium
AAGTTTCGGTTGCACAACGCGCGTTAAATAGTCGGTTATTTTATTTGAAGGCAAAACATCACTGTAAAAACCAATGTACATGGCATCTAACGTTTGTCCTACCGAAATGGTAATGAACGGCAATTGAATATCTTTAGGCAACTTATACAAAACCGCATTCACCTTTGTATTAATCTCGGTCATTGCTTTTTGAGGGTCATAATTAAGCCTAAGATTGGCTATAATTGTGCTGACACTTTGATTGCTAGTTGACGTCAAATAGTCAATTCCATTGGCTTGTGCAATGGACTGTTCCAAAGGTGTGGTTATAAATCCTGCAACAAGGTCAGGATCAGCACCCGTATAAACGGTTGTCACAGTGACGACAGCATTTTGCGTAAAGGGAAACTCTCGAATCGGAAGAAGCCCCAGAGACCGCAACCCCAAAGCGAGTATCATCAGACTGATAACAGTCGCAAGGACAGGTTTTTGAATATATAAGTCCGTAAATTTCATTTAATTGTTCTCAAGAACAGGATTGGGATTATTGGCCGGAACATCCGTGTTGTTAACGACCGCAAGGCTCCCATTCTTCAATTTCATTTGACCCGAGGTCACGATGAGGTCACCAGCTTCGAGCCCTGTTAGGATTTGGATTTGATCGCCCCGCGCCTCCCCTAAGGTTACAAATTTCTGATTCGCAACATAGATAGGATTTCCTTGGGCGTCCTTCTCTTTTTCTTTGAGAATATAAACAAGGTCTCCATAGGGATTATAGGTTATGGCTGCTTGAGGGAGAGTCAAAAAGTTCTGAGGTTTTCCAGTTGCGATTTCTATTTGACCAAACATTCCAGGTAAGAGCTTAGCTTTTGGATTGGGGAGTGTGGCTTCAACTTCAACGTTTCGAGTTTGGATGTCTATTTTTGGATTAATCGTTGTAATTTTTCCCTTAAAGACCTCACCCGGATAGGTATCTGTTGTGAGTGTCACCTCTTGACCCACTGAAATTTGGGGGAGGTTCTGTTGAGGCAGGTTAAAATTAATATAAATAGGGTCAATTGATTGAAGTGTAACAATCTTGTCGGCTGGATTTAAATACTGACCCAAATCAATCAGGCTAATTCCCAGACGTCCATCAAAGGGCGCTTTGATTGTTTTCTTCGCAACAATAGAAGCCTGTTGCGCGACGAGAGCCTGTTTGTTTTTAAGATCCGCTTCATCACTATCAACGGTTGCTTTACTTACGGCTTTCACTTCATATTGTTTTTTATCACGATCAAAATTGATTTGAGCCAGTGCAGCTTGTGCCTCAAGGGCTTGTAGTTGGGCGATTTCAGTATCTGCATTGAGTTCAACCAGAACCTCACCCTTCTTTACATTAGCTCCGGGGTCAAAAAGTACTGTCTTAACGAGGCCAGCGATTTCAGTTGTAACATCAACACCATTGATTGCGTTGAGGGTGCCCGTCACTTGTAATTTTGTGCGCCATGAATCTGACTTAACAGGCAGTGCTGAAACAGTGACGGGAGGCATGTGATGGCCGCCCATATCTTGTTTATTAAACAAGAACTTATAGCTGTAATAAACGACAATAACGCTCAAGGCGAGGGCTCCTAAAATGATCGCTCTTTTTTTCGACATCATTTTTCCTCACCTTCACATTGTTCGACATCATGGACAGGGCAGGGGGGTATATAATTCCACCACCCGCCCCCTAATGCTTGGAAAAGAGCCGCTGTATTTGTAAGGCGTGAGGCTTCAGCGCGAATACGGTCGACTCTTGCTAAGTGATACTGCCTTTGCGCAATGATCAAGTTTAAGTAACTCACAGCACCCAAGTCATATTGTATTTGTGTTAATTTAAGTGTCTCAGTGGCTGCTTTTTCTCCATCCGTTGTAATTTTAAGCTGAACAGCATCAAGTTCGAGGGCTTGCAAGACATCTGCTACATTTTTATAAGCTTCAAGAACGGTTTGTCTGTACTGAGCAAAGGCTTGCTCAAAGGCAGCGACGGCTGCTCTTCTTTGGTTAATAAGCTGCCCTGCTCTAAAAACAGGTTGGGCTACGTTGCCTATCAGAGTCCATACATTTGAGGTTCCCTTAAAGAGATCCTTGATAAAGTTAGAGCTCCCCCCATAACTTCCATTAATCGTAAATTGCGGAAAGAAATTAGCCGTCGCAACGCCAATTTGAGCACTTGCCGCATGAAGAAGAGACTCTGCCGCTTTTATATCAGGCCGCTGCCACACGAGATGACAGGGAATGCTCACAGGAATCTCTGTGGGTAATGTTATTTCACTTAACGAGAACGCGTGAATTTTGCATTCGCTAGGAAGCTCACCAATGAGGACGGATAAAGTCGTCCGTGTTTGCGCCAAGGCGTTTTGAAGAGGAGGCAGTGAAGACTCCGTTTGATAAAGCTGGGTGGCTTGAGAGAGGGCATCAATTTTTGAAATGGCTCCCAAAGCAAATCGATTTTCCGCGATATCTAGATTTTTTTTCTGTATTTTGACCAACTCTTCCGTTGCTTCAATTTGAGCCCGTAAAGACGCCTCCGTAATAGCGGTGGTCACAATGTTCGCTGTAAGTGTGAGATAAGCTGCTTTTTCTTCATAGTTTGCGAAATCTTCTTGCGCCCCAACGGCTTCAATTTGCCGTCGAATTCCCCCAAATACATCCAATGTGTAGCTTACATTTACGCCGGCATTGAACAGATTGAATGTTTGAGGACGTAAATTCGGTTGATCAAAGGAAGACGCATTAAATCTCTGTCTTTCAGCCAACCCACCAACGGATACAAAAGGAAATAGATTGGCAACGGATGCCCAATAGTTTGCTTCAGCTTCTCTCAGTGCAGCTTGTGCGGCTTTGAGAGTATTATTTTTCTTGATGCCTTGCTCAATTAATAGATTCAACGGTTTTGAGTGAAAGAGGCACCACCAATCGGCCGGAATTTCTCCCCCCATCACAAAGTGTTGGGCAGCCCCCGCTTGGCCTTCTGTTTCAACCGTTTGCTCAGGAAGCGGATTTTCCATATAGGCGTCGACATGGGGTGGAGCTGGCGCTTCAAAATCAGGGCCAACAGCACATCCAAAAAGCGTAAGGCTTCCCAAGGCTAGAAAACTTCGTATACGCAAGAACAGCACTCCCCATTTTTTTATTATTTTTGTGCCTTTTACAAGCAGACGGAGGGAGTCTAGCAGAGTTCACGGGATGTGAAAAGAGCTCTATAACAGGGTCACCAAATGAAATTTGCGAGGCACCATCACCTCTTCCACAACGGAGAGAGTGATGGTGCCACCTGTCATTTTACTTGAGAAAACAATCCTTTAAAATAACATGCGAAAAAAAGCTGTACCCTTTTACAGAGTGTGCTAAACAGAGAGACGAATTTCCAACTCATCACATGGAGTTATATATATGTTTTCAAAATTGCTTGGTGCACTTTCTTCCGATATGGCGATCGATTTAGGGACGGCCAATACGCTTGTGTACGTTAAGGGACAAGGGATTGTGCTGAATGAACCTTCTGTGGTGGCTATATCTACGTCTCGGGATAAAAAGCAAGTTCTTGCTGTTGGTGAAGAAGCGAAACTCATGGTTGGCCGTACGCCTGGAAACATTCAAGCGATCCGTCCTTTAAGAGATGGTGTGATTGCTGACTTTGAAGTTGCTGAAGAAATGATCAAATACTTCATGCAAAAAGTCCATAAGCGTCGCAGTTTTATAAGTCCTCGCGTTATTATTTGTGTGCCATCTGGATCAACGGCTGTTGAGCGTCGCGCGATTCAAGAATCAGCTGAAAGTGCAGGGGCTCGGAGTGTCTATTTGATTGAAGAGCCGATGGCGGCAGCTATTGGCGCAGGCCTTCCGGTCACCGAGCCAACAGGGTCCATGGTTGTGGATATTGGGGGAGGAACGACAGAAGTTGCTGTTCTCTCGCTGGGCGGCATTGTCTACTCTCGCTCCGTTCGTGTCGGAGGCGACAAGATGGATGAGTCGATCATTAGCTATATTCGCCGTCAACATAACCTTCTGATTGGTGATTCAAGTGCAGAGCGGATTAAGAAGGGCATTGGATCAGCAATGGCGCCGCGCGAAGGCGGAGACGGCAGTGTTATGGAACTGAAAGGTCGTGACCTTCTCCATGGTGTGCCGAAGGAAATTTCAATTACCGAGCGTCAAATAGCTGAAAGCCTGAATGAGCCTGTCATGGCTATTGTTGAAGGGGTTAAGCTTGCCCTCGAAAACACGGCCCCAGAGCTTGCTGCTGATATTGTGGACCGTGGCATTGTATTGACGGGTGGTGGATCTCTTTTAAAGAATCTCGATATTGTTCTGCGAGAGGCAACTGGACTTCCAGTTATTGTTGCTGAAAATGCCCTGACATGTGTTGCGCTCGGAACGGGTAAAGCCCTTGATATGATGAACCATCACAAAAACGTTCTCGTTAGTATGTAGGGGGCACAAGGTGTGGCTCTTTTTGTTCGCAATAAGAAACCCGGGCCCTTAAAGCCAACTGCAAATCCCTATCCTTCACGTATTCAAAGGTGGCGTCAGAGTATTGGAGTGGCTTTCGTCTTCCTGTTGATCATTGGCGGAGGGCTTCGGTTTTATAC
>JABDDK010000066.1 GCA_013287665.1 Alphaproteobacteria bacterium
CATGGGCGCTTGCCCGAACTTGGGATACGCTTCCAGGCGCTGCATCCAGGGCATCAATATACATGGTCTGGATCGAGTCAATGACTGCAACTTGTGAGCCTTGATGAAGGGACTTCAAAATATCCCCAATATGGGTCGTCGTCGCAAGTTGCACAGGGGATGCGGATACCCCAAGACGCTTTGCTCTCAGGCGGACTTGATCCGCGGCTTCTTCACCAGATATATAAGCGCATGGGACCTTCCCACTCACGATCGCTGCCACTTGGAGCATGAGTGTCGACTTTCCAATTCCTGGATCACCTCCCACAAGAAGAACGGATCCGGGAACAAGACCTCCGCCACAAACACGATCAAATTCAGCAATGCCTGTTAAAAGGCGGGGTAGGGGAGGAGAGACATCTTGCAGCGATGTGAACTCAATCTTTTGCGCTTTAAGGGTTGTTTTCTTTTGAAAGGAATCAACGGTGGCTTCTTCGATAAGGCTATTCCAGCTCAAGCACCCTTCACATTTCCCTGACCATTTGGGAAAGCAGCTCCCGCAAGATTGACAGACATAATGAGTGTTTTTAGCCATTAGGCAACTCGCTTTATCTCAGTTTCAAGCTCAATAGGCCCTGTTGAAAGGCCATTGATAAACTGTTGGACATAAGGATTATCGCAACGCTCAATCTTATCTGCAGGTCCGCACCAGATAATCTTTCCCTCGTATAGCATAGCAATGCGGTCAGCAACGTGGCGCGCTATCTTCATGTCATGGGTAATGGTGAGAGCTGTTGCACCTAAGTCTTTGACGCAAGTGAGGATTAAGTCATTGATTACACTGCTAAAAATTGGATCAAGGCCTGACGTTGGCTCATCAAAAAATAGCACATGAGGTTGGGTCGCTATGGCTCGGGCAAGGGCAACACGTCGTTGCATTCCCCCTGATATTTCAGCGGGAGAAAGCTCAGCAACACTTGGGCTTAAGCCCACGGCAGCAAGCTTTTCAAGAGCAATTTCTTTGGCTTTATTTTTCGGCATATGTTGGGCATGGATAAGACGAAAGGCCACATTTTCCCAAACGCTTATGCTATCAAAGAGAGCCGATCCTTGAAAAACAACGCCGATATCCCGAAGACGGGCCTCATTTTGTGCGTTTGATTCCTTTAAGATCTGTTTGCCATCCATTTCGATAGACCCTGAATCGGCCTTAATAAGTCCAAGCAGACATTTAAGGAGGACAGATTTTCCGGAACCAGACCCCCCGATGATCACCATTGATTCGCCGGTCTTTATTTCTAAATCAACGCCCTCAAGTACCTTCTTATGGCCAAAACGTTTATGAAGATTTTTTATAGCAAATTTCGGTGTCATGGCTTCCCCTGTTCAAAAAGAAGGGATGTGAGGATAAAGTTTGTAATCAATATAAGAATTGAGGACGATACAACAGCGTATGTCGTTGCCTTTCCAACACCTTCTGCGCCACCTTTAGAATTAAAGCCGTGATAGCACCCCATAAGAGAAATAATAAAACCAAAAACGGCGGCTTTAATCAGACCTGAGGTCACGTCCCCCATTTCCATGAATTCAAAGGTTTGCTTGAGATAGGAGGCTGGATTAAATCCAAGGCGATAGATGCTCACAATATAGCCCCCAAAGACGCCGATAATATCAGCAACAATAACCAATAAGGGGAGCATGGTTACACCGGCAATCAGTCGTGGTGTAATCAAATACTTTTGAGGGTTTGTAGAGAGTGTAACAAGAGCATCAATTTGTTCCGTAACGCGCATGGTTCCAATCTCAGCAGCCATGGCGGCACCAATCCGTCCCGCCACCATAAGGCCAGCAAGGACAGGGCCCAATTCCCGAGTCATGGAGAGAACAATGACGCTGGCAATGGCACCTTCCGCATTAAAGCGTGAGAACCCCGTATAGCTTTGAAGGGCAAGAACCATTCCGGTAAAAAGAGCCGTAAGCCCCACAACAGGAAGGGAGAGATACCCAATCTCAAAGAACTGTCGCATGACTTGGTGGAGGTAGTAAGGAGGCCTTAATCCTTGGACGATAGCATTAAAAAAGAAAAGACTTAAACGTCCCGTTGAGCCTAAGAACTCTAAGAAAATCCGACCTATACTTGAAAGAGCCCACACCATTATGCGACTTCCTGTGCTTCAAGAGAATTGAGATAAAAGCGTTCAAACCGTGATCCAAGACGCGTGAAAAGTTCCCAAGAAATTGTGCCAGCCGTTTCTGCCAGCTCATGGGCTAAGATATTATCTCCAAAAAGCTCAACCCAATCACCGACGTGAATCTTTTGATCATCAACATCCGTAATATCGATGGTTAGCAAATCCATTGAAATCCGTCCGACAATAGGCAATTTTTGTCCTGCAAAATAAACCTCCCCCTTGTTGCTTAGGTTCCTGAAGTACCCATCCGCATATCCTACACCTAAGGTTGCGATGCGAGAAGCCCTTGATGCAATAAAAGTTGCATCGTATCCAATGGATTCACCAGCCGTGATTTCATTGATTTGCAAGATTTGAGCGTACGCCTTTATCGCAGGTTTAAGTTTATATTCCCCTTTGGGAACTGCAATACGACAGCCCGTCAGAGCAAGTCCAGGGCGGACCATATCAAAATGATAATCAGGACCGAGGGAGACGCCGCCACTGCAACCAAGGCTTGCCTTTGCAAAGGGGAAACGGTTTCGAAGGGTTTCAAAGAGGTCTCTTTGGAGTTGATTCCGGGGATGCGACGGTTGATACGTACAAACCAAATGGCTCATAACACAGACGATTTCCATGTTAGAAACTTGGAGCAGCCCCAAGTTTTGAACGGCCTTAGTCGGCAGGCCCGTACGTGTCATACCCGTATCTAAATGGAGGATCGCTTTAAGACATTTGCCCTTTCGCTCGCAATAGGAATTCCAGGTATGGATTTGAACAGGATCCCCTAACACAGGGATAAGATTAAAATGGGCATATAAATCTTCGTCACCTTGCCGTAGACCATTGAGGACATATACAAATGCGTCCGCCTTTAGATGGCTCTTGAGATGAATACCCTCAGAAATATGGGCAACAAAGAAATGCCTGCATCCCTCTTGATAAAGGCGTTCCCCAACTTCTTGGGCGCCCATTCCATATGCATTGGCTTTCAGTACCGGAGCGCAAATAACGTCCTTTCCCAATTGAGACTTGAGGACTCGATAATTATGGACAACAGCATCTAAATCAATGATGAGAGCCAAAGGAACGGAAGGTTTATGGGGGAAGGGGATATCAACCATGTTGAGCCGGTAAGTATTGGGTTTCAGCAAGATCAGAGAATTTCGTCAGTCTTCCTTCAAAGTGTAACTGGACCGTGCCTATGGGGCCGTGGCGTTGTTTTGCCATTATAACCTCTGCAATGTTTGCGACCGAACCTAAGGACTTTTCCCATTCAGCGACCTTATCATCACTGCCTGTAGGCCTTTTGCGGGAGAGATAATATTCCTCTCGATAAACGAACATCACGACGTCAGCATCCTGCTCAATGGATCCAGATTCTCTGAGGTCTGAAAGTTGAGGACGCTTGTCGTCCCTTTGCTCAACGGCACGGGAAAGTTGAGAGAGGGCAAGAACGGGAACGTTCAGTTCCTTTGCTAAAGCTTTGAGACCTCGCGTAATTTCAGACAGTTCCTGAACACGGTTTTCAGATGATTTCTTCCCCGGGGATCCAATAAGCTGGAGATAATCAATGACAATCATCCCAAGGCCTTCTTGTCGTTTCAGTCTTCGTGCGCGCGTTCTGATAGCAGGTACAGAGAGAGCAGGGGTATCATCGATAAAGAAAGGCAAGGCATTGAGACGGTTTGACACTTCCACGAGTCGAGGAAAGTCAGATTTCCCAATGTCACCTCTCCGGATAAGGTCTGAGGAAAGTCCCGATTCTTGCCCTAAAATACGATTAGCAAGTTGTTCCGATGACATTTCAAGGGAAAAGAAGGCAACGGCAGCACCCTCCTTCTTTTCTAAGTTCGCACGCGATGCATTAAAAGCAAAGTTCGTCGCAAGAGCTGTTTTACCCATGGAAGGCCGACCCGCCAGAATGATAAGGTCTGAGGGATGGAAACCCCCTAAGCACTCATCCATCTTCTTAAAGCCTGTAGTAACGCCAACAACATGACTATCTCTTTTATAAGCGACTTCAGCGCTGTTGAGTGCATGCTTAAGGGAGATTGAAAAGCTCTGAAGGCCCCGCTCTTGCTCCCCTGTTGTTGCAAGATCAAACAGTTTCTTTTCAGCCATTTCGATTTGATTCGTTGCCGAAACATCTAAATCATAGGCATGTGCTTCATTAACGATGCCTTCACCGACATCGATGAGCTGTCTTCTTAAATAAAAGTCATATATTTTTTTCCCGTAATCACTTGTGTTTATTACGGAAATAACGGATGCCGCGAGTTGCGCTAAGTATTGGCCGCCTCCGACTTCTGACAGAGCATCATCCCGATCAAAATATTCCTTGAGGGTGATAGGGTCGGCAATATGGCCGCGGTTAATGAGATTACTAATGGCCTCATAAATCCGACCGTGAGCGGGATCTGAAAAATGTTCAGGTCTTAATAATTCAGAAATTCTCTCAAAAGCTAGGTTGTTGTGGAGAAGGGCACCCAAGAGGGCTTGTTCAGCTTCAAGGCTTTGAGGGGGCAATCTATCAAGAGACTCATGAGCAAGAGTAAGTTCTGCAGAGTCCTTGATGCTTAAATCCATTTAAAATCCCCGATAATACGTCATTGCGAGGAGCCGAAGGCGACGCGGCAATCCATCTATCTTAAAAAA
>JABDDK010000067.1 GCA_013287665.1 Alphaproteobacteria bacterium
TTACTGATTCCCGATACGGCTTCCAGGTCCTTAAGCCCCGCCCCTTCTACGGCTTTTGCTGAGCCAAAGTGTTGTAACAGAACGCGCTTTCGGGCAGCGCCGATTCCGGGAACGTCATCCAGTTTTGAGCTGGAAATCGCCTTAACACGGCGGCTTCGGTGAGCCCCAATCGCAAAGCGGTGGGCCTCATCCCGCAAACGTTGGAGATAATATAAGACCTTATTTGTTGGGGGGAGCTGAAAGGGTTCGCGTCCCGGTAAGAAGAAGGTCTCACGACCAGCGTTCCGATCCGGCCCTTTTGCAATGGCGATGAGCTGAACGTCCGAAATCCCTAGGTCTGCAAAGCTTGACTCCGCTGTTGAAAGCTGCCCCTTCCCTCCATCAATTAAAACCACATCCGGCCATAGGGCTGTATCGTCTTTATCCTGTGCCAGAGCCCTTGAAAACCGGCGGGTGAGCACTTCCCTGAGCATACCATAATCATCGCCTGGAGAGATCTCTGAGCGAATATTGAACTTTCGATAGGCACTTTTCACAAACCCATCGGGCCCTGCAACAATCATACCTCCGACGGGTTGAGCGCCTTGAATGTGACTGTTGTCATAGACTTCGATACGGCGTGGGAGTATCGGCAGGTTAAAGGTTTCCATAAAAGAGCGTAGTAGATTTTCTTGAGACGCCTTCTCTGCCATATGGCGCTCCAAGGATTCTGTTGCATTGACAAAGGCATGACGGACTAGCTCTGCCTTAGGTCCGGTTTTAGGAATCAGAATGTTCACCCGCTTGCCCAACTTCAGAGTAAAGGCCTCTTCAATGAGCTTTAGATTAGGCAGGGACGCATTCAGAAGGATCTCAGCCGGTAACGGAGCCTCCTCATAAAACTGCGCGACATACGCCTCTAAAACCTCCTCAGGAGACACATCCTCTCCATGGCTTGGATAGGATGCATAGGTGCCATAGTTAGACCCTCCCCGAAAGAGGAACAGCTGGATACAGGTCTTTCCCCCTGATGAAGCAACCGCAAAGACATCTGCATCTTTGACGATATTCGTGTTGATAATCTGACGAGCTTGAATGGCTGAAAGGGCACGAATCCGATCCCGGAAGATAGCTGCTCTCTCATATTCCAGTGCTTCGCTCGCCTTTTCCATCTGGCTTGCAAGTTTCTTCTGAACTTGGTTCGTTTTACCCGCGAGGAATTCCCGCGTTTCTTGCACAAGCTTTTGATAGTTCGCTTCGGAAATATAATCAACGCACGGCGCACTACACCGCTTGATTTGGTATTGGAGGCAAGGACGCGTTCGTGAAGCAAACACGGAGTCAGGGCAGGATCGCAACAAAAAGGCGCGATGAAGGGCGGTAAGCGTTGTATTCACAGCTTCCCCGGATGCAAAAGGACCATAATAATCCCCAGGCTGATTGCGAGCCCCTCGATGCTTTGTGAGGAGCGGATACGGATGATTCCCCGTGATATGAATATAAGCAAAAGACTTACTATCCCGCATCAAGATGTTGTACCGAGGCATGAGCTTCTTAATGAGATTAATCTCAAGAAGCAGCGCCTCAACTTCCGTATGGGTTGTGACAAACTCCATCCGAACCGTTTCAGCAATCATGCGCTGAATCCGAATAGGAAGACGATCCGGCAAAGTATAGCTTGTGACGCGCTTCTTAAGGTTCTTCGCTTTGCCGACGTAAAGGACCTCATCCCGCTCATTTATCATACGATAAACGCCGGGACGCGATGTTAAATCTTGGACGTACTTCTTAATAACAAGTACGCCTTGTGCAATGGATGCGTGGGTTATGGTCATGCCCTTAGAGTACCTGTGATTTTAGGGACTTTCAAGGAAGAGAATTTCATCCCCGAAAGCTGTGGATAAGTTTGTGGACAAAAGGGAGAGGAAAAGAAATTTTGATGATCAGTGCATCACTTAACATAAAGTGATGCATTTTTAGGCAGCATTTGTAACTTATTGATTTTATTGGTGCTTTTAAAGTAAAGACAAAATTTTATCAATTTTTATAAAAAAGTTTCTTGACGAGAAATGAGGTCATGCGTCGTGTAATTGATGCTGTGTATAAGAGTCTTAATATTACTTCGCTATAATAGTTGCAAAAAAGACCTACTTGATCTTTATAAAAAAAGGAATAATCTCATATGAGCTTCTCATAATGAGAGCGTGGCGAGCAAGTGAAGCAAACACCTGAACGCCACTAACCACAACTAACCATAGGAGTTAATCATGGCTAACCCCAACGTAGCTCAACTCGAGCGCATTTCTCAACAACTAATCTTCCAAGTAAAAACCATTGACCAATTAATGGCTCAGGCTTGCCTTGAAATAGAGCTCGCGCATCATTTGATCAAGTCCATGGGTCATGCATACGATGAATTAGCTGAAGAAGAGCGGATTAATCGTTTGTTTCATTGAGGGGGATCCCGTCAGAAATGACGGGTATAGGTAACCTACTGAAAATACACAAAAGGTCGTCATTGCGAGGCGGAACGAAGTTCCGCCGCGGCAATCCATCTTCCTTTTTATTTCACAAAGATAAGAAGGAAGAAAGATGGATTGCCACGGCCCTGCGGGCCTCGCAATGACGAATCTGGGGGGTCATTTTCCTAACGTTTACCCGAAGTGTATTGCGGTACACATAATGACACAATCGAGCGTCACCCCAACTCCCTTTGGTTTTGTTTAAACCACAAGGCCAGTTCTTTTTCTCCCCATTGATGACTTGCAAGTTGAAGAAAGACGGTTACTTTGTCTTCTCGATTGGCTTCGATAATGACTCCATTTAACTCCAAAAACAAAAGACTCGTGACAAAGGCAGTGCGTTTATTCCCATCAAGGAAAGGATGACTTTCCATAATTCCACAAGCATATGTCGCGGCAAGATCAAAAAGGTCCTTCGACCAATACGCAAATAAGTTACGAGGGCGTTCTAGAGCAAAATCCAAGAACGAGTCATCTCGCAAGCCGCTCTCACCGCTATGTTCTGCTAGCTGTTCTGCGTGGATAGCGAGAACAACGCTTTTTATGACCCAGACTGGCTCACTCATTCGGACAGGACTTTTAACACATCTTTGTTATCGTGCATAATTTCTCTGGCCAACTTCATTTGCTTGGCAAATTTATCATCGTAGGGTGTAATTTTATATCCTTCAGGGGATTCAATTAAGAATAACTTATCCCCTTCTTGTGCATGTAATCTTTGAAGCACTTCTTTAGGAAAAACGGCACCGATTGAATTGCCGATCTTGGTTAGTTTTAAAGTTAGCATGTCGCACCTCCTAGTCTCGATGTTATTACAAATGTAATGACATGTAAAGAAAATCGCACGCGTGTCACGCGTGACACACAACGTGTCGCGCGCGACATGTCGCGTGACACATGAAGGCTGTCACCTTACCCCAAGTATCCCTTCAAATATTTCCCCGTATAACTTTCGGGTGATTTTACAATGGCCTCTGGCGTACCAGCTGCCACGATGCGGCCGCCCTCGTCTCCTCCTTCGGGGCCGATGTCGATGATCCAATCTGCGGTTTTAATGACCTCGAGATTGTGCTCAATGACGATCACCGTATTTCCTTGATCCACAAGGGTATGGAGGACTTCGAGGAGCTTCTTTACATCATGGACATGAAGGCCCGTTGTGGGCTCATCGAGGATATAGAGGGTCTTGCCCGTTGCACGGCGAGAGAGTTCTTTGGAAAGCTTGACACGTTGGGCTTCGCCACCGGAGAGGGTCGTTGCACGTTGTCCTACGTGGATATACCCAAGACCCACTTGAGAGAGGGTCGCGAGTTTTTCTCGCAGTGACGGCATGGCTTCAAAGAACACCAGCGCCTCATCTACAGTCATATCCAGCACATCGGCAATGGACTTATCCCGATATTTTATCTCGAGAGTTTCCCGATTATAACGCTTTCCATGACATTGATCGCATTCAACATAAACATCGGGGAGGAAGTGCATTTCAATCTTGATAACGCCATCACCTTGGCACGCCTCGCAACGTCCGCCCTTCACGTTGAAGGAAAAGCGACCGGGCTGATACCCGCGAGCTTTCGCCTCGGGAAGGCCTGCAAACCAATCCCTGATAGGTGTAAACACGCCTGTATAGGTTGCAGGGTTGGACCGGGGTGTTCTTCCTATGGGAGATTGGTCAATATCCACAATCTTGTTAATCAACTCTATGCCATCAATGCGATCATGGGGACCCGGCACGTTTGAGTTGTCATTCAGAATCTGGGCCAAGCCTTTATAGAGAGTTTCAATCACAAGGGATGATTTGCCACCGCCGGAGACGCCTGTCACACAGGTAAAGGTGCCCAACGGAAAATCTATAGAGACATTCTTGAGGTTATGGGTACGTGCCCCAACAACGCGCAACGCTTGATCTTTCTTGTGTTTCCGACGCTTTGACGGAAGCGGAATCTTTTCCGTTCCAATCAAATACTGTCCTGTAAGACTTTTCGGATTGTCCATGATGTCTTGGGGCGTTCCTTCAGCAACAATCGAACCTCCCTTCAGCCCTGCACCTGGGCCCATATCAATAACATAATCTGCTGTCCGAATGGCGTCCTCATCGTGTTCCACCACAATGACCGTATTCCCTAGGTCCCTAAGACGCGTTAGGGTTCCTAGCAAGCGATCATTATCGCGCTGATGAAGGCCAATGGAAGGCTCATCCAGCACATACAATACACCCACGAGACCAGAACCTATTT
>JABDDK010000068.1 GCA_013287665.1 Alphaproteobacteria bacterium
TTCACCTCTCCCCAGTGTGGGAGAGGTCGCTCGAAGAGCGGGTGAGGGGGCTGTTCAACACATAAAACGACATCGATAATTTCGATTACTTTGAGAAAAGCTAGTGAGATATACGTAGAGGGAGTTTAAGTCCCCCTCACCCGCCGCTGCGCGTCGACCTCTCCCACACTGGGGAGAGGTGAGGGTGCCTCACAAATTTCATGAGGTGGCCCTAATAGCTGATTGACTATAAATGATTCTGTAAAAAATGGCGACCCTTTACCCCTTGTTGCCTCGAGGCTCATATCCGACCGATGGAAGGAAGCACCCCAAGAGTGATAAAGGCTTTACCGCCATAAATATATAATAATTTTTATTGGTAAGTTTGTCCAGAAAAAGTGACATAAAAATTTTATTAATCTCTATATCCCCACCATCTGTGTCCTTTTTTTGATGAAAGAGAAACAGGGGAAATGTCAATGGGGGTCAGGTTGATTTCCAAAATAAAGAAAATCTTAAACCTTATGATTGATACTGAAAATATCAGAAGGTTTGGACGCAGCATATGGGCAGAGGACGATTAGAAGCTTTTAGTGACGGGGTCATCGCCATCATCATTACGATCATGGTGCTTGACCTGAAAGTCCCGAGTGGGGCGACGTGGGCTGATTTGAGTAAACTTGGCCCCATATTCTTGAGCTATGTCTTAAGTTTCGTGAACATTGCCATTTATTGGAACAATCATCACCACCTTCTTCATACGGTGGAAAGGGTCAATGGCGGCATCTTATGGGCAAATATCCACTTGCTGTTTTGGTTATCGCTTATGCCCTTTACAACAGGCTGGATGGGTGAGAATCACTTTGCTCCCTTACCCGTTGCCATTTACAGCTTGGACCTTCTCATGTGCGCCATAGCCTATACGACCCTTCAGGCCCAGATTATCAAGCTGCACGGCAAGGACTCTCTTTTGGCAAAGGCCGTGGGGACCGATAGGAAAGGCAAGGCTTCCGTCCTTGCCTATCTTATCGCGATCCCTTTGGCTCTCATCGGGTATTCATGGGTTGCTGGAGGCATCCTGATTGCCATCTCTCTTATTTGGTTTGTTCCGGACAAAAGGATTGAACGGAATTTCTAAAGATTTATATCTTGATGCGGTTTGCTACAGCTTTTAGAGGTTTTGTGCATATATCCACAATTGACGGTATATGATCAGGGTATAAATTATGGTATTCTTCAAACACCGCAATCGTAAAGCCTATCATCCAATTGCTTTGTGAAAGAGGGTCTCCTGTCATGAACTGTGACACATAGTTTACAGCCCTAACGGTAGCTGTGAACTTTAAGGTATTCCATGTCAAAGTGAAGGGCATACGAGCGACTCTGAGCCTATGTCTCAGATTTTCAAAGTTGCCTTGAACCCAGTTCACGTGACCCACAACTGTTGCATGTGCTTCATTCGCATGGTTATAAATCGCGCGTCCATTTCGCACATAACTGACTCCACCTCGGACGACTGAACTAATGTAACTGAATGTTCTTCCGAACCATCCTCGATTTTCGAGATCTGCGACACTAGGAAACACTTGAGTATTTTGAATGTCATCAATTCTGTTTTGTATTTCAAGAACCTGAAAACCAACATGAGCAATCGTTCTTTTAAACTCATCTAAGCTTATTGAAACTCTAAGCTGATGATAAGCAGGAGTTACACCTGTAAGGCGCAAATAAGCATTGGGTATGATCCCTACGGTTTCAAGATTTACCATAGAGGACAAAACACCAGGCTGGAGAGCAGGACAAGGCTGTGAGTATCTTGCAAAGTGACCATTGACAAAAGGTAGCATTTTCAGAACGTCCTCTAAGCTTTCGTTCTCAACAGGAACAAGGGCTTGACAAGACTCTAGCTCGGTTAAGTGGAGCACCTCTTTTTCGAGAACACTAACCCTACCTTTACGAGCTTCAATCAAATCACTGCACCTTTTTTGCTTAAGTTGAAGTTTGCTGAGCTTCGATTTTGAGGCCTTTAACTTTGTCGCTGTTTCAGAACTATACCAGACACTGTGAGTGAAACCACCCCAATAAGACCTTTGGCTTCTCTCTGAAGCATCCTCTAATTCTAAAACCTGAATCTCAGAGCTTACGCCTTCAATCTCCCTTCTGGACTCTTCATCATTGGAAGGGCGTTCTAATATCTTTTGCAAGACAGATTGCTGGACCCTATTGAGACTTATTTCTTCTGTAATCCTTTCACGCAGCTCAGGTTCATATGAAATAAGTTTATCGTGCAGACGCTCGACGACTTCTCTACGGATGATGCCTCCCAAATTAAGAGAATCCACCGCTTGTGCTATGACGGGTCCTACACAATAGGGGCCAATAACACGACGATTCAATAAATCCGTTAAGGGTTTCAGACGTAGAATATCAACAACTGGTTTAGATAATTTGCCTGCAAAGCTTGAAACTTGAGAACGAGCAGTCAACTTCACACCTGAAAGCTGTTTTACAGCACCGACGAGATCTTTTAACCCTGCTGCTCCTAAAAGACAGTCCTCAATGATCCCATAGACTCCCCCAATAATGGCAGGGGTTAAGTGTTTTGTGAATTTATCGCCGTGTTCTGCATATAGCTGTACCGCAAGATCATGCGCATAGTTTGTGAAAATATTGTTCAAAGTTCTCTCGGCTTCATCCGTCATGAATAACCGACAGGCAGCCTGAATCAAAAAGGAATGTTCTAAAGTGAGGACACTGGGTGCCTTTTGAGCCACTTTAGCGACGACGACAGCATTGTTGTCGTTGTTGATCACAAGTGCTTGACTGGGTGCATGCTTTCTTAAGCTATTATAGGCAGCAATGAATTGGGTGTCGCCCGTATGAATCAATTGTTCCAAAGCATTTAGCTTTGAAATGTTTTTCCGTAGATTTTGACCATCAGCAACTTTGTTTTCAAGCTTTGTGCGTTGATTTATACGCGCACCTTCATTCGCTGTGTCAGGATCAAAATGGGCCTGAAGAAGAGACGTGCTCGTAAGCAACACTGCAGTAACAAGTAAAATTTTATTCACAACTAACTCCTAAATAAAAAACAATTAACTCCTATATAGTTATGCAATATAGTTTTGTCAATATGTCATGATGTCCAGAAGCGAGACAATTACTTAACTGACCCAATCTTCAAAATCACAACCTCATCAGGTCTTGTATATCCCAGCTTAAGGCGCACCTGTTGATCGAGAAGATCGCGATTAATGCTCTCAGGACGTAAGTCTTGCACTTTTTCCTCCAACTCCTGACGTTCTTTCATAACCGTATTGAGCTCACCTAAAGAATGGGTGAGGCGCTCCTGGAGCTGCACCCACGCAAGGATTCCCCTATCCCCTTGGATGGAGTGATAGATGAAGTAGCCCACGACAGAGAGGGCTAAAAAGGGGGCAATAGCCTTTTGGCTCAGCCTATGAAGGTTGCGCGAGTTAAAATTCATAAGTTGCATTTTACATGAATTTATTTAAATTTCTAGAGAAACCTTACAGGGTCCCAAAAAGACGGTCACCGGCATCGCCAAGCCCAGGGATAATATAGGCTTTCTCATCCAGCCTTTCATCTAAAGCAGCAGTATAAATTGGTATATGTGAGTATTTTGTATTAAAAACACGAACCCCTTCTGGGGCTGCGACAAGAGCCATGAATTTAATTTTTGTTTCTTCCGCTCCATGCTTTATAAGGGTATCAACGGCAGCAACAGCAGAATTACCTGTCCCAATCATAGGATCAACAAGAAAAAAAGTCCGCCCCTCTGCTTTTGGAAGTTTTACAAGATATTCAACGGGCGTCTTTGTTACAGGATCACGGTACATCCCAATATGCCCTTCATCGGCCTCAGGCATCAACTCAAGCAAACCATCGGCCATGCCAAGTCCAGCTCGTAAGATGGGAACAATGGCAGGATTAGGGCCCGCAAGAACGGG
Organism: Alphaproteobacteria bacterium; assembly: GCA_013287665.1. Taxonomy (GTDB): domain Bacteria; phylum Pseudomonadota; class Alphaproteobacteria; order UBA9655; family UBA9655; genus UBA9655. The sequence goes on from JABDDK010000068.1 coordinate 3,951, forward strand.
AGCGTCCATCGTCACCAAAGGAGTTGAGATTGTTTCTGTCTTAAGGGGCATTCCACGTGTTATCTCATACCCCATTAAAAGGGCAATCTCTTTCAAGAGTTGGCGGAATTCATGTTTTTGTGTTTTTGCTTTCCGCATCATGGTCAACTTATGTTGAATCAGAGGATGGTTAATGATATGTAAATTGGGAAATTCAGGGTGGGTCATGCTTAAACCTTACGCTCATATTTGAATTATAATTAGAGGAAAACGACCCTGAGAAGCAAGTTTTTATTTAGCCAGAGTAAATGCATCTAAAGTTTAGGGAGAACCTAACGTCCCCACTGGCGTCGTCCTCGCGAACGCGA
>JABDDK010000069.1 GCA_013287665.1 Alphaproteobacteria bacterium
ATCCATAATATCTGCTGCTTTTGTGTTGACGAACCCCTCACCCGCCCCGAGGGGCGACCTCTCCCACAAGGGGAGAGGTGATCCTTCATACTCCTCGTCGCGATAAAAGAGCTGCTGAGAGCGTGCCTTCATCAAGGTAATCGAGCTCTCCCCCGACAGGGACACCGCGGGCTAGGCTTGAGATGTGATTGATGCCCATGTCTTTGAGGCGTTCTGTCACGTAATGGCTTGTGGTTTGGCCTTCAACGGTGGCATTGAGGGCTAGGATGATCTCATGAACCCCCCCGGTGTGGCAGCGTTTCAGAAGGCTTGAGAGGCGGATATCTTCAGGCCCTATGCCGTCCATGGCGGATAGGACACCGCCTAGGACATGGTAGTGTCCTTTGAAAGAGGCGGTTCTCTCTAACGCCCAGAGATCCGCGACACTTTCCACAACGCAAATGATGGAGGAATCCCGTCGGGGGTCTTGGCAGAGGGCACAGGGATCTTGGGAGTCTAGGTTCCCACAGGTCGTGCAGTCCTTCACCTTAATCCGAACTTCCCCGAGAGATCCCTCAAGGGCGCTCAAGGTTGTGGTGCGGTTTTGGAGCAAATGAAGAGCGACGCGTTTCCCCGACCGCGGTCCGAGACCGGGTAGCTTGGAGAGCAGCTGGATTAGGGTTTTGAGCTCATCACTGACCATCGTCTCTCACTCCCTAGAAGGGGAGTTTCATTCCTCCAGGTAGCTTCAGGCCGCCCGTGACTTTGTTCATGGCTTCAGCAGAGGCTTCTTCTGCTTTCGTTTGTGCATCACGAATCGCTGCTGTCAAAAGGTCTTCCAGGACTTCACCTTCTTTTGGATCCAGAAGGGACGGATCAATTTTAACGCCCCTAATCGAGCCCTGCCCATTGACTGTGACTTTAACAGCGCCGCTGCCTGAAGAGCCTTCAACTTCAAGAAGCGTCATTTTTTCCTGAACTTCCGCCATCATGGCTTGCATCTTCTTGGCTTGCTTCATCATTTCGCCCATATTTCCAAACATTATTCATCTCCTTCAATGTTAATAAGAGTTGTCCCTGGTAAAGATTCAATTAGCAATTTGATAACGGGTGTTTCCAAAATAGCAATCCGACGCTTCTCAAGGACACTTTGTGCTTTCTCATGTAGGGTAGGGTGACCGATTTCCTCAGAAATTGCAATCGTCCAGTCCTCATTTCTGTTCTTTTTCAGTAGAGTCTCAAGCTTTTGGGGTAAATCTTTCGGGGCTTTCCCTGATAAGCGCAGGGTTAAATTTCCGGGTGCAAATGCGATAAGATGAACATCATAAATAAGGTGGCCATGGAGAAGGCCTTCCCGTTCCTGACTCACCCATTCCACAAGCTCTTCGTAAGAGATGAAGGACTTGCTCAGGACTTTTTTTTTTCGGGCGTCGGTGAGAAGCCTTCCAACAGCTCATGGATAGAGGGAAGGGGGGCCAGATGGGCTAAACGAATAATGATCACTTCCAGAGCCTTTTGAGGAGAGGGAGCTTGTTTGGTTTCCTCAAAACCTTTGAGAAGAATCTGCCAGACCCGTGTCAGGGTTGGAATCGACAGAGACTGAACAAGGGCGCATCCCTTTTCGCGCTTTTCAGAGGACAACGTCGGGTCTTGCGCCAGGTCTGGATTAATCTTGATGCAATGCAGCCAATGGGTGAGATCCAATAGGTCTTCGAGAAGGCGCACAGGGTCCGCTCCCTCTTGATAGAAATACCTCAGTTTTTCAAGGGATGTCTTTATATCCCCACTCATAAGAGTTTCAAACAACTCAAGCAGGAGACCCTGATCAGAAAGACCCAGCATTTCCCTCACCTGGCTTGCTGTCACTTCAGCTGTGCCGTGAGTCATGGCTTGATCAAGCAAAGATAGTCCGTCTCTAACGGATCCTTCGGCGGCCTTTGCAATTAAGGCAATGGCCTCATCCTCATAGCCGACTTTTTCTTTGTCACATAAGACTTTAAAATAACTCGATAAAGTTGCGCTCTCAATGCGCTTCAAGTCAAAACGCACACAGCGGGATAAAATCGTTGCCGGGACCTTATGAATTTCAGTGGTGGCAAAGATGAACTTAACGTGAGGCGGTGGCTCTTCCAGGGTCTTTAAAAGCGCATTGAAAGCACTTTTAGAGAGCATATGGACTTCGTCAATGATGTAAATCTTATAGCGGGAAGAAACGGCCTTATAGCGCGCCGCCTCAATAATCTCGCGCACATCTTCAACGCTTGTCCGGCTTGCAGCGTCAATCTCGATGACGTCCATGGAGCGGTCTCCCGCAATGCTTTCACAGGAAGAACAGGTTCCGCATGGCTCAGGTGTAGGGCCGGCCTCGCAATTCAGAGAACGGGCAATAATACGGGCTGTTGTGGTTTTGCCGGTTCCGCGAATTCCGGTGAGGATAAAGGCATGGCTGAGGCGCCCCCCTTCAATCCCTCGCTTTAAGGTTTCAACAAGAAAATCCTGGCCAATCACTTCGCTGAGTTTCGTGGGGCGGTATTTGCGCGCAAGCACCCGGTACCCTTCAAGGACAGGTTCACTTTCTATAAGTTTAAGAGCTGCTTTCGCCATTTAATCCTCACATGTGAGGGGCCAGCGAGCGTGACCCACATGGGTTTTACGACGGCTGCTTCCTTCCGGACCTGACCGGATTTGTAAACCATGCGTCCACAAAGCCAACCCCTCACCCCTCTTATAGCAAACAAAGTGGGGGAGATGGCAAGAGGTTTTCAGTGTTCAGTGTTCAGAGGTCAGAAAGGAAAGGGAAAGGCGAGGTTTGATACCTTCCAATTTATAATGTAGGATAAAGAGAAGGAATCTGTATTGTATGAAGAATTATTGATCATAAATTAGAAAAAGGAAAAAAAATGGAATTTCTCGCACGTCTCCTCATGATGGCTATGTTCTTATATGCCTCAATGGTGAATCCATTCGATGCAACTGCGAAGAAGGAGCTCATGAAATCTAAAAACATGCCATTTGTCGACATCCTCTTTCCTCTATCAATGGTTGGAATGTTGGCCTCGAGCTTGGCTATTGTCTTTGGTGTTTTGATACCTTTTGCTGCTGGGTATCTGATTATTTTCATGGGTGTTGCCTCTTACTACTTCGCGGATTTTTGGAAAGCGGAGGGACAACAAAAGGCAATGCTACTCAATCAGTTTACGGCTAACATTACAATTATTGGTGGTTTGCTCCTGCTGATTTTATACGCGTAAATTTAAAGCACGCCCGCATTAACAAGCGTATGCTTAATCTTAATCAGATCCATCCATACCTCACGCTTTTGACCAGGTGAGCGGAGTAGGTAAGCCGGATGAAAGATCGCAATGACCTTCATCTTTTTCCCGGCCTCTGAGGTATAGTCTTTCCAGGCACCCCGCAGACGCATGATGCCTGCACTCCCGCCGAGGAGTGTTTTTGTGGCGGTTCCGCCCACAAGAATGATGAAGTCTGGGCTCACCAGATCAATGTGTCGTTTGACAAAGGGGAGACAGGCATCCGCTTCACCCGGTGTGGGTTGACGGTTTCCGGGGGGACGCCAGGGGATGATATTCGTGATATAAAAGCTTTCCCGGGTGAGGCCAATGGCGGCAAACATCTTATCCAAAAGCTGACCACTTTGACCGACAAAAGGAAGGCCGAGCCTGTCCTCATCTGCGCCTGGAGCTTCGCCAATTAGCATGACTTTCGCCTTTGGATTTCCGTCCCCGAACACGAGATTTGTTGCCGTATACTTCAAGGCACATCCTTCAAATGCAACGAGTGCCGCTCGTAACTCCTCCAAGTTTTTGGCTGAACTTGCTGACGCATTGGCGGTGCTCGTCGCTTCCTTTGGTGAAATCAGAGGGGCAACCCGGGGTTCAACTTTAGGTGAAGGCGCAAGCTCAAGGGTTTCCTCAATTTCT
>JABDDK010000070.1 GCA_013287665.1 Alphaproteobacteria bacterium
CAGGATATGAAAAGAATTTAGGTAACGAATACTTATTCCGGGTGTACCTTCTAAGTCTTTTATAAAATCAAGATCTAAAGGGATTTTAAATACAACTTTCTGGAGTTTTACTGATTTTATAAGCGAAATAAATTGAGATCGCTCACCCTTTTCTTCACCATTTAACAATCGCCCCTTCTTTTCAAATCGTAAGCTCCGTTTAGGAAATTGGTGATTAGAATAATAATCAAACAAACATTGAACATCTTTCGTGTGAAAAGGAAAATTGAATACGATATGCTGCTTTGGGCAAAGACATTCCATACTTGTATATTCACTTAGGCTTATTATGGAATTAAACACCAAACACAAAGGGACGCGAGGGTCTGAACGAAGCGCTTCAAGTCTCCAACAGACATTGCCAAGGGCCTTTGCAACGCCGGACTTGCGCATGAGTTGCAGAATTAGCTCGTCTGGAAGAGAAAGCAATGGGGCGTGTTCCTTATCAACCGCACCTTTCTTTTGAACAGATCGTTCTGCTTTAGTCATTTTTCTGTCTGCAGGTCGTTTTCTTTCGTTCTGTTTTTGATCTTCATCCGTTAATCCTGAAAAGGCAACTTCAGGTGCTCCGATGAGAAGAGATAGGGCGGTAATAACTATTATTTTGAAAGATTTAAAACCCATAAATGAAATCCTAATACATAAAATGAATACTCAATTAATAGACTTAATCTTTAATAAGTGCAAGTTCTAATTCAAAGCCAAAATAAAAGACCCCCTTCACGAAAAGATAGATTTTTAAATCTCAAGAGCTAAGCTTTCTATCAAAGGGGGCTTTTTGAGGTCCTGAATGCGAAAAAGAAAAACCTCATCAGTTCTAAGAACGCTCTATCTAATTGAATAAGAACAAGATAAAAGCCGACAACCTAGCTTATCAAACCCTATTGCTCCCTACGAATCTTTATGTATAATTGTGATATTATCCCCATTTTTACCAACATTTACCTGCTCGCAAGCGTAACCCCAACCTCTGTTCCAAAGTATCCCCGGGGTATACCCGGAGATTTTTCTTCCTTCTTGAAACCCTCAAAAACCTAGGGTTTCTCTGGTAGGCGATGAGGGATTTGAACCCCCGACCCTCTCGGTGTAAACGAGACGCTCTCCCGCTGAGCTAATCGCCCTCAGTAAAGGGTGTATACCTCAGCCCGGATAAGATTTCCAGAGAAATTTTAAAATTTTTATATACCCTTTGGATTTCAAGAATTCGGGTAGGCAACCGAGTGGTGAGCCCGATGAGCGTATACTTATACGTGACAGAGGGCGAGTCCCGAAGGTTAACGCCCCCGAAGCTTGAAAGGCGAAGGGTGTCTACATATGCTTGAGGCCGGCGCGTAGATAATCAAACCCTGTGATGAGGGTGAGAAGAGCTGCAACCCAAAGCCCAATCGTTCCTAATATATCAATGGGGATGGTATAGCCGGGAATATCTTCAATGATCAGTAGCGTTAATGCTGTCATTTGAATAGCTGTTTTCCATTTTGCAAGACGCGTCACGGGAACCGATACATGAACCTCTGCCAAAAATTCCCGTAAGCCTGAAACCAAAAGTTCACGACATAAGATAATGACCGCAGGAATGAGTGTAAGTCCCGCAATTCGGTTGAATCCAACGAGCATAAGGAGAGTCGCTGCGACCAACAGCTTATCCGCCATAGGATCCAGAAATGTACCCATCTGTGTGGTTTGTTTTAAGGTCCTTGCAAAATACCCGTCTAAATAATCTGTAATACAGGCCAAAACAAAAAATCCAGCCGCAATCCAATTACTAATGGGCCTGTCAAAATAAAACAAAGCCACGACAACAGGCACCAACGCAATCCGTGCAAACGTAAGCAGATTGGGGAGAGTTGTGGACCTTATCGCTTGGGTTCTGTTGTTCATCATGATTTATGAATACATTGAGTTTTGAGAAATGACAACTGAATACTTTAAAAACTATAACTTGCTCGCACTCAAAGTAACGTCAATCTTAATTTCTTTACTGACATAGTCTCCCTTAGCATCTGAAACCTTGCCGATGTCAAAGGCAAGCCGATCCAGGGTGATACTGAACACTGTTTTAACAGGGGTTGATAGATCTAAGCTAAAGGAAAATTTGACGGGAATGGACTTCTCTCGAATCTTAAGGGTTCCCTGCATCAAGTAACTACCGTCATCGTTTTTCACTATCGTTTGACTCTCAAACTGGGCCTTGGGATATGTTTTTACATCAAACCAATCTATGCTTGGCAATGTACCGTCATACATGGCATTGCCTGTCTTAGCGCTTGCCATATCTATGACAACACTAATTTTACTCTCCTGTAAGTCTTTAGGATCGAAGTGAATGATTGCATCCCATTTCTCAAAAGTGCCCTTAAAGGGAGTGCCCGAATTCACCCCACTAAACTCAATTTTGCTAGATACAGGGTCAACCTTATAATCAGCTGCCATTACAGGTGTGATCGTTAAACACAGAACTATGAGCATTCGACCTATACCCATACGGGGTAATATATTCACTTTGTCGATGATCAAGTGCTTAAACGTTCCTGCTATGTGCAGACCTATCAACACGATGAAAGAATAGGCAAGCCATGTATGGGAGACCTTTGCAAAATTCTCGACAGCCAAATTCCCAGTGACACCGGGTATGTGGGGCCATTCAAACCACCCAAAAACGAAAGTAGGAAGCCCCAATGGACTTGATGAAACCATCAACCATCCTGTAAGGGGGAGAAGGAGCATCCAGAGATAGAGCGCTTTGTGAACAGCATCAGCTAACCATTTTTCCCAAGGAGCAAGAGTGGTAGGCAAAGCAGGATGCTGCGTAAACAACCTGATGGCAAATCTTAGAAAGAAAGCAAGCAGCAAGAGCACACCGAGCGACTTGTGCCATTGATAGATTTGAAATTCCTGAACTTTATTAAGCGTTGCCATCGTCATGACAAAGCCTAATGTCAATTGAGCGAAGAACGAAAGCGCCATCACCCAATGAAGCGTAATGGCTGCCCAGTTATACCGTTTCATGGTTTCTTTGCCATAATAAATTCAGCTTCAATGTGAAGCTTCACGTCATCACCAATGTGGGGGACCATATGGTTAAAACCCCATTCGGACCGCTTCAACGTTGCTGTCGCAGAAAAACCAAGTTCAGGAAGATTTGTCATGGGATGTCTCTCATAAGCACCATTGAATATCACATCGAATGTCAGAGGTTTCGTCACCCCCAGGAACGTGAGGTTGCCATAAATTTTGCCCGTATTTTTACCAGTCTTTTTAATCTTTGTAGACTCAAATTTTGCTTCTGAAAACTTGATGGCATTAAGCCATTCACGACTCGCCAATTCTTTATCAAAGTCCTTCTTTGATTCATCTTGATAGTCTGTTTTGACGGATCCTGGCTCAACCGTTGCAACGAGCTTGCTTTTGCTCAGATCCTTAGGATCTAAAGTTATTGTCGCATCTATTTTTGTAAATCGCGCTGTATAGTTGGAAAGTCCCATGTGGCTAACTTTCCAGGTCAAGCTTGTGTGGTGCGGATCGTTTTTGTATTCACCTGCTGGCATCTCAGCAATTGGGGTCATGTCTGCTACAGCAAAAGTTGACGTTGAAAACAGCATTGCTGCGGTTATTAGAAATTTTCTCATAAGTCTCTCCCGTTATTTTTATTAAGTATTATCATAAAAAGTGACAAAGGTAAAAT
>JABDDK010000071.1 GCA_013287665.1 Alphaproteobacteria bacterium
TTTGCTAAATTCCCAACTTTTCAAGTCATTTGGGTATAAATGGAACTTGTATTACACTCAGCATTGAGTGTCAAGGTTCTTGTTGTCTATGTTAACCCAAGGTAGAAATGTCACCCTATTTACCACGTAGGTCTGATTACAAATTGTTACCTCGTAAAGATCGTCCTTTAGGTCCATAACCTTCACGTAGAACAGATCTGGAATGTAGAAGTTCCACCGCTTCAGCTGAATCTTTTACTTTAGAAGCGCTACGCGCTAACATCTCTTTTTCAAATTCAGTGAGTACAATTTCTCTCACTCCCGTTTCTCGCCATTTAGGCAAAGTAGTACAAGCTATTGAAATATCACGAGCCAGGGCCAGTGCATCCAAAAGAGCCTGATTTGCACCTTGTCCTTTAAATGGACTCATAGGGTGAGCTGCATCTCCAATCAAAGTAACAGCGCCTGCTTTTTCCAATAATTCCGACTTGAGTAATTCTCGGTCGTAGACGGGATAACCTGAAATTTGTTCCGGCAGGGTAGCTGATAACATTTGAGGAATGGGAGTGTGCCACTCTGCTCTACGGCACGCCTCTTCTTTAAGAGCCAAAGCGCCTCGTGCACTCAAGGCCTTAGCTTCTTCTTCGAGCATGGGGAAACTCAATTGCCACATGATTGAGTTTAACGAGTAAGACATCACGTAGATTCGCTCATGGCCATTAACGGTTTGAAAGACGGTGGCTGAATCAAGCAAAGAACTCTCAACCCCCTTAAGAGCATCTAAAGGGCAAATACCCAAAATTACCATATATCCCAAGTAACACAAGGGAGTCGTATCTTCACCAACACTTAAGCTGCGTACAACACTACGAATACCATCAGCACCCGCAAGCAAATCTACTGTGGCATTTTTCATCTCCCCGTTAACTTCAAAGCTTAGCTCAACACCTTTATTCTTAGATTGTTTAAAACCAACTAAGCGGTGTCCCCACTGCACGGCGTTATGCTCGTCCAATTGATCAAGCAAGGCGCGGCGTAAGGATTGCCTTGGGATATGGACATTGATACGCTTTGGAGACTTGTTAATATTTAAATGTGTCCTCATTCCCCATTCAGTAATTTCTTTTCCGTCTGTAGTATGTACCACATGACGTGTAGAACGAACCCCGTCTTTTAAAGAGAAAAGACCCAGGCCCTTAATTGCATTACTTGCTTGTTGTAAGGTGAGTCCGTAGCCCTGAGCTCGGACATCGAAGCTTGTATCGCGCTCATAAAGGGTAAATGGGATGCCACGATGCAAACAAGCAACAGCGAGTGCCAAGCCTCCTATGCCTGCACCAATAATTGCTACATGTGGGTAGTTTTTTGAATCTGCCATGGGTTGACAAGTGGCAGAAATTAAGCCAGATCCAGTGCAATTATCGCATAAATATTGAGTAATCTTAGGGCGAACCGAAGCCTTTCCTTCAGCTTGAGCTTTTTCAAATTCATTCATCGCTATCTGGTAGCGGAGTTTTGATTTCTTGCGGAGCTTCAAGTTTTTTTTGCCACGTCCATAACATTCTGGACAGATAGTCCAGTAAGCTTTTTTATTTTCCACTTTTTTTAATCTTCTTTAAAGCAATTAATTTTCCGAGAACTCGGCTTTACAACTTTTTGAGCCTGCTTGCCTCGTCTATTTGCTTTTGGTCGGTGAGCTCTTTTTGTGCGAGAGCTGCAACTTCTGTTACAATCAGGTCAAAAAAATGGGGATTGGGAACGTGTCCCATGCCTTCGATAAAGATAAACTTGGATCCAGGAATTATATTAGCAAGAGCAAAGCCGTGATCTGGTCCAAAAATCGGATCTTCCGAACCGTGCATAACAAGAGTCGGGATGTTGACCTGATAAGGAACTCTTTGTATGAGTGTTTCAGATCGTGCACAGCAGCGGACGTGGTTGGCTGGCCCTTCAGCATTTTTTTGGCGAGAGAGAAACTGCTGATGGATAGTGCGCTGGCTTTTTTCTTCTAGAGGAACAATCGATCCGTTTAGGATCTGCCAGAGGGCGACTCTCTGCTTTAATTTTTCCTCTTCATTCTTAGGTGGAGATCCCAAGAATAGATTCATGCTTTCAAGATAGTTGTCTTTTGGCCTGGAGAGAACATTTTCTTCAGGAGGAAGGCCTGCTAAAGCCAAATTCATTGGACGAAAGTCAGGGGAAGTGGCAATGAGGCTCATGGTCAAGACTCTTTCAGGGAAATTGGCGGCGATCAGTTCTGCAATAGGGCCTCCCATTGACAGGCCAAAAAGATGGGCTTGATCAATTTGTAGAAAATCGAGAAGTCCAACTCCATCCTTTGCAAGGTCTAATACATCATAGGGATTTTTTTCAAAATCAAAGCTTGTTGAAAGTCCTATATCTCGATGATCGTAGCGGATGACGTAAAATTCGAGATTTGCAAATTGTTCACACAGCTCTACTGGCCACAAGACTCCTTGAGAACAGGCACCTATAATCAGTAGGAGAGCTGGATCCTCTTGGCTTCCAAATGTTTCATAACAAATTTCTATCCCATTTGACTGGGCGATTTGTTCAGAATTAGCTGAGAGTGAGGTAGAGAAGAGTAGCGCAATGCAAGAGAAGATTATTGTCCGTAATTTGTTCATGAAAGAGTTCTCGTTTTTGCGAGGAATTATACGAAATTGAGATTAAGTGTCCAAGACTTTCTTAAGTATATAGTTTATACTCCTTCCAGTTCAATGGCATCCACTCGGATTGAATTGAAAGTCCCCGAATTCGAATTGCCATTATGGGGGTAGTATTAAATTAATATAACCCCCATAATGGCAATTCAACTGCAGGGGCTTTCAATTCACTCTTTTTGGGTGCCTTTCAACTGAAAGGAGTAATGTATAAGGTCGAGGTGAAGATTTTTATACGTTTTGCAAGCATTTTATTTTTATTCATAACGTCCAGTGGATTTTCCGATTCTTTAGAAATTCACAAGCAACGCAATTGGACAAACTGGACGGGCCATGCTGCATGTACAATTGATTCTCTATTCATTCCCAAAACGGAAGATGAAATAATTGGACTTGTTCAACAAGCCTATCAGCTAAGAAAAAAAATCAAAGTCATTGGAGCTGGCCACTCCCTCAATACGATTGCCCTTCCAGAACAAGGAGAATGGGGGGGCTCCTTGGAAAATTATGCACGTATTTTAGAGGTGGATGTTTCACATAGAACGATATGCGTAGAGGCAGGAGCCACATTAAAGCACATCAATGAAGTTCTAAATCTACACGGCCTTGCTCTTGAAAATCTCGCTTCTGTCTCTGAACAGACAATTGGAGGAATCATTCAAACAGGGACTCATGGAAGCGGCATCGCATTTGGACCGATTCACACACAAATCCTAGAGATGAGTGTTATCAATGGTCAAGGAGAAGTGAATACGATAAGTTCAACTCTATCACCCCTGCTCTTTCAAGCGTATCAATGTGGACTTGGAACCCTAGGAATTATCAGTACAGTCACCCTACGAGTCGTTCCGGCACACCTCATTTATCAACGTAGTTATGAAGACAAGTGGCCAGATCTGTTGGATTGTGTTGAAACATTGAATTGTGACAATGATCACGTCTCATTTTCTTGGTTTCCTTAC
>JABDDK010000072.1 GCA_013287665.1 Alphaproteobacteria bacterium
CACGCTTCATGCTTAGACGAATCTTTCCTCGACTGTCCATCTCAAGAACTTTGACGAAAACCTCATCTCCTTCTTTGACGACGTCTGATACTTTTTCTACACGCCTCGGGGCAAGTTCGCTAATATGTACAAGGCCATCCTGACTTCCAAAGAAGTTTACAAAGGCGCCAAAGTCAACAGTCCGTACAACTGTGCCTTTGTAGATTACGCCAATTTCTGGCTCATCCGTAATACTGCGAATTCTTTTTTCTGCAGCCGCTATGACTTCTGCATTCGCACCTGACACATTAATTGTACCATCATCCGTAATATCAATCTTAGCACCCGTTGTTTCACAGATGTCCCGAATGACTTTTCCGCCCGTACCAATAACTTCACGAATTTTCTCCTTCTGTATTGTAAAGGTAATCATTCGTGGGGCATATTCGCCAACGTCTTGACGCGCTTCTCCCATAGCTTCGGCCATCTTGCCCAAGATATGAATTCGACCCTCACGGGCTTGCTCAAGAGCAATCTCCATGATGTTTCGTGTAATACTTGTAATCTTTAAGTCCATTTGCAGGGCAGTAATACCGTCTGCCGTACCAGCAACCTTAAAGTCCATATCGCCTAAGTGATCTTCATCGCCGATGATGTCGGAAAGGACAGCAAAATCTTTGCCTTCCTTAATGAGTCCCATAGCAATACCTGCAACAGGCCTTTCTAAAGGAACACCTGCATCCATCAAAGCCAAGGATCCACCACAGACTGATGCCATAGAGGATGATCCATCAGATTCTGTGATTTCAGAAACCAGGCGGATAGTATAAGGGAACTTATCCTTTGTTGGCATTAAGGGGTGAAGAGCGCGCCATGCAAGTTTACCGTGACCAATTTCACGACGTCCTGGACCTGACATACGACCTGTTTCTCCAACGGAATAGGGAGGGAAGTTATAATGGAGCAAGAAGTGCTCTTTATATTCACCTTCAAGGGCGTCGATGATCTGTTCATCTTGGCCCGTACCGAGAGTTGCGACGACAATGGCTTGGGTTGATCCTCTTGTAAAGAGAGCGCTTCCGTGTGCTCTTGGAAGGACACCCACTTCGGATATGATTTGGCGAATGGTCTTTGTATCGCGTCCATCAATGCGGACGCCCGTTTTCAAGATTTCACCGCGAACAAGATCTTTCTCAAGTTCTTTAAATTCAAGTGTGGCTAAATGATCCGGAAAACCTTCTTCCTTAAGAGCTTCAACTGTTTGTGACTTTAAAGTTCCAACTTTTTCATTTCGAGAGCTTTTGTCCTTGATGGCATAAGCTGTCTTAAGATCTGTTGTTGCAAGTTCCTTTAAACGTTCAACAAGTGCATCTTTTTGTGGATTCTTCGGGCTAAGTTCCCAAGGATCTTTTGCACATTCTTCTGCAAGCTCAATGATCGCTTGAATGACAGGTTGGAATTCAGTGTGCCCAAACATAACGGCTTCTAGCATTTGGCTTTCTGACAGCTCATGAGCTTCAGATTCAACCATCAAGATACCTTCAGTCGTTCCTGCAACAACCAAGTTCAATTTAGAATTTGGAGCTTCAGCGATCGTTGGGTTGAGGACATATTTGCCATCAATGTACCCAACGCGAGCAGCACCAATAGGGCCTAAAAACGGAAGACCTGAAAGAGTGAGGGCCGCTGAGGCGCCAACAAGTGCAGGGATATCGGATGGATTTTCCATATCATGGCTTAAAACTGTACAGACGATCTGTGTTTCATTCCGGAAGTTAGGAACGAAAAGAGGACGAATAGGACGGTCAATTAAGCGAGAAACAAGGGATTCATGATCGCTTGGCTTACCTTCACGCCTAAAGAATCCACCTGGGATTCGGCCTGCAGCGAAAGCTTTCTCTTGGTATTGAACCGTAAGAGGGAAAAAGTCGACGTCTGGATTTGCGGTACGCTTAGCAACAGCTGTACACAAGACAACGGTCTCTCCGTAAGTGACCATGACAGCACCATCGGCTTGGCGGGCGATTTTTCCCGTCTCAAGTGTGAGCTTTTTGCCACCCCATTCAATTTCTTTTCTGTAAATTTTAAACATGCAATTTTGATTCCTTTTTGGTCTTAGCGACGTAGTCCAAGTCGCTCAATGAGTTTTGTATAGCGCGCGTTATCTGTACGCTTTATATAATCTAATAGTCTGCGCCTGCGACTGACAAGCATTAAAAGACCTCTTCTTGAGTGGAAATCTTTTACATGGTCGCCTAAGTGTGAGGTGAGATTAACAATGCGTTCCGTTAAGACTGCGATTTGTACTTCAGGTGAACCTGTATCATTCTTTACGGTTGCAAATTCTTTAATAACTTCTTGTTTACGCTCATTAGTGATCGACATCTTTTACTCCTATCGTTAAATATTAAATACACGTAGAGGCGTTAATAACCCCTCTTTGACCTTACCTAAGGCCAGCGGTTTTCCTTCACTGAATACCAGGACAACATCTTCATCACCTTTATGGGGTGAAATTAGAGTTTGACCTTGGCGAAGTCTAACCGCCTCTATGCCTTCGATTTCAAGAGCCAGGATGTCGGCCAGCGCATCTTGAAGAGGCAAGACATAGTTTATCAATTCAGTGTTATGCCCTACTTTAAGAAGAGAATCTAGTAAAATCGCATCTTTCTCTGAAAACGGGGCCGCCAGAAGGCGCCTCAAGGTTTTTACATATCCAACTGTACCTAAGCGTAGAGCTATGTCACGGGCAAGGCTGCGCACGTATGTTCCTTTCGTACAAGCAACCTCAAATGTAGCAGAATCGGGTGTTGTGCTTACTAACTTCAAAGAGTTTATTGTAACTTGCCGAGGAGGAAGAGTTACATCTTGTCCTGCACGAGCTAAGGCATAAGCTCGCTTCCCATCAACTTTGATGGCAGAATATGCAGGAGGCACTTGCTCAATAGGTCCTGTGAATTCAGGGAGAATGGCCTCGATCTCTTGCTTGGAAGGCCTTTTGTTAGAGGTAGCTGTGACCTCACCCTCTCTATCTTGCGTTGTCCGTGCTTCCCCCCACTGGACCTCAAAGCGATAGGCTTTATTGCCCTCTAATACATAAGAGAGAGTTTTTGTTGCTTCCCCAAGTGCAATAGGGAGGACGCCAGTTGCAAACGGATCAAGCGTACCCCCATGGCCGGCTTTCTTGGAGTTGAAAAGACGTTTAATCTTTGCAACGACGTGAGCTGAGGTCATGCCTTCTGGTTTATCGACAATGATCCATCCATGGTAATTATTCACCATTTTCTCAACCCCACTGGCGTCATCCCTGCGAAAGCAGGGACCCAGGACAAACAACTCATTCCGCCGGAATGTAAAAATATGTTCATTGCTTCGCAATGAGTTAGCGCCCTGGGTCCCTGCTTTCGCAGGGATGACGCCAGTGGGGAAGGTTCATTATCACCCTCTTCAGGGTGGTTTGATGCTCTCAATGAAATCATTATGTGAGGGCCCTTATGGCTTTGGATATACGGTTGCAGGCCTCAACCAATACGGTCGTATCAGTCGCGGTGGATATGCGAAAATAAGGAGAAAGCCCAAAAGCCACTCCAGGCACAACTGCAACGCCAGCGGA
>JABDDK010000073.1 GCA_013287665.1 Alphaproteobacteria bacterium
TGAGTTGCTAGTTCTTCGAGTCTCTCTATGCTGTACTCCAGTTGTTCTATGAAATCTTCGAGTGTCGGGATTTCAGAAAATTCAACGCCATGTAATTCCTGGAGTTGATAGTAAGGTTCAGGCTCAAATGTATATTCAGGGTGGGTTTTCATAAAATCATTGATGAGGGTTGTCTTCCCCATACAATGGGTTCCCGAAATAGCAATGCGCATGTCTTTTCCCTCTTCCAATCCATAGTGCTTAATTCAAAATTGTATAACAGTAATTGTATACGGCGTCATCACTGCACCCCACCGCTCGCGAAAATTACATTTCTCTTGATATATTCTTTAAACAATGACATAGTACCAGTACATGCCGAATAATATAAATATTATATTTCAAAGATAATGTTAAACAAAGGAAAGCAATCAAAATGAAAAGCAAGCTAAGCATCTATCTATTGTCCACTGTACTACTGCTTTCACTGAAAGTTAACGCTGACCCTATCTATTTAGATTACCAAGCCTCAACGCCCGTTGATCCGCGCGTTTTGGAAGTTATGCTCCCTTATTTCACGAAAGAGTTTGGGAACCCCCACTCAACGACCCACGTTTATGGGAACAGAGCCCATGAGGCGATTGAGCAAGCACGGGCTCAGGTTGCGAGTGTCATAGGTGCTAATCCAGATGAAATCATCTTTACATCGGGGGCAACAGAAGCCAACAATTTAGCGATCTTAGGTGTCTCAAGAGCTTTGAAAGAAAAAGGAAAGACTGAAATCATAACGGTAATAACAGAACACAAATGCGTGCTAGAGCCGATTAAAGCCCTTGAAAAAGAAGGCTTCAAAATCACGATTCTTCCCGTCCAAAAAAATGGGATTATAAATATAGCGGACTTAAAGAAAGCTCTTTCCTCAAAAACAGCCCTTGTATCTGTTATGACAGCGAACACCCTGTAAGATGCCCTGACTCTGAGGATCAAAGCTTGAGAAACTCAGTGGATGAATACCTCAAAGAAATATATCGAGAGGACGTATTAGATATATTCCCGCGATATAATCATCCACAAGTTATTGAAATTTGGGGAAGCCCTCGGGAAAGACTACAGAAATTAATTGAAGACACCTTCAGCCTTTAGAAGCTTTTTCTTTGCCTCAAGACCCCAATAATACCCGCCGAGGGCTCCGCCTTTACGAATAACGCGATGGCAAGGGATAAGCGGAGATATAGGATTCGCCCCAACAGCATTCGCCACTGCGCGGTAGGCTTTTGGTTTGCCGATTTTCACAGCTAGGTCCTGATAGGTAACTGTGCTGCCTTTTGGAATCTCAAGCAAAGCCTTCCATACGGCCTGTTGCAGAGGTGTTCCTACAAGAAGCAAGGTTCCTGGCTCTTTCACCGCCTTTTGAAGCAGTTCATGTTTTTCAAAGCGCTTTAGAATATTCTGGTATCCGGGAAATGATGTACTTGCTAAGGCACAGATTTTCCCGTCAGGGGTCATAACGATAAAATGCTCCCCGTCCTTTCCATACCAGAGGGTGGGATAGGCTTTATGAAAGGCTTGTTTTGACATCAGTTCGGTTTGCATATTGATTTCCTATTATTTTTCTTCCGCTACTCGTTCAGCGACAATGTGAATCATATCTTCTTGAAAGCTCGCATTTCCACCAATTTCATCAGGACTCATCATCGTTAGCTTCAAAACCCTGAATCTCTTTCCTAAAGCGTTCGTCAGTGTTTCTCCGGTATGATAGTGCATGACTCGGTCTGTTACAGAAAAAGCAATATCATCGTTTACTTGTCTCACTGATTGCATAAAATGGGCGCACTTCTCGTTAGCACTTGGTGCACGAACGAGTACGATATCGGGCTCTCCTACGATGTCGGTCCATTCAGCGTTGAGTCGATTTTCTTGCCTATAAAAAACATAACCTGGATATTTGCTCCCTTTTTGCTTTTCTATAAATGCTTCAAATTTACTTTTCGGTTTAGGTGTTACAGCCGTTAAAAAAAGACGGCCACCGGGCTTCAACAACAATGCAACCTTATCAAAAAAAGTGTCTGTTTCCACAGGATCAAGGAAATGAACAACTTTATTTGCATTCAATAGGGCGTATTGACCTTCAAATTTGTCACCAAATTTTACATCTATAAAATCATTACACTTCGGATAAAAAATCTTATCCCAAGCAACTGTTGGATCCACACCTTGCATTGTTCCAAGTACATTTCCCCTTACAAGCACACATTGTTTGCTTTGCTTTTCATAAGCTGTTAGCTGAACCCTCTTTGTGAGAAGAATTAAACTGGCCTCATAACCATGCCCTGGCCCCACTTCAATCCCACGCACAGTACTCTTTTGTGCATGACAAAATTCTAACAGTTCACAGACGGCAACAGGATTGGGTCTAAAACTCCATCCATAGTCCCGAACAACAGTATTAGCAGGAATATCATCTCTGCCATCATGAAGAATTTCTAGCTGAGGAGCTTCCATTATTAAAGTACACAATTCAGAAGCTCGCCCAATATATTCTTGTGAGCTACCCGCAGGTAAATACTTTTGAATCACAACTTTTTTGACCGTTACGGGTTTCGTGTTATCTTCCCCCTCCATGCCAAAAACAGGATGAGAAGCCGCCGAGAATAGGAACAGCGCAACAGCACTCGCTTTTAAACAATTTAAGTTAAACACCTTAGCAACCTCATTATATATTTATACCATTTATTTCTAATGTGCTTATGACTCACTTACAATATGTTTTTTCCGGTAATTCAAGAGAGGTGACAAACGCCTTCCAGCAACCTTAAACTTATTGTGAGATAGATGTATGTATCATGCATCTATCTTATTTCTTTTTTGATCAGATACTTGTCGTGATAATCAATGTGTATCCACTTAAAGGAATTATATTCATGGAATCGTATGCTTCATTGTGTTCTTGAATATATTCGTATAAATATACCATAGCATCAAACAAACGAGGTCCCCATGTCCCTAATCAGTCAACGTATGTCACAAATTAAGCCCTCCCCTACCCTCGCTGTATCGCAGCGGGCTGCAGAGCTGAAAGCGCAAGGGCGCGATGTGATTGGTCTTGGTGCGGGAGAGCCGGATTTTGATACGCCTGATCATATCAAGCAGGCCGCTATTGACGCTCTAAAACAAGGCAAGACAAAGTATACGGCCGTTGAGGGGATCCTGTCCCTCCGGAAGGCGATTGCTGACAAATTTAAACGAGATAACGACATTGAGTATACTCCTGACCAAATTATCGTTGGGATTGGGGCGAAGTATGTTTTGTTTAATGCTTTTGTTGCGACTCTTAATAAAGGGGATGAGGTCATTATTCCTGCGCCTTACTGGGTATCCTATCCGGATATGGTCCTCATTTC
>JABDDK010000074.1 GCA_013287665.1 Alphaproteobacteria bacterium
CGGTGGAAAACGTATTTTTCTCATGGCACCCGTTCATCATCACTTTGAGAAAAAAGGCTGGTCAGAGCCAACCATTGTCTTCCGTTTTTGGATTATCTCGATTGTGCTGGCGCTCGTTGGCCTTTCAACCCTCAAGTTGAGATAAGCCTATGATCATTCCAACATGCTATAAAGATAAAAAAGTTGCGGTCATTGGACTGGGTCGTTCGGGCCAGTCAGTTGCGCAAGCCTTGATGAAAGGTGGATCCCACGTTTTGGCTTGGGATGATCAAGAGAGCGCTCGTAAAAGTGCTCAGAATTTGAATATTCCCCTTTTGAATCCTTCTAGTATAGAGTGGAGTGAAGTCGATAAACTCATCTTGAGTCCCGGTGTGCCCCATCATTATCCCGCTCCCCATCCTCTTGTTGCGCAAGCACAGCTTGAAGGTTTGAGGCCTCTCGGGGATATGGAAATCCTATGCGAGAGTCAAAAGGAAGCGCGTTACATCGGGATCACAGGAACGAATGGAAAATCAACGACAACCTCACTCATTGGCCATATTCTGAAAGGAATGGGAGCCCAAGTTGAAGTGGGGGGGAATCTAGGGATTCCTGTGCTTGAGCTGAATCCATTGAATAAAGATGGCATTTATGTGCTTGAGGTTTCGTCCTATCAACTTGAGACAGCTCCTAGCTTGCATTTTGATGTCAGTCTATTGCTTAACATTACGCCTGATCACTTAGATCGTCATGGGGGTATGGATGGTTATATTGCTGCAAAAAAGCTAATATACCGCAATTCCACATCAAAAGATAAGCTCGTCATTAGTGTAGACGATCCACATTGTTTAACGATCTATGAGGCGCTTAAAGCCTCCAGTAAAGTGGGGCTCCTCCCTATATCTGTGTGTAAACCCCTGAATGAGGGGATCTCAGTAAAAGAAGGGGTTCTCTATGAAAACAAGACTCCTGTTCTTGATTTGAAGGTACTTGAGCGCCTGAAAGGGCAGCACAACTGGCAAAATATAGCGGCGGCCTTTGGGGCCCTCAGAACACTCGGATTTGAAACTGACCCAATTGTAAAGGGGATCGCTTCCTTCCCAGGACTTGTTCATCGTCAACAAGTTGTTGCGCAATACAAAAACGTGACGTTTGTGAATGATAGTAAAGCAACGAATGCAGAAGCAGTTGCAAAAGCATTGATTTGCTATCAGGGCTCCCCCATCTATTGGCTTGTCGGAGGACGGGCCAAAGAAGGCGGCATTACGAATTTGAAGCCTTTCTTTAAAATGATTGAACATGCTTATTTATATGGGGAAGCGGCTTCAAGCTTTGCGCTAACGTTAAAAGGAAACGTTCCTTACACGCAGTGTGAGACTTTAAATGAAGCATTGGAGAAGGCAACGGAGAAAGCCCTAAGGGACGAAAAGAAAGACGCCGTCGTTTTACTTTCACCCAGTTGTGCAAGCTGGGATCAATTCCGGGACTTTGCCGCACGAGGTGATGCTTTTTGTCAAAAAGTCAGAGAAATTATTAATTCAAAGAGCGGGAGTTAAATGCTTTCTTTAGCCCGCACAAACACAAGTATGATAGGCCAATGGTGGTGGACCATTGACAGGTGGACGTTAGCGGCCCTTATGCTTCTGATTATGTTGGGTATTCTTTTAATTATGGCGGCGAGCCCCGCTGTTGCTGACCAGCATAACTGGAGTTCCTTTCACTTCATCAAAAAGCATATTATTTTTTTGATTCCGACCCTTGGAATTTTACTCGGGGTTTCTTTCCTCTCCATTAATGACATCAAGCGATTTGCGACGGGTGTTTTTATCGTTAGCATGTTTGGACTCATTATCACTTCTTTTATGGGTGTTGAGATCAAGGGAGCTTGCAGGTGGCTTGATATTGGAGGGCTCTCCATTCAACCTTCAGAATTTGTAAAACCAGCTTTTGCGGTTGTGAGTGCCTATTTGTTTGCCGGGCACCAATCCCAACCGTCTTTTCCAGGGAATTGGATCTCGATTGGGCTGTATCTGTTGGTTGTAACTTTCCTTATGCTGCAACCTGATTTAGGAATGACAGCTCTAATTACAGTTATGTGGTTTTCTCAATTCTTCCTTGCAGGGATGCCACTATTCTTAATTTTTTCTGCGTTAGTTCGGTGATCGGTACCAAGTTAATCAATCTATAGAAGCCTTCATGAATGGCGGTTTTATTGGTCAAGGACCAGGTGAAGGGACCGTAAAAAAGCATCTTCCCGATGCTCATGCCGATTTTATCTTTGCCGTGGCAGGTGAAGAATTTGGGATGATCCTTTGCCTGTTTCTCCTCTGTGTTTTTGGGTTTATCGTGTTGAGATCTTTGAGCCGCCTCTTTGAAGAAAACAATATGTTTATTGTTCTTGCTGTGACAGGGCTCATGGTTCAATTCGGTCTTCAAGCTGTAATTAATATGGCATCCACATTAAATCTTATGCCGACCAAAGGAATGACGTTGCCTTTTATTAGTTATGGGGGATCGTCCTTATTGGCGCTTGCTATTGCCATGGGAATGGTTTTAGGCCTAACCCGCCGAAGGATCGGTGAATATGCGTGATAAGATACGAATCGTACTGGCTGCTGGAGGGACGGGGGGTCATATATTCCCGGCTCAAGCTTTGGCAGCTGAGCTTTCTTCTGAAGGATATGAAGTCTTTGTTTTTAGCGATGGGCGAGGACATCACTTTTCTGATGACTCCATAAAAACCGTTATTATTCCTGCCGCTCAACTGCGAGGATCTATAAGGCAGAAGGTAAAGGGAAGTCTGAAGCTTGTGAATGGTATGGGATCCGCTCTCTATCACCTCCGTCGTCTCAAACCTCAGGTTGTTGTGGGCTTTGGTGGGTATGCCTCCTTGCCCACTTTGGTTGGATCCTTTGCGCTTCGTCTTCCCACCATTGTTCATCAAGCGGATGCCTATTTAGGGCGTGCCAATCGTTTTGCTGCCCCCTTCGTGACGCGCATTGCCACCTCATTTCCCCATGTGGAAAATATATCTAAGGCCTATCAGAAGAAGGTCTCTTTTACAGGACTTCCTGTGCGGTCGGAGATTAAACCTGCGCCTTATGTAGCCTCTGAAGAAAACAAACCCTTCCACTTGCTTGTGACAGGGGGAAGTCAGGGAGCGAAAGTTTTTGGAGAAATCCTTCCTCAAGCCGTTGCT